>NZ_JBFBIR010000010.1:0-180178 GCF_040685715.1 Kitasatospora sp. NPDC088264
GGGCGGCACCCCCCACTAACCGGCCCCCCCCGCGGGCCCCCCACCCCCGCCCCGCCCCACCCCCCGCGGGTCCCGTCGTGGGGGGGGGGCGGGGGGGGGGCGCCCGGCCCCCCCACGTCCAGCAGCAGGGTGGACTTGCCGACGCCGGGCTCGCCGGCCAGCAGGACGACCGCGCCGGGGACCAGCCCGCCCCCGAGCACCCTGTCCAGTTCCGGCACGCCCGTCGAGCGGGCCGTCGCGACCTGGCCGTCCACCTGGCCGATCGGACGGGCCGGCGAGCTGACCGGGCCCGCGGCGGTCGTCCGGATCGGCACCGCGCCGTACTCCTCGACCGTGCCCCAGGCGTTGCACTCCGGGCAGCGGCCGACCCACTTGGGCAGCTGGTTGCCGCACTCGGTGCAGCGGTACGCCGGGCGCGGCTTGGCGGTGGTCTTGGTACGGGCAGCCATGCGGCCCACCGTAGCGCCTGGGTCCGACAACGCCTTGCTCCACCGGAGCCGGGCCCAAACCCACACAGATGGGCGATGTTGTTACCCGAAAGAAGTACATACACGGCGAACGGCCGGGGTGCGCCGCCCGCCGTCTCTACCGTCGGACGGGTGACAACGCGTACTGAAGGGCCGCCGGCCGCCGTGCTGGCGGCGTACGACCGGCAGGTGGACGGCCTGTTCACCTACTGCCTCTCGGTGCTGTGCGAGCACGACGCGGCCACCGGCGCCCTGCGCGAGGCCCGCGAACTGGCACGGCGGCACGGCGCCCGGCTGACCGAGCCCGGGCTGGTCCGGGCCTGGCTGTTCTCGCTGGCCCGGTACTGCTGCCTGCGGCGGCTCGCGGGCGGCGCCGGACGGGACGCCACGGCGGAGCCGACCGAGGCCGAGGCGGCCCGGCGGCGGCGCGAGCTGGCCTCGCTCGCCTGGCCGGAGGCGGCCGGCACCGACCCGGAGCAGCGCGAGGCGCTGGAGCTGTCCGTCCGGCACCGGCTGACCCCGCACGAGGTGGCGGCGGTGCTGGGCCTGCCGTTCGAGCGGACCCGCGCGCTGCTCGCCGCCGCCGAGGCGGAGGTGGCCAGGACCAGGGCGGCGTTGCTGGTGCTCGGGGTGGGCAGCTGCCCGGAGCTGGACCGGCTCGGCGGGGCCGGGGCGGAGTCCTGGCGGGACTGGGTGCTCGGCCCGGCGCTGCGCCGGGAGCTGGTGCAGCACGTGGTGGACTGCCCGACCTGCCGGGGGACGGCGGGGCGGGTGGCCGGTGCGGCGACGGAGGGCGCGGCGGGGATGTCCGGGCTGCCGCTGCTGGCTGCTCCCGCTCCCGCTCCGGCACCCCCGGGCGCCGGAGCGGCCCACCTGCCGTCGGTGATCGGCCACCTGCCGTCGGCGGTCGGTGCGGTGCGGCGGGCGGGGGCGGTGCCGGCGGCCGAGTCGGGGCTGCGGTTCGACCAGGGCGGCTTCCCCCGGCACCGGGCGCCGGACGCGGGCCGGGCACTGGCGGTGCGTCGGCGGGTGGTGACCACCGGGGTGCTCGCGGCCGTCCTGGCGGCGCCGGTGGTCGCCCTGTGGGCGGGGCACCGGAGCAGCGGGGCGGGGACGGCGGCCGCGGTGTCCACGGTGCGGGTCGAGGAGGCCGGGCGGACGGGCGGGCAGCAGCCGTCGAAGCCGTGGCCGACGGCGGGCGCACCGGCGGGCACGGGGCTGCCGGGGGTGCCGGGGATGGAGCTGGCGGGTGCGGGGGCGGTGGGTGCCGGGGTGATCGGTGCAGAAACGTTGCCCCTCGCCTTTCCACGGCTGACCCTCCAGGGCCCGGCGGTCCCGGTACCGGCCCGCGGGGCGACCCCGATCGGCAGTCCGGCCCTGGTCGCCGCCCCCGCCCCCGCCGTCGGGCGGGGACCCGCGACCGGGGTCGGCCCGGGCGGAGGCGAACCGGCCCCGGCCGGGCTGCTCACCGTCGAGGCCGCCGAGTACGGCAGCCGGACCATCCTCACCCTCACCTCCGGCACCACCGAGATCCACTGGCACGCCGTGACGGACGCCGCCTGGCTACGGCTCAGCCGCGACTCCGGCACCCTCGCACCGGGCCAGCGGATCACCGTGACCGTCACCGTGGACGAGGACCTCGCGCCCACGGCGCACTGGACCGCCCGGATCGCGCTGCCGCCCTCGCAGGCGGTCGTCACCCTGGAGGGCGGACCGCACAACCGGGGCGGCTCGGCCTCCTCCCCCGCCGCACCGGGGGCGTCGGCGTCGGCCACGGCGGACCCGCCGCCGAGCAGTTCCCCGCAGCCGTCGGTGACGGCCACGGCGGCTCCGTCCCCGTCGGGGTCGCCGTCGGCCGGCGCTCCCTCGTCGTCGGCGTCGGCGTCGTCCTCGGCGTCGGCGTCGGCGTCGGCGTCCGCGCACCCGTCCTCGCCACCGCCCTCGGGCACCCCGACGGGCACCGCGACGGGCACCGCGACCCCGGCCCCGCACTGAGCGGCCGGTGTCCCCCTCGACGTCCGCGCCCGGCGGCGACGGCGGTCAGCTCCGGTCGATCGGCGGCACCCGGTAACTGCCGTCCAGCACGGCCGGCTTCGGCTGGTAGAGCCGGATGATCGGCCGGAACTCGCCGACCGGGGCGGGCAGCCAGTTAGCCGCCTCCACCTCGTCCTCGGGCTGCTCGTGCTGGAGCGTCAGGGTGAGCGAGCCGTCCGCGCCGTACACCAGGCCCGGGGTGCGGTCGCCGATCGCGTAGCGCTCGATCGGGTTGTCCACCAGGTAGTAGTCCGGCAGCGCGTACATCGTGACGGACCAGAACGCCTCGGCGGGCGGTGGCTGGTCGAACCGCAGTGTGTAGCGGTGCGCGCCGCTGAGCGGGCGGCCGCCGGAGTCATCGTAGGTCATCGCGAACGAGGCCTCGTAGGCGTGGTTGCCCCAGAGGCCGGCCCGGGCGGCGGCGGCCCGGCTGAGGTAGCCGGCGCGGCGGTCGGGGATGCGCCACTCGGGGTCGTCGAGGGTGCCGGGGCCCAGGTGGTCGATGTTGTAGTCGAACAGGTGGAGCGCCGAGCGCCACTCGCCGGGCGGGTGGTCCTCGGGCGGGCGGGTGGCGTCCTCGACCCGTTCGCGGCCGGCGGCCAGGCCCTTGGCCAGCGCGAGGGTCCAGTCCGCGGCGGCCGCGCGGTACGGCGAGGTGCCCTCGTCGAGCAGGCCGAGCGGGGCGAAGCGCTGCTGGTACTCGACGTCCGGACCGGCCGGCGGGAAGGCCTGCATCCAGACCCGAAGCCGCTCGAAGAAGGCCAGCCGCTCGGGCACCTCCGGATCGGGCTCGGGCAGTCCGGCGACCAGCCCGCCGGGCTCCAGCGGCTCCAGGGTGAGGGCCTTCTGGAGGGCCTTGACCCGGGGGAGGTCGTCCGGCCCGGTGCAGGCGAAGCGGCCGACGACGGTCGCCACCCTGGTCGGCGCCTCGATCACCCGGGCCGGGTCGGACGGGGTGCCGTGCCAGCCGGGAGGGACGATCAGCCAGGTCTGCTCGCCGGTGCCGGTGGCTCGGCTGCCGACGTAGGCGACGTTGTCCGTCCACGCGCCGACGACCTGCAGCACGTAGTAGGCGCCCGCGGTGTCCGGGACGCGCAGCACCTGCGGGCCTTCGGAGAGGTCGAGCTGGGCGATCGAGTAGAGGGTGTCGTTGTTGACCGAGACGAAGTGGTCCTTGGGCCCGGCCAGCCGGGTGGCGTGGCTGAAGTGGTTGAACGACGCCGCCGGCAGGGTGCCCAGGCCGCCCCTGGAGAAGCGCTCGACCATGGTGAGGTCGGCGACGAGCGGGTAGCCGTAGACGTAGGCGTCGGCGGCCAGGGCCTCCAGCTCGGGGTGGTTCATCGGGGTGTCCTTCGTCCGGTCGGCGCGGTCGCTGCGGTGCGGATTTCTGCGGTGCGGATTTCTGCGCTTTTCTGCGCTGCGGGTCAGCTCGGGTCGAGCGGCGGGAGGCGCCAGCGGCCGTCGAGGACGGACCGGTCCGGGCCGTGGAGCCGGACGACGACCGTGAACGGGCCGTCCGGGGCGGGCAGCCAGTTGGCGGATTGCTGGGCGTCGGCGGGCCGCTTGTGCCGGACGTGGAGGGTGAGTCCGCCGTCCGGGTCGCGGACCAGGCCGGGGGTGCGGTCGCCGATCGCGTAGCGGTCCAGGGTGTTGTCGACCAGCAGGCGGTCCGGGAGCGCGTACATGGTGGCGGACCAGAAGTACCGGGCCGGCGGCAGGTCGTCCGGGCCGAAGCGGACGACGTAGTCGCGGTCGCTGGCGTTCGGCGGCCGGTTGCCCGCGCTGTCCGCCGCCCAACCGCCGCACCAGGTTTCCTCGGTGGGCAGCCCGTAGCGGCCGAGCCTGGCGCCGAGGGCCTGTCGGAGGAAGTCCCCGCCGATCCGCTCACGGGTGCCGAAGAGCGCGGCCGGGCTGGTGGGTTCGGATTCGGCGGCGGCGCGCTCCAGCCGTGCGCGGCCGTCCGCGATGCCGCGCTCGATCTCGGCCCGGACCTCGATCGGCAGCGTGGCGGGCTCGAACTCGCCGCGCCCGTCGACGCCGAGGTCGGTGAGGCGGCCGCGCAGGTCGACCTCGGCGGGCGGCAGCTCGACGGGCCCGCGGAGCGGGAAGAAGCCGAGCAGGAAGTCGAGGAAGCTGAGGAACTCGACGGTGTCCAGCACCTCCTCGCGCCAGACCGGCCAGACCGGCTCCGACGCGGGGGCGGGCGCCGGGGTGCCGGCGTACTCGTGCAGCGGGCGCAGCCGGTACTGCTGCTGGACGGCCTTCAGGTCGGCGACGTCCGCGGGGGTGTCGCCGGTGAGGTGGGTTCGGCCGAGGATGCCGACCAGGCGGGTGGCGGTGCGGAGCACTCCCCGGACGCCGGGCGGGGGCTCGCCCTGCCAGTCGGGGCCGGCCACCAGGTAGTCGCCGGCCTCCTGGCCGGTGCTCCGGGAACCGACGAACCCGGCGTACACGGTGTCGAGTTCGTGCAGCGGGAGGACGTAGTAGCGGTCCGCGGCCGGGACGGACACCACCCACGGCTCGGCGCGCAGGTCGAGCCAGGCCCAGGAGTGCAGTGTGTCGTTGTCGGGGGAGGCGACGTCGGTGTCGGCCGGGGTGAACGGCTGCGAGCGGTGGCGGAAGACGCCGAAGCCGCCGACGTACCCCGGGTCCGCGTCGTCCAGTGCCTGTGCGTACAGGGTGCGATAGTTCCGCAGGATCGGGTAGCCACGGATCCAGGCCTCGGCGGCGGTCGCGCGGATCGTGGCCGGGTCCACGAGTGCCGGGTTGGCCATGCTCGTCGCTCTCCCCAGTACACGGAAGGCCGGCGGCGCAGGCGCGCACCGGAATTCTGGACATACGAGTACATAGGGGATGCTATGCGGGGCGGGGCGGGTCAGCATGTCGGGTGGCCCGACGCTTCCCGGGCGCCCGACAGCCACCGGCCACCGGCGCTGCGGCTCCGGGCCCGGAGCGGGAAGTCGGGCCGGCCGACTTCCCGCTCCCGACGAGTCCGGTCAGCCGAGTCCGGTTGGACCAGCCCCGTCGGACGAGACCGGTCAGACGAGACCGGTCAGACGAGACCGGTCAGTGGCTGCGGCGGGTGACCAGTTCGGCCAGCACCAGCAGTTCGTCGGCCGCCGACGGCTCCGGGACGGCCGTGGCCAGCTGCGCCACCGCCGCCGCCATCCGCTCGCAGGACTCGCCCTGCGCCCAGCCGCGGCCGCCGGCGCCTTCGACGGACGCCGCGCACTGTGCCAACTCCTCAGGGCTGAGCTGGCGTTCGAGGGCGTACAGCCCGGCGAGCCGGGCCCCCTCGGGGGTGCCGGAGCCCAGCGCCGCGACCACCGGCAGCGACTTCTTCCGGGCGACCAGGTCCGCGCCCACCGGTTTGCCGGTCACCGCCGGATCGCCCCAGATGCCGATCAGGTCGTCGATCAGCTGGAACGCCAGGCCGATCTCCCGGCCGAAGCCGTCCATCGCCTGCACGGCCTCCTCCGACCCACCGCCGTACAGGGCCCCCATCGCGCAGGCGGCGCCGAGCAGGGCTCCGGTCTTGGCCTCCGCCATCGCCAGGCACTCGGCGAGCGAGACGTCGCTGCGCTGCTCGAAGGCGCAGTCGATCTGCTGGCCCTCGCACAGCTCGACCACGCAGTCGGTGAGCCGGCGGACCGAACTGCGGGCGGCCGGGTGGGCGTCCTCGGCGAGCAGGCGCAGTGCCAGCGAGTGCATGGCGTCCCCGGCCAGGATGGCCTCGGTGGTGCCGAACACCCGCCAGGCGGTGGGCCGGTGGCGGCGCGTCTCGTCCCGGTCGATGACGTCGTCGTGGAGCAGCGTGAAGTTGTGCACCAGCTCGACGGCGGCGGCCGCGGCGGTGGCCTCGGCGGCCGTGCCGCCGAGCGCCTGGGCGGCGGCGAGGACCATGGCGGGCCGGATCGCCTTGCCGGAGGGGGCCTCGACGGGCGAGCCGTCCGCCTCCCACCAGCCGAAGTGGTAGCCGGCGACCTTGCGCATCGCGCCGGGCAGTGAGTCGACGGCGGCCCGCAGGACCGGATCGACCAGGTTGCGGGCCCGGGCGAGGACGTCCGCCGCCTCGTTCCCCTCTTTGTGGTCCCGCTCCAGTGTGGAGCTCGTCATGGGTTTCTCCCCCTGTCGGCCTGCGGTGAGGCGGCCTGGTGTGAGGTGCCGGTCGTGGGTCGGCCGACCCGGTCGGCGGCCGGGCCAGTCGGCGGCCGGCCCGCTTTCCGGACGTGCCGCGGCGCACCGCCCGGCCGGGGTGTGGGTGCCCCGACCGGGCGGCGTGGAATTCCGACCGGCTCCGGTCGGTCGGTGCCCGGCCCCGGGGCCTGGGCGCGTGCCCGGATATCGCGCGCCCGGCCGGAATGACGGAGCCGCGCCCCGGACAGCGCCTAGCGCTGCGCGACGTCCACGTTCTCCAGGACGCCGACCGCGTCCGGGACGAGAATCGCGGCGGAGTAATAGGCGCTGACCAGGTAGGAAATGATGGCCTTGTCGTCGATTCCCATGAACCGCACCGAAAGGCTCGGCTGGTACTCGTCCGGAATTCCGGTCTGGTGCAGGCCGACGACGCCCTGGTTGTCCTCGCCGACGCGCAGCGCCATGATCGAGCTGGTGTGCCCGCCGACGATCGGGATCTTGTTGCACGGGAAGACCGGCACCCCGCGCCAGGCCGTGACGTGCTTGCCCTCGACCTCGACCGTGCCGGGGACGAGGCCGCGCTTGTTGCACTCGCGGCCGAAGGCGGCGATGGCCTTGGGGTGGGCGAGGAACATCTTGGTGCCGCGTCGGCGGCTGAGCAGCTCGTCCATGTCGTCCGGGGTGGGCGGGCCGGAGTGGGTCTGGATCCGCTGGTCGTACGCGGCGTTCTCCAGCAGGCCGAACTCGGGGTTGTTGACGAGCTCGTGCTCCTGGCGCTCGCGCAGCGCCTCGATGGTCAGCCGGAGCTGGTGCTCGGTCTGGTTCATCGGCTGGTTGTAGAGGTCGGCGACGCGGGTGTGGACCTTGAGGATGGTCTGCGCGACGCTCAGCTCGTACTCGCGGGGCTTGAGCTCGTAGTCCACGAAGGCGCCGGGCAGCTCGTACTCGCCCCGGTGGCCGGCGGAGAGGTCGATCGCGGCCTCGCCGTGCTTGTTCTGCGCCTGCTGGAAGCCGTTCAGGTACTCGATGACCTGCAGTTGCAGGGCTTCGGAGCGGTCGTGGAGCTCCTGGAAGGCGGGCCAGGAGAGCGCCATCACGGTGCCGGAGGTGGCGGCCCGGACGGTGTACGGCCAGGTGCCCTCCTCCTGCTGGAGGGCCTCGTCGCCGAGGTGGTCGCCGTCGGCGAGGGTGCCGACCACCGTCTCCTCGCCGTACTTGCCGGTGCCGAGCCGTTCGAGCTTGCCGTGCGCGATGAGGAAGACCTCGTTGATCGTCGCACCGGCGGAGACCAGTACGTCGCCGGCGGCGAACTCCCGCTGGACGAAGCGCCCGGCCAGCTCCGTCAGGACGGCCTCGTCCTGGAAGCCGCGCAGCACCGGCACCTCGGCCAGCGTCGGCGGGACGATCCGCACCTCGGAGCCGGTCTTGACGAAGCTCACCCGACCGCGGCCGACCGAGTAGCGCAGGCGGCGGTTGACCCGGTAGGCACCGCCGGACACCTGCACCCAGGGCAGCGTCCTGAGCAGCCAGCGCGGGCTGATGCCCTGCATCTGCGGCGCGGACTTGGTGGTCGTGGCGAGGTTCCGCGCACCCGCCGTGCTCAGACTCTGCTGCTGCCGGATCTCAGGTTGCGCGCTGGGCGCGGGAACACCGGCATTGGTTTCGGTCGACATAGGGGGAGCCCTTCGCATGCCCGATGAAGTGTCGCCTTGCGCATTCATGTTGCAGCTTCATGGTGGGCCCATTCGGGTGCATGCCGCAATCACTCATTCGAGTGGTTCGGGATAACCGAACAAATAGTACGACTGGATCACTCGATCGATATCTGTTCGACAGATTATTCGAACTTATCGGGAATACCGCCTCCCATCTTCCCCCATCGACACCCCCTCCGTCGCCACCCCTTGACGCCCGCACACACGACGCCCCTCCCGTCCGGGCCCGGGGAGCCGGCCGCTAGGGTGCCACCTCACAGGGCCGCCAGGCCAGTTGACGAGCACGGCCGACCACGAGCCCTGACCCTTCGTCACCCCATGCCCTGGGAGGCAGTCTTGACAGCCCCCGTCCGTGTCTGGCTCAACCGCACCTACGCCGAGAACGTCTTCTTCATCGAACAACTCCGCACCGCCCCTCGCCCGGTGGCGGTGCACGCGACCCACGCCGACCCCGACTCCCCGGTGCTCGCCGCCGCCGACCACGGCACCCTGGAACCCGCCGACCTGCCCGCCGACGCCTACGTCGGCTACGCGCTCGACTACTGCGCCCGGCACTCCATAACCGTCTTCCTCCCGCAGCTGCACCAGCTCGCCATCGCCCTCGCCCGGCCGGAGTTCGAGGCGATCGGCACCACCCTGCTCTGCCCGCCGGCCACCGCCATCGCCACCTACACCAGCAAGGCCGACGGCTACCGGGCGATCGCCGCCGCCGGACTGCCCACCCCGCCCTGGTGGCGGGTGCGCACCGCCGACGAACTGCTCGACGCCGTCGACCGGATCGAGGCCGCCGGGCACACCGCCTGCCTCAAACCCACCACCGGCGCGGGCGGCGCGGGCTTCCGGGTACTCACCCGGGAGCCGTACGGGCCGCGGCGGCTTCACGGCTGGGACCACCGGGTCCAGGTCGAGCAGGTGGCCGCCGCCCTGTCCGCCCGACCGGGCGCGGGGGACGAGGAGGACGAGCAGGACGAGCCCGTCGACCTGCTGGTGATGCCCTACCTGGACGGGCCGGAGGTCTCGGTGGACTGCCTCGCCGACCGGGCCGGCCACCCGCTCACCGTGGTCGGCCGCACCAAGGCGGGCCGCCGCCGCGGCTTCACCACCGATCCGCGGTACCTGGAGCCGGTCCGGCGCCTGGTCGGGGCGGGCCGGATGGCCTACCTGTCCAACATCCAGTTCCGCGAACTGGTCGGGCGACCGGTGGTGATCGACGTCAACACCCGGCCCGCCGCCGGGCTCCACCAGCTGCGGCTGTGCGGCCTCAATCTGCCCTGGGACGCCGTCCGGCTGGCGCTCGGCGAACGGCCGGAGCCCACCGGGGTGGATCCGGACGTGCACGGCGTCGAGTACACGCTGGTCTCCGGCATCCAGCCGGTGCTACAGCGCCGGGCGCCCGCCCCGGTCTCCCTCGTCCGACAGCGGTAGCCCGGACGCGACGGCGGGCGGCTCGTGCGGGGCTCACCCGCGACACGCGGCTCGGCGCGGCCGAACCGGCGGCAACCCCGGTGCTACAGCGGGCCGTTCCAGTCGAGCGTCGGCTCCAGCACGCCCTCCAGGGTGAGCAGCCAGCGCTTCACGTCGATCCCCACCCGGCCGCCGCCGAAGCCGCCGATCCCGTCCGCCGCCACCACCCGGTGGCAGGGCACCAGCAGGGCGACGGGATTGGCGGCCATCATCTGGCCGACCGTCCGCGCCGCCAGACCGGGCTCGGCCACGTCCTCGAACACCCCGCTGAGGGCCGCCAGTTCGCCGTAGGTGATGGTCCGGCCGTACGGCACCTCCTGCCAGAGCGTGCGCAGCACGGTGCGGTGCGGGCCGGAGCTCAGGCTCCAGTCGATCGGCAGGCCCAACTCACGGCTGCGGCCCGCCAGATAGGCGCCGATCCGGTCCCGGACGGCGGCGGTCTTCGACGCGTCGGTGCACGGCGGCAGTTCGCCTTCCCGCCCGCCGTACCCGGCCGCCGCCACGCCCAGCGGCGTCACGGCGATGTGCATCGGGCCGCTGGGCAGCGGCGTCTCCACGGTCAGCCAGGACATCGACCAGGACTGCGGCACGCTCGGGCCCCCACCCTCCGCCGGACCGGCCGCCGGCCACCCCGGCGCCCGCGGGGCGCACGACGTCCGCCCGCCCCGCACGCCATCGTACGGCGGGCGGGGCGGCGCGCCTCCGGCGTCGGCGGGCACCGGGGCCGTCAGCGCCGCCCCTTCAGCTCGGCCGCGAGCGCCCGGGACCAGTGCGACAGCTCGGCGCGGTCCGGCGCCCGGCCCTCGCACAGCAGGGTGAGCTGCGCGTCGTTGATCCGGTTCGGCCCCGGGATCTCCAGCAGGTACGCCAGCTCCGCCAGTACGGTGGCGAGCCGATCGGCGTCCGTGCGGTCCAGGGTGGCCGCGGACTCGTGGTGGCTGATGGTGAGCGAACCGGGCATGGTCAAACCTCCTCCGTCCACCCCCACTCCCTCCACGGTACGACCGGTCCGGCCGCGGCGCCCGCCGCGGGCGGCGGGGGTGCGACGGCCGGACCTGGTCGCGCTCCGGAGCCGGCCGGGCGCGGTGGGCCGCACCGGGGCCGGGGGTGCGCCCCGGAGCCGTTCGGGGGTGGTCGGCGGATCCCGGGAAGGTCGGACCAGCGCGGGTCAGGGCGCGCCCTCCTGGTCGCCGTGACGCCCGTCCTCGCCGTACCGGCTCCCCTCCCACCGGCGGTTCCGAACCGCCGGAACCGCCAACACCACCGTACCGGCCGCAAGTTGCCAGACCGCACCGAGCAGCAGCACCTTGTCCACGCCGATCCGGTCCGCCGCCGGTCCGGCCGCCGCCAGCCCGAGCGGCCCCAGCACGAACGCGCCGAGCGCCCCGAAGGAGTTGACCCGGCCGAGCACCTCCGGCGGCACCCAGCTCTGCATCGTCGTGCTGAGCAGCGTCCCGCTGACCGCCGAGCCGACCCCCGCCACCAGCGCGCCGGCCACCACCCACGGCAGCGGCGCACCGGCCGCGAGCGCGGCGGAGGGCAGCGCCCAGGCCAGCGTGGCCACGGTGGCCACCGCGAGCGGCCGCTCGGGCCGGCGCCCGAGCATCACCAGCCCGCCCAGCACCGCGCCGACGCCGTACACCCCCATCACCAGACCCCAGGCCCGGGCACCGCCGAGGTCCCGCTGCGCGGTGAGCGGGCCGAGCACCAGGAACGGCGCCCAGACCAGCAGGTTGAACAGGCCCATCTGGACGGTGGTGATCCAGAACCACGGCCGGGAGGCGAACTCCGACCAGCCGGCCCGCAGTTCGGCGAGCATCGACTGCTCGCCTCCGGCCGCGTTCGCCGCCCGGTCGGGCAGCCGGAGCCTGGCCAGGGCGAACGCGCCGACGCCGTACGTCACCGCGTCGGCCAGCAGGACCACCGCCGGGCCCTGCGTCGCCGTCACCAGGCCGGCCGTCGCGGGCCCGGCCACCGTGGCCACCGAACGGGCCAGCCCCAGCAGGGTGTTCGCGTCGGCCAGGAGCTCCTTCCGGCGCACCAGGCCGGGCACGATCGCCCCGAGCGCCGGCAGGAACAGCCCCTCCCCGACCCCCCACACCGCCACCAGCGCGACCATCGCCCAGACCGGCGCCCGCCCGGCCGTCAGCAGCGCGGCGAACACCGCCTGGACGAGCCCGCGCAGGACGTCCGCGCCCAGCATCACCCGGCGGCTGCCGAACCGGTCCGCGATCACCCCGCCGGCCAGCAGCACCAGCACCACCGGCAGGATCCGGGCCGCCATCACCCACCCCAGGTCGGTTCCGCTGCCGCCGCCGTCGAGCACCGCGAAGGCCACCGCCACCGGCGCCATCGAGGAGCCGAGGAGGGAGGTCGAGTAGCCGACGAAGAACCACGCGAAATCGCGCTCGCCCAGCACGGCGAGCCGGTCTCCCAGCCGCCGGCGGCGGGCCGGGATCCGTTCCGCATCCACTGCCATGGGCGGCAGTCTGCCTCCGGACGGGAACGGCGTTCAAGGGTTTTCGGGGAAAAGTTGAGTCTTTTGGCCTCAATATTTCACGCTCTGCCGACTGCCGCAGTAAACGGCCTCAAAAACGGCCGTTCATCTGCGATTTACTGCGCTTCGCAGATAGCCTTCAGGGGTCCGACCCGAGTTGATTTACTGCGGAAGAGGCCCCGCCATGGCAGAGCTCCCCCCGGTCGAGTACGCCGTCGCCGTCGAGCGCTACCTGGCCGCCTCCGGGCTCGCCGAAGGCTCCCGGCGGATCTACCGGATCGCCCTGAACACCTGGGCCTGGGCCCTCGCCGACCGCCCCGCCCCCACCGGCCCCGACCGGCGGCGCGCCCGGCCGCCCGTCCTCCCGCTGGCCCTGCTCGACCACCCGGACGCCGCCCGCCGTCTGCGCACCGCCGCCGACCGCCGCCGCGCCGACACCGACCCGCGCACACTCAACCGCGAACTCTCCACCCTGCGCGCCGCCGTGGCCTGGTGGCGGGCCCAGCGCTGGCTCGACGACGACCCCACCACCGACCTGCACCCCGGCCCGCGGCCCGGACCGACCGTCACTCCCCTGACACCCGACGACCTGCGCGCCCTCTTCACCCTCCGCGCGCCCCTGCGCGAACAGTCGCTCTGGCACCTGCTCCACGAGTCAGGCGCCGCCATCGACACCGTCCTCGCCCTCGACACCGACGACCTCGACCTGCCCCGGCACCGCACCCTCCACCGGCCCGGCCGCACCCCCGTCCACTGGCGGAGCGGCACCGCCCGGCTGCTCCCCCTCCTCGTCGCCGGCCGCACCGCCGGCCCGCTCTTCCTCACCGACCGCCGCGCCCCCGCCGGCACCCCCGCCCCCGACCGCTGCCCCCACACCGGCCGCGCCCGCCTCTCCTACCGCCGCGCCGCCGAACTCCTCACCGCCCACACCACCCCCTTGACCCCCGGCGCCCACGGCTGGACCCTGCGTCAACTACGTCCCGGCGCACCTCCGTCACTGGATTCCGACGGCCGGGCACGACACCCTGGCACCCCCGATCGAAGGGACCCCGAGTGATCCCCGACAACGAGACCCGGCGGCGCCGGGAGGCCGTCAGCCGACTCGCCACGGAACAAGCGGTGCTGATCGAGACCGCGGAGAGCTCCGGCACCGGCTTCCTGGTCGCCCCCGACACCGTGCTGACCTGCGCCCACGTCGTCCGCTCCGACCCGCACCCGGCGGTGACGGTGCACGGGCGCACGCTCCGGGCCGAGGTGGTCGCCCGGGAACCGCGGCAGGACCCGGACGGCGGCATCTACGCGTACCCGGACCTCGCGGTGCTCCGGCTCCCCGAACCGCTGGACACCGCGGGCGTCTGGCTCGCCGATCAGTTGCCCCCCGGCGGCTCGGACGTGATCGTCCACGGATTCAGCGACGCGACCCTGGACGCCGGCACCCACCGGGACACCCTGTGCCTCTCCGTCGTCGGCCGCTCCGGCGAAGCGGGCCACTTCGTCCGGCTCAAGAGCGACCAGGTCGTCCAGGGGTTCAGCGGCAGCCTCGTGCTCGACCCCGCCACCGGGCGGGTGTGCGGAGTGCTCAAGACCTCCCGCGACGAGACGGCCGTCCTGGGCGGCTGGATGGTCCCCGTCGACGCGGTGCGGACCTGCTTCCCCGAACTGGCCCGGCGCAACGGACTCGGCCACCGGCCCGGCACGGCCTGGTACGACCTGGCGATGGACCGGGCCGGGCGCCAGGTCCGGCTCTTCGGGGCGTACGGACACCACCGGCCCCGCCAGACGCCCCGGCCGACCCCCGCCCAGCTGCTGACGCAGGGCGCGATGCCCTTCGTGGACCGCCCGGAACTCGCCGAACTGCGGGCCTGGTGCGCCGACGGGACCCCGCTGCTGCTGCGCCTGCTCCACGCGCCTGGCGGCTCCGGCAAGACCAGGCTCGCCGCCGAACTGTGCCGGCTGATGGCCGAGGACGGCTGGCTCGCGGGCTTCGTACAGCGCAGCAGCCTCGCGGGGGCGGGGTGGCTGGACGAGCTGACCACCGCCCTCGACGACGGTCTGGCGGTCCTCGCCGTCTTCGACTACGCCCAGGCCCGGCTGGAGGACATCCGCACCCTGGTGGACCACGTCTCGCGGTTCGGACCCGAGCAGCCCCGGCTGCGCCTGCTGCTGCTCGCCCGCACGGCCGAGCCCTTCTGGCGGGCGCTGCAGAGCGGCGTCGACGACTGGGCACTGGCCGACGCCAGCGTCGTGGAACTCCCCAGGACGATCCCCTCCGTCCCCTCCGCCTCCGCCTCCGCCACCGCCACCGCCACCGGGGACGCCTCACCCGCCGCGCTGGTCGTCTCGGCCTTCGAGGTCTTCGCCCGACGACTCGGCCACGACCGCCTGCCCGTACCGAGGAGCCTTCCGTCGCGCGCCGGGCGGGAGGACTCGCTGCTCGGCGTGCTGGCACTCGCGCTGGACGCCGTCCTCACCCTCGCCCGGGGAAGCAGCTGGTCCGGGCACGGCGATCCGCTCGAACGGCTCTGCGACCACGAGGTCCGGGTCTGGCACGCGCAGCTCACGGCGTGGCTGCCCGCGGAGCCGGCCCTGGCCGGCGAGGCCGGCCGGCTCCTGGCGGAAGGGCTCCTCCTCGTCCCGGTGCTCGCCCCCGGGCGACGCTCGGACCGGCTGATCGCCCTGCTGGAACGGGTCCGGGCCGAGGCGTTCCCCCACCATCCGCCCCTCAACATGAACGTCGTCAACGCCCTCCTGCGCATGCTCTACCCGGCCGAGGACGGCCTGGTCGCCCCCGTCGGCCCGAGCCGGATCGGCGAGATCCTGGTCCGACGGGTGCTGAGTACGCCGGAGAGCTCGGGACGCTCCGAGGAGTACCTGCTCGCCCTGCTGGACCCGCCGCACCCCGCCTCGCCGCAGCAGCGGATCGCGGCGGCCACCGAGACCGTGGAGATCCTCGCCCGCGCCCGCGGCTGCACCGGGGTGGGGCGGGTCGTGGACCACCCCGCCCACCCGGCCCTGGACGCCGCACTGGCCCGGAGCATCGCCGAGCGGCCCGACGCGCTCCTGCCGGCCCTGGCCGCCAACGGCGCCGTACTGCCGCACGCCGAACCGCTGGCGGCCCTCATGCTGCCCGCCGTACGGGCGTGCGGACCGGACGTCCTCGCCGCCGTCGAGAGCCGGCTGCCCGGCTACCCCTCCAGCATGTCGCCGGTGGCGGCGCTGGTCCTGAAGCGCCTGCTGGACCAGCCGGACCCCGAATTCGGCGAGGAGGACCAGCTGCGCAGGCTGCGCCGCCTCATCAGCTACAGCCTCCGGCTCGACGAGACCGCCGCGGACGGACCGGCCGCGGACGGACCGGCCCCGGGCGGACCGGCCCCGGGCGGACCGGCCTCGGACGGACCGGCCCCGGGCGGACCGGCCCCGGGCGGACCGGCCTCGGACGGACCGGCCCCGGGCGGACCGGCCCCCGGCGGACTCGGCGCGGACGGCGTCCGCCCCGGCGACTCGGCGCTGACCGCCGCCCAGCAGGCCGTCCGCCTCAGCCGGGACCTCGTCCGGCAGACCGGACGCCACCTCCCCGAGTACGCGAGGGCGCTCCACAACGTGAGCCTCCTGCTGCACCGCGCCCACCGGACCGAACCGGCGCTCGAACACGCCAGGTCGGCCGTCGCCCACTACGAGGAACTCCTCGCCGGGGCGGACGGGGACGACACCCTGCGCCAGACGTACCTCCTGGACACCGCGACGGTGCTGAGCACCCTGGCCCTGGTGCGGATGGAGGACGGCCAGGTGAGCGCCGCCCTCGACGCGGCCGCACACGGCGTCGAGCTGTGCGAGGAGGCCGAACCGGGGGCCCGGCAGGACGACACCCTGCTGACCTGCCTCCAACTCCTCGCCCGGTGCGGGCAACTGGCCGGCCGGCCCGTCGAGGCGGTGGCGGCCGGCTACCGGGCGCTCGCGCTGCTGCGCGAGCTCGCCGACCAGCAGCCCGGCCGCTACCTGGCCAGGCTCCCGGAGGCGTTGCACCGGCAGGCGATCAGCCTCGTCCGGGCCGGACGGGACGACGAGGCGTACCGCGCGCTGCGGGAAGCCGCACAGCTGCGCGCCGCCCTTCCGCCCGGCGACCGGCAACGGCTCGCCGCACAACGGTCCTCGCTCCGGATGCTGGTCCAACTCTCCTCGGAGATAACCGAGTTCACCGACGAGCGCGCACACTGGGTGGAGCAGCTGGCGACCATGGGCAATCATGGCAGGTGAGGCCGTCGCCACCTGCGGCCCTACGACGGCAGGTAGGAGCATGATGCCCACGGACTCTCAGGACCTCGCCGCGCCCGCCCCGATCCGACGCCGCCAGGCCGTCGAGGTCTTCGGGAACCGCTTCGGCCGGCTCTACAACGACGAGGTCGTCGCCCCGGGCGGCACGGCCGGCAACTACCTCCGGTGGCAGTGGTCGCAGACCGGCGTCGTCGTGGTGGCGACCGGCCCCGACGGCATCGCGCTGGTGCCCTCCTACCGCTACCCGGTCGGCGCCGCCTCGCTGGAGTTCCCGCGCGGCGGCTGCGAGCCCGGCGAACCCCCGGAGGAGGCCGCCGCGCGCGAGCTCAGGGAGGAGACCGGCCTCATCGCCTCCACCGTGGAGAGCCTCGGCCTGATCCACGCGGACACCGGCCTGATCGAGAACGGCATCCACGTCTGCCGCGCCACCGTGCTCCCCGGAGGCACCGCCACCGCCCGTCCGGAGGCCATGGAATCGGTGACCGACCCGGTCTGGGTCTCCCCCGACCTGATGGCGCGCTGGCTGCGGCAGGGCCGGATCACCTGCGGCGTCACCCTGGCCGCCTTCGCCCTCCTCCAGGCCCACCCCGACCCGCAGACCGGGACCGTCAGAGGGTGACCACCCGCTCGAAGGGGTCGAGCTCGCGCAACGGCCGCGGCTGGGCCCGGCGCTGCGGGTCCGGGCCCGCCGCACCCGGGCCGTTCACCACGTGGAGCGACAGGTCGCGAACGCCGTCGGTCGCCGGGGAGACCACCTCCAGGCCGGCCCCCAGCCGACCGGCGACCGGGTCCTCGTCCAGCCCGAAGCGCATCAGCCGGACCTCACCCCGCAAGTGCTCCCACGCCAGACCCCCGACACGGCGGAAGGTGCGCTCGAACGCCTCCAGCGTCCACGAGCTGAACTCGTCGACCGCCGAACGCAGCACCGCCGTGTCCGGCTGGATCCCCCGGCGCAGCCGCCCCAACTCCGCGACCAGGGCCACCCGGGAGGGCTGCTCGATCGCCTCGAACACCACCTCCACCGGAAGTTGGGACAGCAGCAGGTTGTCGAGCATCACCGCCGGGAACCCCGCGTACTCGACGAGTCGCCGGCTCCGGAAGACCGGGATGGTGCCCTCGCCGTCGCGCGGGCCGGCCATGCCGACGCCCAGGGCCTGCGGCAGCGCCCGCCGGTAGGACTCGCCGGCCCAGTCGTCCACCGACTGGAGCACGAGGACGAGTTCGGCGCTGCCCCCCGGGCGCGCGCTCCGGTAGTCGGCCAGCCAGTCCCGGAGTTGCTTGTAGAGCAGCGGATCCTGCTCGGAGACCCAGGCGCGAGCGGCTTCGAGGGCCTCCCGCGCGCTCCCGGCGAAGTCCCGCTCGGCGGCCTCGATCCGCGTCAGGACACCGGACTTGAACGCGGCGGCGACGGCCGACCCGTCGTACGGCACCGTGTGCGCGGACGACACCCCGGTCAGCCGCTCCACGTAGGGGACGTCGGGCGCGTTCTCCACGCCCTCGGCCCGGTGGCCGTCGCTGATCCGGTGCAGGGTCCCGCCCGCCCGCAGCGCGACCCGCAGCCGGCCTGCCTCCAGGAGGGCGCCGAAGTCCGAGAGCGCCGCCGTACCCGGGGACCAGCGGACCTTCCGCGCCTCCTCGGCGTCGACGAGTGCCCGGAAGTACCTGTTGTTGAGGCCCTGCGAGTCGCCGATCAGCAGGGTGTCGGCGAAGAGGACATGCAGCAGGACCCGCGACCGCAGGTCCGAGGCCCGGTCGATCGGCGCCGCCGCGTGCGGCTCCACATCGGAGAGGTAGATGCGTTCGGTACCCGCCGCCCGCTGTCCCATATCCATGGCCTGCCACCCCTCGGCGCCCGATACAGTTCCCCTCGCGAAGAAGAAGGATAGGCCCACGGCCCGGGCCGGTCACCGGTTTTCCGGCAATTCGACCCCGGCAACGGCACCCCTTGGAGGAGAAATGTCGGAGCTTGTCCAAGTAGTGACGCCCGAGGGGACATTCTGGGCCCGCATCGAGGAGCAGCGCGGGCCCAGGGACGTCGCCCTGCGCCGCCCCAGCTACCAGCTGGACGACCTCGCGAGCACCCTCCAGACCGTGGTCGGCAACGTGCGATCCGGCCTGCGGGCGGCCGCCCCCGACGAATTCACGCTCGAATTCGGAATCGAGCTCTCCGTCAAGACGGGAGTCCTCGTGAGCGCGGTGACGGGAGTCGACGGAAAGGCCAGCCTGAAGGTGACGGCAACCTGGCGGAAAAGCGGCGAGACCGCCCTTTCCGGCCCGCCGAACGAACCGGAGGAATCGGAGGAATCCGATGACTCGAACGAACCCACCGAATCCGGCGAACCGGGCGAATCCGCACCCGAACCCACCTGATCGACCGCCACGCACCACCCCACGGCCTGCGGCACGCCCCGGCAACGACGAAGGGCCGGCTCCGCCGGATCACTCCGGCGAGCCGGCCCTTCGGGCACCGGTCGCATTGCTTCCTACGCGAGCCCCCTGTCGGGTTCGAACCGACGACCCCCGCTTTACAAGAGCCTCGGAAGGTCTCACGGTCCATCCCCCGACGTCCCACTCTTCCCCTCCGCCGCAGGTCAGAGGGTATGTGACCACCCATCGGGTCACTGCCTCTCACGAGGCTTCACGGTCCTTGTGTCCCCACCACGTCCCCACGGGGACACCCTGCGAGGCGCTTTCAGACCTCCGTGGCACTCACCCCCAGGTCGGCTCTGGTCCGCGAACGCGCGACCAGGGCTTCACCATTCCGGAGCAAAACGGCTCCGCCCCCAGTGCTCGGGGCGGAGCCGTTGTCGCCCGCCTACTGCGGGTCGGAGCCTTCGCCCATCTTAGGCGCTTGCCAGTCCGCTTGGTCGCGTCCAACCACCCCCCGGTCGAACTCCCACTCCGTCCGAACCTCCCGGAGCACGTCCTGAACGCCGGCGGGGTCGGCGTTGATCATGAACAGTTCCTCCAGCCTGTTGGCCATCTCGTACATCGGGTCCACGGCCTGCGCCTCGCGCAGCGCAACCATCGCCATGGCGGGGGACTCGTAGAGCCAGGAGTTCCATGTGAGGAGGACCAGGGGGGCGGCGGCAAGGTGCCGACGTGGCTTGCCGATGCGCGCGGCGAGGTCTTGCCAGAGGCGTACGGCGGCCGAACGTTCCGCGGGCTCGGAGTAGGACAGCGCCAGGTCTCGAAACTCCCGGTCGGTCAGGGCGACGATGAGCTGGGCTGCCTCCTCCTCGCTGGGCCTGTCTCCGGAGGCAGCGCAGGCCAGGCATCGGTGTAGGAGGTCGTACCGTGCCATCTCGGGCAGAGGGTTGGCCTCGGCTGTACTCAGTGCCGCGTGGAAGCTTGTGGTGTCGGTGCCGCCCGCCGGCCGTATCTTCGCTTCGAGGGCGGAGCGGCCGGAGGCGACGGTGCGACCCGCGACGATCAGCGCGGTGCCGACCGGCCCGGGGTTGTCCATGCCGCGCACCGGAGTCCCCTTCGTCTGGCAGCAGTCCGGCTTGGTGCAGAAGAAGGAGCTCCAGGCACCGTCGGAGACAAGCAGGGCCTCCATAACGCCTATTGCGTCTTCCTCGGCGGCTTTGGTCAGCGACTCGGCAAGAGGTGCGAGGGCGTCGACGATGATCGAGCGATCGGTGTCGGCGGCCGGGTCGCGGTAGAGCGCGATGGCGATCCGGTGCAGGTCGACGCCGTGGCCGACATAGACGCTGATGAGTGCCGCCATGGCCTCGTCGGCGGCCTGCTCGACGTCGCCGGACTCGGGGAGGGCCATCCTGATGAGTCCCGCCATGCAGCCGTCGCCGTCGATTCCGGCGAGGACGATGCTGTTCTCCGGCTGGAAGCCGAGGTTGTAGGGGATGGACTCGGCGAGGTCGGCCGGTCCGCGGAGTCGGGCGGTTACCTGGTTGGTCACTTGGTGTCGTCCTTTCGGGTGGTGGGCTTGGGCAGGCGCGTCAAGCGCGCCGAGGGAAGCGGCTGCTTCTCGCGCCACTTGGGGGCGGTGGCGGCGTACTTGGGCTTGACGGTGAGGGCGCGGATCAGGTGCTTGGTGGCGAGGGTGAGCAGCGCCTTGTGCGGGTTGATGGTGGTGCCGAGGTTGAGGACGGCGTGCCAGGTGCGGCCGGACGGCAGTCGCGCGTCCTGGGCGGTCTGGGCCTTGGCGGCTTCGGACGGGGTGGCTGCGGCCGGCAGCTCGGGCAGGGGGCCGGCGGTGATCCAGGTCTGAAGGCGGTGGCCGTGCGTCTGGATGCGCAGGCCGAGGCGGTGGCCGTCGGGGTGGGTGAGGTAGATGGCGCCGTTGTAGCCGCTGATGTTGTAGTTCGTGTTCCAGTCGGGGAGTTCGGCGGCGAGCTGCTCCGCGAAGGTGCGGGCGGATGGGCTGGTCATGCGGTCCTTTCCAGGGGTTGGGTGAGGTTGGTGAGGAGGCGCAGCGCCTTGCGCTGCGCGGCTTCGGTGGCGGCCTGCTGGAAGACGCGGTTGCGGTGGGCGATGATCGCGGCGCGCTCGGCGCGGGCGCGGGTGGGCCAGTCGGGTTCGGTGAGCGAGTTGGCCTTGGCGACGACGACGTTGGGCCCGAGGCCCCAGACGATGGAGTTGACCGCGCAGCAGGCGACGGCCAGTTCGTCGATGTCGTTGGCGTACCAGTGGTGGTCGGCAGAGTTGAGGCCGGTGTCGCGCAGGTGGTTGGCGGCGGCCCGGAGCATGGCGCCGGAGCCTGCGGCCGGGTCGTGGATGCTCGCGCCCGGCTTGAGGTCGTGGGCGTTGATGATCACGCTGGCCATGAGGTCGCACACCGCTTCGGGTGTGTGGAACTCGCCGTCGGCGAGGCGCTTGGCCTTGCTGTGCATGTCCATGATGAGGCGGGAGAGGACGTCGGTGTCCGAGCGGTGGCCGGGGTCCTTGTGGCCGGTGACGTCGAGCAGTCCGCTGTTGATCGCGGCGTGGGCGACCTGGTGGGCCGCGTGGACGAGATCGGGGTCGGGCTCTTCCTCGTTGAGCCAGTCGTGGAGTGGGCGGGTGCGCTCGATCAGGAAGGGCTCGCTGAACCAGTGGTGGGCCCAGATTCGGCGCAGCATCACCGCGAGTTCGTCGGGGCTGAGTTCGAGGATCTGGTCTCCGAGGTCGGGCCCGTCTTCTTCGGCTGGAGCGACCAGGGCGAGCGCGGCGACGACGCCGATGGGTATGGCGTGTTGGGAGCCGCCTCGCGCCCTGAACCAGGCGTTGGTGACGTCCTCCGCGAGGCGGGTGGCGATCTCACGGTGGCTGGCGAAGGGCGCGCGCCGGTGCTGGCCGGTGCGGGTCTTGGGCTCGGGGGGTTCGGCGGCGGCTTGCTGTGCCGCCTGGACCCAGGCGGGCAGGGGGCGGGGTACGACGAGCGGGGCGACGCCGGGCAAGAGGGTCATGTTCATCCTTTCTGGCGCCTTAAGTCGTGTCACCTATCTCTGGGGCGCCGGGGGCTGCATGCGGACAGCCCCCGGCTTCCGGGCTGGTGGTGCGGCGGGTCAGGCGGGGCGGTGTTCGTCCCCGTCTCGGGCGGCCAGAGCGGCCTGGACGTGTTCGCGCGGGCATGCCCCGAGGAGGCCCGTCTCGGCGTCGGCGCGGGTGAGCCAACCGGCGAGGCGCAGGACGTTCTCGTAGCCGCTGGTTCCGCCGGCGAAGCCGGGCCGTATCGGGGCGTCGCGGTCAGGGGCGATGAACACCCATCCGGGGAGTTCGGCATCCGCGGGGAGGACCTGGAAGCCGTGCCCGCGCGGGGAGTCGATCGGGGGCAGGCCTGCGGCGGTGAGGATCGCGACGGCGGCCTGGACCTGGGGGTGGTCGGCGTCCTCGGGCGCGCATCCTGCGGACGGCGCGGTGTGCGGCGTGCTGGGGTGCGCGGCGTCGTGGACGGCTTCCACGAGTTGGGCGTCGGCGTCGCGGCGGAGGAGTCGGAACGAGGCGGCGGCGATCAGGGTGACGGCGTATCCGTCGGCGAATGCCATCCGCAGGTACGCCTCGGGGCTGAGGGTGGGGTGGTGCTGGTTCCGGTGGGCCTTGAGGGCTTCGCGGATCGTCCGGTAGCCGATCCCCACGACTTCGGCGGGCAGGTTGAGCTGTTCGGCCAGGCACTGGACCGCGCTGGGGCGGGTGTTCATGGTGTTCGTCCTTCGCTTATGGCTCCGCCCCGGCCGGTGGCCGGGGCGGAGGGGTTGGGTGGGGGGCGCCCCGGCTTTCGCCGGGGCGCCTGCTGGTCAGTGGCGCTTGGGGCGGGGGCGACGTCCGCCGCAGCCGGCGTGGCCGCAGCCGCCGCAGAATCCGCCTCGGTTGCATTCGCACGGGCAGGCCATTTCCGCTTCCTTTCTCCGATCCGGGCTTTTCCCGAATTCCATACTTATATCTTAGTCGCAATAACCGCCTATTCAATAGCTAGCCATAGGTAATTCAATAATTAATTCGACTTTCCGGGCACTGTGAATTTCGCCGCTTCCTGTGCCCTGCGACGGCGGCGGCGTTCGCGCTGGTAGTCGCGCTGCGCCTGGCGGCACGCCGAGCAGGCTCGTTCGCCGTGCCGGGAGTGGGAGCGGGCTCCGGCCGGGGTGCCGCACGCGGCCCGGAGAGGGGGCTCCTCTGGCGCGGGGCCGATTCCGTGTGCGGAGGCGATCGCCCGTCCGTCGAGCCAGAGGTGACCGCCGCACACCCCGTCGAAACCGCTCTGGCTCGGCGCGACGCGGGCGATGCATTCGGAGCGGAACGGGCAGTCCCGGCACAGCGCCAGGAGCTCGAACACGTCGGCGAGCATGGCGAAGCGACTGGCGGCCGGCCCGTCGGCGGGGGCGAAGCGCAGGTCGCCCCGGCAGGGTGCCCGGTCGGTCCAGTTCGTTTCGGCGGCGGTCACGGAGGTCAGCTCAGGACCTCCATCAGCCGGTTGCCGATGAACGCCGCGGCGTTGACGGAGACCGCGTTCCCGGCCTGCTTGGTCCGCTCGCCCTTGGTGCCCTTGACGATGTACTCGCTGGGGAACCGCTGCGCCCCGAGCTGCTCTTCAGGCTGGAGCATGCGGAAGTGGCAGTCCTCGACGGCTTCGGCGAGCGAGGCGAGGCCGGCGGAGTCACGGGTGGAGAGGGTGTGCACCGGCTCAGCCGCCGTCTTCACCGCGGCGCGGCGGTACGGGATGACCAGGGTGTTGCGGGCCCGGTCGCGGGCAATCTGCCGGGTCGCGCCGGGAACGGTCAGGCCGTGGTGGCGGGCGGTGGCGATGGTGGACAACGGTTCGCCCAGGGATCGCGCCGTGCCGTTGCGGCGCATGTCCACGACGAAGGGTGGCACCGTCACCAGCGCCTCGGTCTCACGCGTCATCCTGGTGCGCATCGGCTCGGCCGTGCTCTCGGGGCTGTCCGCCCAGGTGCCACCGACGGGCACGAGCAGGCCTTCGCCCTGCTTGGCGCAGCGCACGGGCAGCGGCACCTCGCCTGCGGCCGTCGCCCGGCCGTCGTGGCCGCCGTGGTTGAGGGTGAGCACCGAGGCCCGGTCCGGGAACAACTCCAGCCCCCGGCGGATGCGCTCGATGGTCTTCGCGGCGAGCGGCCGGGGCCGGTCCCCGATCCGCCCACCGAGGTTGGACCAGTCGATGACGTCGGCGGCCGGGCGCACGTACGGTTCGACGATCGCGTGGCGGCACGTGGTGTTCGGGCAGCGGAAGTCGTACTGGGAGCGGTACTTGCCGATCGTGCGACCGTTGCGCCAGGTCTGGACGGCGTCCACGTCGGTGCCGCAGCCGAAGCAGTGCGCGCGCGGGCTGACCGTGAGGTCCGGCAGGCGGATGCCCTTGCGGGTGAAGACGATGTACAGCCTGTCGCGCCACTGCGGCGCGGGCAGGTTGCCGGGCCCTCCGAGGTGCGCCGAACTGGCCGAGACGATCTGGTGGTTGTAGCCGAGGAGGGTCATGCCGTCCAGCCACCACTTGAACAACGGCCAGTCGGTCGCGAATTCGGTGACGTTCTCGACCACGACGGCCGAGTAGCGGTGGACTTCCACCGCTCGGATGACGTCGGTGGCGGTGACCCTGGTCCGGACGAACGCTTCCGCGTCGACGGGGCCGTCCTCCAGGAGGAGGAGCTGCCCTTCGGGTATGCGGCGGCGCCCGCCGGCGGGCGATATCTCGGTGCAGATGGGACTCGCCCAGAGGACGTCGGTCTTCGGCAGGCGCCGCATGTCGAGGCCGCTGGTGTCGGTGAGCAGGTGATCGGCGAGGCGGTGGTTCGCCGCGTGGGTTTCCAGGGCGGTGCGCCAGTGGTTGATGGCCAGGACTAGCGAGAAGCCGGCCTCGACGAGGCCGGTGCTGCTCCCGCCGGCCCCGCAGAACAGGTCGGTGAAGGTGAGAGACATGGGGTTCCAAGAGGCATGGGCTGGCCCGCCCACCCGGGCGGGCGGGCCAGCGGGTGGGTCAGCGCAGGGACGGGCAGTTCGCGGCGCGGGCGAGGAGGAGCAGGTGCATCTGCTGTCCGCGGTCCTCGCCGGACTGGCGGGCGGCCTCGGCGCGGGCGGTCAGTTCGTCGACGGCCACCCGGGTGGCCGGGTGCTCGAACAGGCAGCGGCAGGCCGCCGGCCTCCCGTCCGTCTCGCGGTCACGGCCGATCGCGCGGGCAAGCGACTGCTGGGCGTAGGCCATGGCGCGGGTCAGCGGTGCGGGCAGCGCGTGCCGCCGCGTGCGCGTTCCGGCCTCCGACCACTGGGGGCCGAGTTCGGGTACGACCCAGAGGATGTCGCTGGGCAGGCTGCGCAGGGCGGGGTGCTGGTAGCTGGGGGTGTGAGCGACGGCGTCGCCGTCGAACTGCTTGATGTCGTCCATGAGAGGTCTCCAGGTAGGCCCGGCCCGCTGAAGGGCGGCGGGCCGGGCGGTGAGTCAGCGGGCGGTGCGACGGTGGGCGCCTCGGCGTGCGGTGCGGCGCTCCCAAGCGCGCTGTTCGATGGCGGCGGCGGTGAGCAGGCCGAGGGCCAGGAGGCCGGCGGCGAGTAAGCCGAGGGAGATCACTCCGCGCCCTCCCGGCCGGTCACGGCGGGCCCGGACCGGTTCAGCTCGGCCAGGTCGATCCAGGTGTGGAAGATGGCCGTTCCCCGGCTCCAGAGCGTCCGGGGCCAGTCCGCGCTGGGGTGTGCCCACAGCCGGGCCCAGCCGTCGCGGCGCAGCTTGTCACTGTGGCTTCGGTGCGCGTGGAGGGCAGAGGCCAGGTCGGCGTACTGCCCGTAGTCGGCCACGTCGCCGAAGCGAGCGTCGGCGGCGCCGCTGGAGTGGAGGACTACCGGGTGTCCGGCGGACGGCGGTTCGATGAGACCGTTCTGGGCGAGGTATCGGTCCGTTGCGACCAGCAGCGGGGACAGGATGGCGCTGGCCTGTCGGGCGGTCCCGCTCGGCGTGGAGTCGTAGACGAGGACGGGCGCCCGCTCGCTCTTCGGCTCGTGCTGGACGAGCCAGTTCAGGACGTTCTCGGGGTGCAGCGGGAGGCCGGTCTCGGTGGTGATGGTGAGCCGGCTGCCGTCCGGCAGGGCGGCGGTGATGCGCCGGTTTCCCTTGGCGGCGTTCTTGATGTCCACCACGAGGCCGCGGGCGCGCAGCGGGGTGATCAGGTGTGTGTACCGGTAGTGGACGAGGCGCCAGGTGGGATCGGTGTCCCGACCACTGGGCAGGGGTGCGAGGTTCATTGGGTCTCCAAGAGGGGCGCCGGGCCGTCGCGCGGCCCGGCGCCGAGGGGGTCAGACTGCGGCGATCCGCAGGACGGCGATGTCAGGGCCGAGGGCCCAGACGGACAGGCGGAGGGCGGGCTGGGGCTCCGGGCCCTCGGCCGGCGGCCAGGTCGGCGCGTAGATCCGCGTCCACAGCTCGGCCGTGAAGCTCTCGCTGTGGGCGTCGAACACCTCGTTCGCCTCGACGGGGTTCGCGCAGGGATGCGTGTCCGTCTGCGAGCCGAACGGGGTGTAGATCGTGCTGAGCACCCGATAGGTCCGGCCGGCGGGGCGCAGCCGGGCGATCCGGGCGAGCACCGGGTCGATGGCACCGCCGTTGCTTCGGTGCGCGCCGTCGCGGGTCGAGTTGTAGAGCACGGTGATCGGCCCGTTGGCGCCCTCGGGCTGGCGGATCATCAGCCAGCCGGCCACCTCGCGCGGGTCGAGGGGCAGGCCGTCGGCGGTACCGATGTGCAGCTCGGTGCCGTCGCCGAGGGTGGCGCGGATGAAGTGAGCGCCCTCGGACAGCTCCACGTCGGTCACCCAGCCCTTCTCGCGCAGCGGGGTGATCAGGGGGGCGTAGTTGGCGTAGAGCCTCTGCCAGAGCGCGTCGTGCACTCGGTAGTGGTCGGGCAGGGGTGCGAGTTTCGCGTTGTGCGACATCAGGTCTCCAAGAGGTTGAACCACTTGAGTCGTGCCACCTATCTCTAGAACGGCAGGAGCGCGATCTGGGCGGGGCCGGAGGTCACCCGCAGGCGGACCTCCAGGATGATCGTGCTGCCGTCGAACGAGCAGGTGGCGACGGGCAGGCCGTCCCGCATCGCCAGGGAGACCACACCCCCGGGCGTAGCCAGCTCGTACGCGGTGCGGACGAGTTCGGCGGCCGCCTCGGACAGCGGCAGCGGGTCCGGCAGGCTGGCCTGCTCGCAGGTGCCGCAGGGGCAGTTGATGGTCACGACCTCCACCAGGTAGCGGCGGGGGATTCGAATGACGCTCACTCGACTCTCCGATGTGTCAGGGATTCCCGTTGAATCCGTTACTTATATCTTAGTCGCAAAGCGACCTGGGTCAATGGTTGTTGATCAAGGTTTCGCGCGGGTGCGGGCCGCCCGGGCGATGTCCTTCGCCGCCTTGAACGCCTCCGCCACGGCGACCGGTTCGGAGTCGATCCGCTGCCGCCGCTCGCGCTGCTCGTCGGCGAACGCCCGCACCCAGTCCTCGGCGTCCCGCCGGTCGGCCTCGGCCATCGCCCGGCGCTGCGCCTCGCGCCGGGCCCGGGGGCTCGTTCCACAGCTCCGGCAGTTCGCCGCCGGGCGCGTGTGCTTCGGGCACCCGGAGCCCTGCCCTTGACGAGGTTGCGCAGCGGACTCCCCTGCGACGTCAGCCGCGGGGGTAGGGGGGAAAGGAAGAGGAGAGGACGGAACAGGAAGAACAGGGGTTTCCGTCGGGGAACCCCCGGGGTCACCCGGAGGAAACCCCGGGGGTTGCCCATCGGGAACCCCGGGCGTCTTGGTGGCAGGGTTCCCATCCGGAAACCCTGCCTCGCCAGGGTTTCCCTTCGGCAACCCGGCTGCTCGGCCCTTTCGGCGTCGGGAACCGCCGGCCTCGGGGTTCCCGTTCGGCGACCCAGGGACTTCCGGGCCCGGCGCGGGCGTCGACGCTTCCCGGCCGTGCGCCCGCGCCTGGACGTCGGCGTGCGTCCGGGCGGGGGCGTCCGGCTTCTTCCTCGGCACGGAGGCCCGTGCCAGCCGCGAGTTCTTCGGGGCGCTCTCCCTGGCCGCACGGCGGGCCTCCAGCTCCTCCGTGCTCGGAATCGGCGGCACACCGAGGGGGAAGACCCGGTACTCGGCGCGTTGTCCCGCCCTGCCGACCTTCACCCGCTCGACCAGGCCGCGACCGATCAGATCGGTGATGATCCTCACCGCGGTCTTCTCCCCGACCATGGCCCAGGCCATCAGGCGGGTGAGGCCAGGGGCCGATATCCGGGTCTGGTCGTCCGCCGAGTCGGCGAGCTTCTGGAGCACCAGCTTGTGGGCCTTCCCGCCCACCACCTCCTCCTCCAGGTATCCGGCAACGACAAACAGGTGGATGCTCACAGTTCCCCTCGAATGGCATCCAGAGCAGCCCTGGGGCCCGCACCGCGCAGGCCCCAGGGCGGTGCGCTGGTATCAGGTGCGTGCCGGACGGACGTTGATGGACCTGGCGGTCTTCGCGCCGGTGTCCTTCATCGGGACGGCGATGCCCTCCTGTTTGAGGAAGGCGACCATCACGTCCAGGTTCGGCACCATCGGCACGGTCACGCCGGCGTCGTCGTACAGGTCGACCATGGCCTGCACGTCGGGTCGCTTGACCGGGTTCCCGCCGCTCCAGGACAGCGTGTTGGCGCCGTAGGTGTCGGCCTTGGTCTGGTCGAGCTTGGCGCGGGCGAACGCCTTCACCTTCTTGCCCGCGCTCTCCTGCTCGTGCCCTCGGACGTAGTCGGCCAGGGCCTGCGCCCGGTCGTCGTCGTCCTTGACCAGCAGCGTCTGAACCGGGATACCCGGCCCGGTCTGCCCCCAGCACGCCGTGAGCCAGGGGCAGTAGTCGCACACCGCCGCCAGCCCTGGGCCATCGTGGTCGCGCGGCAGCTCCTCGGGGTCTTCGACCTCGAGTACGCGGTCAACCCAGAACAGCGCCGCGCTCGCCTCCAGCTCGTCGAAGTCGAACTCCTGTACGTGCTCTGCGCCGTCGTCCCTGCACACGAACCGGAAGCGGATGCGCTGGACGTCGATCGGGCCGAGCCGGGCGAGCGCCTTCTGTCCCCGCACGTCCGCGAAGCCGTGCTTGCGCAGGATCGCGGCGTAGAGGTAGACCTGCCGCAGCTCGGCCTTCGTCGCCCCGTACCGCAGCACGTGGTCCCACTTCCACACGGACTTCGTCTTCACGTCCTCGACGGTGCAGACCGCGGCCGGAACGCTGGGACGCAGCGCCTTCGGCAGTCGGGCCGCCGTGGCTTCGTCCAGTTGAACGGCATCGACGTGACCGCGCACGTTGTCGCCCACGACCGTCCGTTCCACCTGCCAGCCGAACTCCTTGCGCGCGTCCTCCAGCAGGCCGGCGTGGATGTAGGTGCCGAGGATCGCGGCCTTGCCCTCGTGGGTGTCGGTGCGTGCGGCGCCGGTGACGATGTACGCCGCGCGACGGGAGCAGACCGTGTCGGAGGCTCCGAGTTCGGTCTGCCGGGACCGTGGGCGCCGTCGGTCGGCGTTGTGCGCGGCCGTCCAGATGGACGGGGAGCCAGGGGCTGCACCCTGGAGGGGGGCCGTCGGGGCGGTCATCGGCCGACCTCCAGGAAGCTGCGCACGTACGCGGCGAAGGCCTCGGCGTCGCGCCGGTCGTCGGCCTGGTTCCCGCTGCCGCCTATCGTCCGGGACCGGCGCTTGCCGTCCTCGCGCCAGAGCACCTTCCACCGGCCGCCGGAGGCCGGGCGCACGCGCACACCGGCCTCGGCCGTCCGTCGGCGAGGCCGCTTGAGGGAGGACGTGAGCCGGTCGTTCTCAGCGTCGGCCTCCAGCAGCTCGTCGTCCAGCGCGTCGATCTCGTCCAGCAGCTCGTGCAGGACACGCTCCAGGTCAGGGACGAGGCTGGCGACGACCGAGGTCGTCGCCGCGTCCCACGCCCCGGACTCGGGGAACAGCACGGCCAGGTCCATCGCCCGGATCGCCGCGAGGCGGGCCTCGCTGATCGGCTTGGCGCTCATGCGGCCACCTCCGCAGAGGCCTCGGCCCCGGCGGCGGCCTTGCGCTCGGCCGCTGCGCGCAGCTTCTCCGCGTCGCTGCCCGCCGAACTGCCCATCTCCTCCTGCGGGTTGTCGATCTCGGCTGCCCGGCGCTCGATCTCCGCGCGAACCGTCAGCACTTCGTGGCGCGACAGCTGGACGTCGTCTCCACCCACGTACTTCCACATGCCGGCCAGCTCATCCCGGCTGGTGACTGTGGCGATCCGCTCCAGCCACGGCTGGACGCGGTCGCCGGCGAGCGCGGGCATGACCCTCGGCTGGGATTCCTGGGAGCAGCCGAGCATGTCGAAGACCAGCGTTTCGATCGAGAACTCGCGCAGCTGGAGCGGCTCCCGCTTGTTGACCCTCAGCCTCAGGGAGCGAGACGCGATGATCTGCGGGTCCTCGTCCCGGCGCAGGCGGACCCAGACCGTGGAGTCGAAGCCCGTGTCCTTCTGGGCTTGGACCCGCCACTCCGTCTTGTTCTTGATCGGCGTGCCGTTGTCGTCCACGGCGCTGGTCTGCTTCCCGCGAGCCAAGAGGACGGCGATGCCGGGCAGGGTTTGCAGCAGCCATATGACCCGGGTCCAGCGTTCAATGCTGTCGTTCCACAGGTTCATGCCGATGTCGATCGCCGCGTCGGGGTCGGACCGCAACAACGCCTTGTTCTTGTTGGTACGCCGGGCCCGTTCGTGGGTCCAGTTGGTGAGCATCCGCCACAGCGCGGAGCCGCTGTCGATGGTCAGGACGACGGGCGGCTCCCCGGCGAGGGCCGCGCGGCGAGCCTCGGCGTGCACGGCTTCTATCTGCTCCAGGATGTCCCGGTAAGTACCGTCGTGCTCGATGACCAGGTAGTCACTGCCGGGGATGGCGGCGTACTCGTCGGCCGAGCCCTCGCCCAGGTCGATCCAGTACATCTGGCCGATCTTGTCGGAGGCGGAGAACTCGGCGGCCGAATACGTCTTGCCCGCCTTCTCCTCGCCTTCGATCAAGATGAACGGCCACGGGACGATGCCGGTGGGGCGTCGTGTCTTGAGCTTCGGGCCGGCCGGTGCCGGCGCCTTGGGCGCTGATGCGCTCACGGTGGTCTCCAAGAGGTGTGGTTCAGGCCGCACGCAGGGCGCGGACTTCGAACACGGAGGCCCACTCCGGGTGGCGCTCGATGAGCAAACGCGCGTACCTGGAGCGGTAGTTGTTGTTGAGGCGGAAGACATCGCCACGGGTGTGCAGCCCGTAGCGCCATCGCAGGATTTCGAACAGCATCCCGATGCCGACGTGGGGAAAGCCCCTGCTCACGCAGTCGGCGGTCAGGTGCTCAAGGGCGTCGAGAACCCACGGGTTGAGTTCGTGGAAGCTCTCGAACCGCTGCTGGATCGTGGCGTCGGACAGGTCCTCGGGCTGCTGGATCTCCTCGATCCACAGCCCGGGGATCTCGTCCTGGTCGACGCGCATACCCCACCCCCTAGGTCGCCGACATCAGTCGTGCAACCTATCTTGAGGGTGGAGTGCGCGAAGATCAATCCCAATCAGCCACAGTCGTCCTCCGGGTGATGCAGGCTGCCGCAGACACAGGGCTCCGGCGGGAGCGCGTAGGTGGCAGCATCCAGGCACTCCGACAGGCGGTCGATGAACGCGCCCATCCGGGGGTCCTCAGCGGCCACCTGGACCGCGTCACCGATGGCGGCAAGCTCCCAGCGGTCAACCCTCAGGACCGCTTGGTCGCCGTCGATCTCAAAGTGTGCCATTCGGGCATTCCTCTCGACTCGGATGCAAATCCCCCTTGCGGGGTACTTATATCTTAGTCGCAAATAGCCTCTAAGTACACTAATGTCCCTATTTTTTGGCGCCCCGTCCCCGAGGGAGGACCACGGCGCCGGGGCCGGCGTACTGCCCCTCGCGCAGGGCCTTCACCACCTCCGGGTCCGGCTCCCACGGCAACGTCCGCGCTGTCTCCTGCAACTCGGCAACGGCGCCGAGGACGGTCTCCAGCAGCCACAACCCACCAGACCCGCCCAGGCGCCAGTCCGGGGCAGCGAACCGGCCGCTCTCGATCGCCGCGACCAACGTCGGCTGCGACGGCAGGTGGAAGAGCTCCACGATCTCCTGCTGGCCGACGATCGGCGGCAGATCCTCGCGCACCGCCGGCATCCAGCCCGGGCCCTGCTCCCGCTCCAGCCGGGCCAGGACCTCCTCGTCGAGCGTCTTCCCCCGCCCGGTCCTGCCGAACTCGACGGCGAACCCCAGCGGCCAGTACATCTGGCCCGAGACCACGATCGCCGTCTCCGGAGCGAGCGAGCCGCGGTGCACCCACTGGCGGGGCATCTGCTCCTTCACGCCGTACAACGCCGCGAACTCCTGCGTACCCACCAGGTGCGGCTTGCCGCGTCCCACCACCGTCGCCCTCCGAGTCTCCTGCCGAGAGGACCACTTTAGGCGTCTGACAGCCGAGCACCCGCTGCTATCGTGATCACCGGTCTTCCAAGAGGCCCGTGAGGCCCCCGTCCTGTGCAGGTGCGGGGGCCTCACAATTTCACGCCGCTGGACGCTTCACGACCTGCGGCACCTCAGCGGACACCGGGCAGCGCCGCCTTCCCCGCTTCGTACTGCGGCGGTCGGGCGTAGCCGAGGAGCCAGCCGAACTGCGGGCTGATGTGCTCCTCCGCGAACCGGAAGATCGCGTAGTACAGGAACCCCGAGGCCGGGGCCAGGACGCCGGCCACGGCGCCCGGGTCGAGGTCGAGGCCGTAGCGGCCGGCGAGTGCCACGAGCCAGCCCACCAGCGCCGGGACGCCGGTTCGCAGCAGGGACACGTAGACGTTCACGGTGTTCTCCTTCGTAGTGGGTGTCGTCAGGACCACAGGCGTCGCCAGGTCTCAGGCCCGGGGTAGCCGTCCGCGTCGGTCCCGCCCCATCCCTGTGCGCGCTGGAACGCCTCGACGTTGCGCCGGTCCGCTTCGCCCCAGGTCGGGCCCGGGCCGACGGTGTAGGCCTCGCCGTAGCCCTTGGCGACCAGGCGCTCGCCGAGCTGGCGGACGTAGTCGTTGGACTGGCCGGGGCGGAAGTAGGCCGCGCCCGGGAACGGCGGCTGCTCACCCGGGAGGCGGCCGAGCAGGCGGCGCAGCGAGTCCGGTCCGGGAACGCCGTCCGCGTCCGAACCGCTCAGGCCCAGACTGTGCTGGTAGTCCGCGTAGTTGAGGGTGTCCGCATCGGTCCAGCGCGGCCCCGGGCCGGACTCGTAGTGGCTGGCGAACCCGTGTACCACCAGGGCGTCGCCCACCTCGGTGACCTGGTCACCGTAGGCGCCGAAGCCGTACGCCAGACCGCCGATGCTGGTCTGGTAGCGGGCGGGCTGGTCCGCGTTCGGGTCGGGCGGGGGCGTCGCAGTGCCGCCGCCGGGCCGGGGGGCGCCAGCCTGTACCCAGCGGTAGAGGGCGTCCCCGGGGCACGAGGTGGCGTACCCGTCGCGATGGCCCCGGATCTGGCCCCCGGCGCCGTGGGCCTGGAGCAGGTCGATGCCGTCTCGGAGGGCGCCCAGCATGGCGTCGTTCGGCTCGGTCAGACCTTCGCTGCCCAGCAGGGCGCAGATCGCGTAGTGCGCCCGGTTCAGTGGCTGGCTGCCGTTGGCGCCCGTCCGCCGCCCGATGCCGCGCCCCTCGAAGAGCACGCCGTGGGGGCAAGCCAGGTAGTTGTAAGCGATGTCCGAGTAGTTCTCCTGGGTGTTCGCGAGGTGGCTGCTGCGAATCGCCTTGACCTCCTGGACGCATCGGTTGTGGTCGGCGAGGAGGTCGGGCGACACGAACGTGCCCTCGTAGTGGACTTTGACGCCCTGAGTGGTCGACTGGTCGGGCGCGGCGGACGCGGGCCAGCCGAGCTGGTCCCGGGTGACGAGCTGCATGCGCGTTCCTGCTTCTCCCCCGCGCCTGCATGGGTTTCGGTAGTGCTGATGGCGTGCGGCCTACGGGCTGCCGCCCTTGGACGCCAGCCACAACTGGATCGCGGCCACAACGAGCGGGGCCACGAACGCGCCGACGAGCCAGCGCCGGGCAGTCGCCGTCGCAGCCTCCGCCGACTCCCTGGCCCTTACCTCGGCGGCGAGGTCCCGCTCCACGACGGCGAGTCGCTGATCGACTAGCCGCTGGTCAGCCAGGTAGACGTCCTTGGTCACGGCTTGCTCAATACGGCCAGCCAGGACCTGGAGGTCGGCACGCAGGTCGTCGCGAAGGCCGACGAGGTGTTCACGCTGGTCCTCGCGCAGCTGGATCAGCGCGCGCTGAAGCTCCCACAGAGTGGGCTCGGCGGTCGGCGGGACACTCACTGCATGCTCCAACGTGGCGCCCCCGCACCGATGATCATCCTATGGCACCCCCGGCAGGCGGTCAGTCGACGCAGGACCATCGCACCCCGCTGAAGCTGATCCAGCCTCCGAACGCACCGGTCGCGGTCCACACTTCGAGGGCTCCGCTCGGCTGGAGGAACAGCGTCGCCGTCGGGGGGTTCGAGGCGGCCAGCGTGAACACCTCGCCCACCTTCGGCTGGAGCGCGGCGTCGTCGATGACGGCGACGGTCCCGCCCTGGAATCCGGCGGGAACGGCGGCGACTCCGCGCAGCATCACGGTGCCGTCGGGCATCCGCTTCACGCCCACCGACCGCCAGCCGTCCAGCGAGGTGCAGCCGTTCTGGAACGTCGGTGCCTTCCACGCCGCCGAGTCGGCCCGGACGACTCCGTCGGTGACGACGACGTCGCCGCCCTGCACCCTCAGGCCGCTGCCGGTCTGGAGCAGCACCTCACCGAGCAGGGCCCGGACGGTCAGGCCGTCCTTGTTGAGATACATCGCCGCGACCTGGTCGGCCAGTTGCGTGAACCAGGCCTCGGGGTTCAGGTGGGTGAGGGCGGTCTTGTATCCGCCGGTGCTGCGCCGCACGCTCATCTCGACGGAGGCGGCGTTCGTCGCGTCGCCGGCCGCTCCCCCGATCACGGCTTCGCCGGCGATCCCGTACTCACCGGCGACGCCGAGCGCCCAACCGCCTCGGGCCGGGTAACCCGTCCCGGGTGCACCGGAGTTAAGCCACAGTCGCGGGGTGTGGTTGCCGTCCTTGGTGAGCTGGGGGCCGGTCAGCCGCGTCATCGGGACGGCGCCGTCCGGCGTGGTGCGGACCTCGGCGGTGAGGCGGGCCGGCTCTTGCTCTGCCGTGGCGCCGGAGTACAGCAGAGCGGACGGCGCCCCGCTACCGTCGACCGGGTCGGTCGGCGTCAGCAGAACCCGGCGGCCGGACCCGGCGGTCTGAAGGATGCCGCCGGTGACGGTGACCCCCTTGATGGTCTTGCCGTCGATCGCATCGGCCTTGAGCATGTCGGCAGTAACGGAGCCGGCGGTGAGGATGCCCGCACGTAGGCTGTCGACATCGATCTGGGCGGCCGTGAGGACCTTGGGTTCGACGTCGCCTCCGACAAGACGCCGTGCCGATCCCTGGACCGGCGCAGACGGGGTGCTCGGTGTTCCGGAGGTGTTGACGGCAACCAAGCGAACAGTCACCGGGTCGTAGGAGGCCAGGCCGAGGAGCACGGTGCCGCCGGCCGGGGACTCGATGGCGGCGTGCGGATTGCGGATGTCGGGCTGCGCCTTCGCGTCGGGCAGGAGGTGGACCTGGACGCGGGCGAAATTGGCCGGGCACGTTCCGCCTTTTGCCCAGTCTCCAGTCCAGGCGACGGCTATGCCTCCCAGAATGCTGGTGACGGTCGGCGTCCCAGGGGCGGCGGGGGCAGGGCCGTTGACGATGGCGACGGCGGTGGTGCCGTCCGGCTGCTGTCCGATCACGGCGCGCAGCTTCCCGGCCGAGGTGACGGTGAGCGCGCCGTCATCGATGCTGCTGTGGGCCAGGCGGCTGGAGCGTGCCAGCTCGGGCACCGCTGCTTCCAACTTGGCTATGCGGGCTGCGAGTTCGTCCAGGGCGTTGGGCATGGTCAGACTCCGGTGGTGTAGGCGCGGGTGAGGCGCAGGGTGGCGGTCTCGGGCTGGTCGCCCTCGGCGGGGCGGATCGTGTAGCCGGTGACGCGGCACCAGCCGTCGAAGGAGGTCCACTGGTCGTGAACGGAGACTTGAACGTCGTCGCCGACGGCCCAGGAACCGATCGGCGCCGCAGGGTGGTCGACGACGGTGATCTCGTCCACCTGGGCGGTCTGCTGGCGGCGGGCCCGCTCTGCGCGGGCCAGCTGGGCCAGGATCGTGGGGTCGGTGATGGAGGGCCGGTCGAGGACGTGCTCCAGACGCAGTCGGTTGTTGCGGACCGCGTCGACGGTGCGCACCTTCGCGGAGCCCTCGCCGGCGCCGAGGGCCAGGATCACCTGTGCGTAGTCGTCGCCGCTGCTGGTGATCGGCACGGGCTGGACGATGTTGACGCCGTTCGCGAAGTGCAGGTCCTCACGGCGGGTACCCAGGCGCGGCCAGGCCACGGTGATGCGCCGGTCGGGCCGCTCGCCGTCCCAGCCGACAGTCTCGGTCCACTCCGGTCCGCCGTCCAACGCGGTGGCATCCCTGATCACGTTCGACAGCGGCGGTGCCTCCCACTCCTTGGTGGTGTAGGGGTGCTCGGCGTCGCCCAGGCGCGCCGGACATCCCCCCGGCGGCAGATCGACGCTCACACCGAGGTCGCCGTCCGGCTGCTCTTGCAGGTACGCCCAGACGTCACGGATTACCGTGCACGGGTCGGTACCGGGGTAGGGCCCACGGCCGCCGAGGTTGCCGTGCAGGTCGTGCCGGCTGCCCGGGTAGGAGCCGAACCCGGCGGCTTCCAGGGGAAGCCGGTCGTCCTCCGGCTTCGCGCGCCAGATCAGGCCGCCCCACAGGAGCCGCTGGTCGCGCTCGGCCCACAACAGCACCGTGCCAGCCTCGGCCTGGGTGGGCGCGAGGCGTGCGTACCGCGGCGCGAGCAGACCGCGCATCGACCCGGCCCCGTTCAGCTCGGGCCCGAACTCGACGCCGGACAACGGCAGATCATGAGCCAGGACCTCCCCCGTGAGGGCATCCGTCGTGAAGTACCGGTAGTCGGGGCCGGGCATCAGTAGACGCCTTCGACGAAGTCGACCTCAACGTGCATGGTGGTGTTGCCGTTGACGTCGATGTCGCCCTCCTTGGCGTAGCGCGCGGCCTGCACCATGAGCGTCTGGCTGGTGCCGCGCTGCTCCGGGCGCCACCAGTACTGGTCGACCATCTTGGAGCGGGTACGTCCCATGTAGGAGACGGCGTCGGCGTCGACGATGTCCACGTTGCCTGCGACGCCTGCGATCATCTGCCGAAACCCGATATTGACGCTGTCGGTGATGCGCAGGCCGTTCAGTTCCGTCACCACGTACGCGGACGTCGCCCACGCGGGCACGTCGATGCTGACCTGGGCCCCAGCGGAGGCCGGCCACTCCTGCCACACATTGGTCTGGCTGCCGATAGCCGAGTACCCGAAGGAACCGATAACCCGGACCTGGTGCTCACTTCGCGGGTTGGCGACCTTCCGCAGGTCGGTAATCATCGCGTCCGTGACGGTCTGGCAGTTCGGCGGGATCGTGATGCGGGCGAGCGGGAGCGCGGTCATACCCGGCGGCGCGCTGGCCGTCGCCGAGACGCCGGGTATGACATGGAAATAGCCGATGTCCTCCTTCACCGGGTCGCGCGTCCCTTCGAAGTCGGGGTCCTCAACCCGCAGGACCAGCAGGTCGGTTCGGCCGGTGCCGCCGGTGGGCGCGATCGGAACCAGGTGGTCGCCCACGTTGTACTGGGTGTAAGAGCCCTGGCCGAACGCCGCGCCGAGCACGATCGCGGAGCCGGCGCCGACCCGCACCCCCGGGCCGGGGGTGGCGGTCTGGCGAACCTTGAGATCGCCGCCCTCGGTCACCCCTTGGGAGCCTCGGGACAGATCGCGGACCATCATGCGCAGGGCGCGGGCGGGGTGTACGGCGCCGGTGACCATCAGGGGCGGCTGGATGAGCGTCATCGTCAGGGGTCCTTACAGGGAGGAGTGGGCGTCTCGCCACGTCACGGACAGGCGGGCGGTGTTGGTGGCGTCCTGGGCGGTCCAGCGGACCTCGGTGCGGCCGGGCGGGATCTGGAAGGCGTCGAGGCGCGAGGCGCGGCGCAGTGCGCCGGCCGCTGAGCCCTGGCCGCCGTTGCGCAGTACCCAGCGGGTGCCGGGTCGGGTCTCGATGTCGATCCACTCGCCGTCGCCGAGCGCGAGGTCGAAGTCGAGGACGGCGCCCGGGACGCCTTCGAGCCAGACCCTCGGGTTGACCACGGGCCCGGTGATGCGCAGGGTCGGCCAGGCGGGCCGGTTGCCGGCGTTGGGCGCCCAGCCGGGCCGGGCGGCCGGGTTGGCGGTGCCGGTCGTCATCGGGGCCCGCAGCGGCGCTTCGAAGCCGTCCTTGCGCTGGGGGTCGACGTCCAGGTGCAGCAGCACTCCGGACGGGGTGTCGGCGTACCAGGCCGGGTCCAGACCGACGTACGTGATCTGTACGGGGACCCAGCCGAACACGGCGTCGACGAGGCTGACCGCCTCGACGCCGGCCAGCCGCCCGTACAGGCGGCGCACCGGCTGTCCGGGCCTGCGGATGCGCAGCACATCGGTGGCGCCCGGAGTGAGGCGCACCTGTGTGTCAGCGGCCTGCTCCAGCGCGGCGAACTGGTCGAGCGCCGCATCGGGGCGACCGGGGGTGCGGATGCCGGCGGCGATGCGCAGGGTGCGCGGCGCGTAGGTGTCCCGGCCCGGGTAGTTACCGTCCTCGCCGGGGATGGGCCGGTCTCCGGCGCGCCGGTCCGGGGTGCCAATGCCCTCGATGTCCCGAATGAGCACGGTGGTGCCGTGTCCGATCAGGATGCCTCCGAGGTCGATCTGCCAGTCGGCCAGCTGCGCGGTGTCGATGGCCATCAGACGCGCCCTCCCCGCTGGATGTGGCGGACCTTGCGCATCACAGCCTCGGCAACCTGTTCGCCGCTGAGGTTGTTGCTGCCCGTGACGGTGACCGATATCGAGCCGACCAGCGGCGCCGGGACGTTGTCGCGCACGACGACGTTTGTGGTCGCGGAGCGGGCGGGAACCAGCTTCACCGCAGCCGGCCCGGACGACGAACCGGTCCAGGCGGTGTCCCTCCCATAGCCGACGGGGTTCAGCCGCCCGGCGCCGTACAGCACGGTGGCTCCGAAGCGCCCCGCGACCTCGTTGAGGATCAGCTTCGAGCGTTCCCGCTTGGCGGGGCTGAGCGGCAGGTACGCCTCCCCGCCTGTCTCCGGCTCGCCGAAGACCCGCCAGGAGCCGGCCGGGGCGATGTGCGCGATGTGCCGCTCCCCGCTCGGCGGGCGCAGCGCCCCGTTCGCGTAGAAGTCGACGATGCCGCCGTTCGCCCACCGGCCCATGCCGGGGATGTGCGGGGTGCCGTCGGAGTTGTAGCCGTCGTAGCTGAACTTCACCGGGATGTTGACGCTCTGCGGCGCGTTGACGTTCACGTTGATGCTCTTCGAGCCGGGGATGGCGCGCACCGATGCCCCGATCGAGTCGAGGGTCGCCTGGACCTTGGTCATGTCGCCGCTCATCAGCGCCTGGGTCAGCGCCTGAGCGGCGGCGGTGCCCTTGGTCTTGGAGACCTGGGCGATCAGGTCGAGCATGCCCGTCCACTCGCCGTTCGCCTGCTGGCCCGCGGTCTTGAAGGCGCCGACGACGGCGGTCAGGTCGGGCGGGGAGATCGGCTGGTTGGCTCCCCATGTGGCCTTCAGGCTGTTCATGGCCCGGTCGATGTCTCCGGCCAGCAGCGCATTGGCGAACGCGCCGGCCGCGTCGGTGCCCTTGGCCTGAGCGATCTTCGTGACGAGGTCGAGGCCGATCGCCATCTGCTCGCCGGACGCCGCCGTGGCGTCCTTCACGGCCTTCGTCATGTCCTGCACCGCCATGGTCTGGAGGACCTTGCCGAACGCGGCGACGTCGTTGGTCTCGGAGGCCTTCGCCCAGGCGCGCGCGACGTCCTGGCCGTAGCGCGCGGCGATGGCTGGCAGCTGCTCCAGACCGGACTGGAACGTGGCCTGCGAGCGGGCCGCGTCCTCCGTCAGGATCGACTGGAGCTCGTCGGCGACCTTGGTCTTCCCGTCCTTGAGCTGCTTCACCAGCTCGTCGAGCATGGGCGCCGCGCTGACGCCGAGCTCGGCGAAGTGGCTGGTGAGGTCGCCGTACCCCGCCAGGGCGAGTTCGCTGAGGTTCGCCTGGAAGCTGCGCTGCGCCTCCAGCTGACGGCGCAGCTCCGCCATGTAGTCGTCCAGCTTCGTCTTCGTCACCTGCACCAGGCCGCTCAGCTGGTCGGCGGCGCCCTGCTTGCCGGCCCGCAGGTTCTCCACCAGGGTGTGGGTCATGCCGGCGGAGGCGTCCCCGAGGGACCGCAGGTGGTCGGCGAGCGGGCCGTAGCCGCGGCGCGCAAGCTCGTCCAGGTCACCCTGGAACTCCTGCGAGGCCTTCACCTGCTTGCTGAGCGCGGTGGTGTACTCGCCGACGGACGCCTTGGTGAGGTCGATCTGCTGGCTGCTCAACTTCGCGGCCGAGCCCGCCCGTTCCTGCGCGGTCTTCCACGCCTCGGTCGGCTGGACCACGTCGCCGACGGCCTTGGCGAGGGCCTTCATCTGGTCGGTGTAGGCCGGCACGCCCTTCTTGTCGAGCGGGGCCAGGTCCTCCAGCGACCACGCCTTGGCGTTGCCCTGGACCGCCCGGCTGATCTTGCTGTTGACGATGTTCATCGTCTCCGCCAGGTCGGCTTCCTTCTGGACGGCCTCCTCCCAGACCTTCCGCTTCTCGGTCAGGATCTTCTTCGCCGCGTCGTACTTCCCCGCCTCGTTGCCCGCGACCTTGCGATCGAGGATGTCCTTCGACAGGCTCGACTCGCTCTGTTCGAGCTGCTTCTTCAAGGCCTCCAGCTTCGCGCCGCCGGACGCCACGGCGTCCACGGCCTCGGCGAGGTCGAGACCGCCGCGCCGGAGCTTCGCCGCGTCGTCGCCGCTGGTCAGCTGCTCCGCCAGCTTCCGGATGCCGCTGCCTTTCTCGCCCTCGCTGCGCTCCGCCTTGAGGGCCGAGACCAGCTCCTCCGTCGCGTCCTTCGCGCGCTGCTTGCCGGCGGTGTAGGCCGCGTACACGCCAATGCCCACCGTCAGGAGAGCGGTGAGGCCGCCGACCGCGAGGCCCGCCCCACGGAGCACGGCGGGGAAGACCGCGCCGCCCGCCTGGGCTTCGGCCAGCGCGGTGCGGAAGGCCGTGACCGCCGGGGCCGCCTTCACGAAGGCAGCCCGTACAAGAAGTCCTGCGGCGGACAGGCCGATCAGGATCTCGGCGGCGTCCTTCACGGGCCCCGGCAGGTCGTTGACCGACCCGAGCACCGTGTGCAGGATGCTGCCGAGGGCTTGCAGGGTCGGCAGGAGAGCTTGCGACAGGTCCATCCCGAGCGCCGTCGCTTCGTTGCGGAAGAGCGTCCACTGGCCGGAGACGGTCTGGGTCTGGATGGCGTAGGCACGCTGGGTTGCCCCGGCCCGCTCTACCTCGTTCGCGATGGCCGAGTACGTGGACGCGTAGTTCGCCCCGTCGGCCGCCGCCAGTGCCAGCATCGCCCTGACCGCCCTGATGTCCTTGAACATCACGGTGATCGCCTCGGCGTTGCCCTTGGTGACGCCGTTGAGGCGGTTGAGGACGACGTACAGGCCGTCCTGCGCGACGGCGCTGGCCGTCGACTCGTACCCGAGTCCCCGGACGGCGTCCCGCAGCTCCTGCGTGGGCTTCATCATCCGGGTCATCAACATGTTCAGCGCCGTGGCGGACTCAGCGGCCGGGATGCCGGCCAGCGTGATCGCGGCGAGCGCCGCGCTGAGGTCGTCGAAGCGCACGCCGGCCGCCGCAGCCATCGGCACCACGTCGCCGAGCTGCTGGGCCAACTCTTCGAAGGAGATGACGCCCAAGTCGACCGTCTTGAACATCACGTCCATGACGTCCGACGCCGCACTCACCGGCAGCCCGTAGGCCTTCATCACGCCGAGCAGCGCACGGGCGGACACCTCGGTCGTCGTCATGCCCGCAGACGCACCGGTGGCGGCGACCTCCAGGATCGACATGGCCTGCGCCCCGTCGTATCCGGTGCTGATCACCTGGTAGAGCCCCTCGGCGAGCTGGGACGCCGTCTGCGGCAGGCGGGTGGAGAGCTTGACGATCTCGTCGGTGAAGGCGGAAACGTTACTGCTGTCGATCTGCTGCGAGATCGTCATCACGTTCGCCATGTGCTTCTCAAGATCGATCGCTGCGCCGCTGCCCACGGTCAGGATCGCGGTGAGAAGCAGAGCGCCCTTGGCGAGTCGGTCCGCGCGCGCACTGGCCGCAGCCGTCCCGGCTGCCGCCACCTCCGCCTCGGCCCGTCCGACGGCTGCCAGCGACGCCGCCGTACGCCGTGCTGCCGCCTCCTCGGCCGCCGCCCGACCGGCGACCGCGGCTGCTGCCGCCGTCTCGGCCTCGGCTGCGGCGGCGCTGAACCTCTGGGCGACAAGGGCCGCACGGCCGGCCGCCTCCTGCGCGGTTGCCGCACGGGCCGCCTGGACGGTCTGCGCTTCCAGAGCCCGGGTCGCGGCAGCCGTCGCGGCAGCCGCCGTGTTCTGCGCCGCCGCTGCGCCGGCTCCGTTCGTGGCCTGCGCGCGGGCCGCCATCGTCTGTGCGATCTCCTGGGCCCGTGCAGCACGTGCCGTCGCCTCGACCGCTGCCGTGTGCTCCGCCTGGGCGCGCGCCGCGCTCTGGGCAGCTACTGCTTGCGCGCGGCCGGCCCGCTCGGCGGCGACCGCAGCCGCGTTCTGGGCTGCCGCCGACCGCTCGACGGACTCCCGGACCACCGCCTGCGCGCGGGTGGCCTCCGCCGCAGCAGCGGCCTGGGCCCGGCCGAGTGCCTGTGCCGCAGCTTCAACCCGCTCCAGAGCGGCACGCGTGCCGCTCAGCTGGCCGTCGAAGGCACGGAGCTGCTGCGCTCCGCCTCGAAGCCCGGTGATCAGGCCCCCGAGGGACGCCTGGAGCGCCACGTAGAGGTTGTAGGCGCCGCCCACGACCGATCATTCCTGTCTGGGCCGAAGCCCGATCTTGACCCCGCGCCCGTCCGGTCCCTCGGGGACCTGTTCCTGTTCCATGGCGATCAGCTCGCACCCCGGGCAGCGGTACGTCTCGGCGACGTAGGCGAACCGGTCACCGTGGTGCTGCTCGTCCCACTCGTCAGCCCGCGTGCCGCACCCGTCGCAGACGGCCCGGCTGAACTCCAGGTAGGCCAGCGCCTTCTCCCGGTCCAGGGACGTCCACCGGCCGCGGCCGACGCCAAGGAACTGGCTGTGCGGAATGCCGTACGACGCGCACAGCTCCAGCTCCAGCCTCAGTTGCCGGTCTGCGGTCAGCCTTTTCCCAGGTCGCCCCGGAGCGTCTGGTTCACGGTGAGGGCGGCGGTAAACAGCAGTCGAGCGTCCGGCTCGGACCACTCGTCGAGGAGGCCCTGGGCGTCCGCCACGCTCATGCCGTCCACCTCAACGCCGTTCTCGTCCCGTTCGACGTGGCAGGCGGCCACCAACGCGGCAGGAAAGGTGTCGACGTCATACTCCATGCCCTGGTCGGCCTGCTCCTCGGTCGGACCGTGTGCTTCGAGCAGCGCCTTCCACACCGGCCTCGGCAGCGCCCGGAAGGTGAGGCTGATCGTCACGGCCTCGAGTTCGGCCTTCGCCGTGGCGAGCGCCGACGTCGCGATGACCACCAGGGCGTGGTCCTCGATCCACCGGTCCCGGTCGCCGTCCGGAACGCCCTGGTCTTCCGCCGCCGTGCGAGCGGCAGCCCGAGCCGTCGCCAGCTCGATCGTCGCCGTTGTGACCCGGGACTTGGCGTCGTCGTCGTCGCAGAACTCCGCGATGCGTTCCGCGAGCGGGCGGGCGCGCAGCCGCGCCATCTTCCGCGCCCAGTGCGGGTCCTTCGCCACCGCGCTGGCGGGAGGCTGCTGCTGAATCGCCATCACGCGCCACCCGCCGCCGGGATCGCGGCGTCCAGGGTCGGGATGTCGGTCACGGCGAAGACGACCTTGAACTTCGCCGGCTCAGTTCCAGTGCTGTAACTCGCCGCTCGGGAGGCCACGCGCACCGGGAAGATGTCCATGCTCCGCGAGGCCGCCACGTCGCCCTTGCGCTGGATCACGATGTAGCCGGTGACCCCCTTGCTGAGCAGGCCCTCCACGACCTCGCTGGCCAAGTCCTCGTAGAACGTCAGGCTGGAGGTCGCCGCCTTGTCCTCACCCGGAATGGTCGACGCGAACACGCTCCCGAGGTCAGGGGTTTCAATCGGGCTGTTCTCCAACGCCCAGCCCTCGATGTCGGACACCAGCCGCGACAGGTCGGTGGCTCCCGCGCCGCCCAGCTCCGCGCGGGTCGGGACGTTGGTGGGGGATGCGATGGTCTTCAGGTAGTGGATCCGGGTGGTGCCGCGGCGCATGAACCGCTGCTGCGTGGAGGCCACGCTGACTCTCGCCTTCCGGGGCAGTCCCGGGCACCGGAGACCTGCCCCCAACCAGCCACCCGGCGACGGGTGGTGTGGGAGTCAGCCCGTGCTGTCGGCCGGGCGTCCGTGTGGTCTCCACGGTGAGGTTGTGCCGGTCAGCTGCCTGGCGTGGTGACGTGCAGCACGAACCGCTCCACGTAACTGTATACACCCGCCTCGGGGGTGATCCCCTCCGCATTGTCGAGGGATCGGCCGATCACCACGTGGCCCGCAGCAGCGATCGGCACGGCGAAGCCGCCGGACCCGGCTCGCCCGAGCAGCGTCGAGCGCACCTTGTCGCCCATCCACTCGGCCTGCTCGGCGCTCTGGCCGATGCTGGTCACCTGGTACAGCAGCCTCGCGTCCGCGTCGGCATCGCCGAAGGGCGGCCCGTCGCTCGTGCCGCCCAGCGGGTAGAGCACGCAGTACGGAATCGCCGCCCCGGTCGGCGACGCACCCGCGGCGGGGACGACTCCGTACCCGCAGCTGCGGCCGGTCCCGGTCACCAGCGCGGCCTGAACGGCCAGCGACACCGCCCGCCCGACAACCGGCACTACTCGTCCTCGCCCTGCTGCACGTCGGCGACCCGGGAAGCGGTGATCGCGCCGGCGAGGTCCAGCGCCGCGTACCGCACCATGCCCTCCCGGTCCCAGGCAGCCATGTCCGGCGGCGACGTCTCCACGAACAGGCCGATCTCTCCGGTCGTCTCGTCGAAGACCTCCAGCAGCAGCACCGCACGTGAGAGCAGGCCCGCGCCGTGCGTGCGCAGGACGCCGGCCACCGCCTCGTGGAGGTCCGCGACGAACTGGCTGCGGGAGTCGGTCATCGGGCTCCGTCCGCGACGGTGCCCATGGCCGCCAGGAAGGCTGGCCGGATGCGCTCGACCGCCGGGCCGACGTGCGGGTACGGCCGCTGGTTGAACACCCGGCCGAGGATGTCCCGGCCGACGAAGCCGAACTCCAGGCGCCTGCCCTGCGGCTTGTTGGTCCCGACGACCGCTTCCACTCCGGCCGCGGTCTGCTGCACCTCGTGCGTCCAGGAACGGCGGTAGTCGCCGGTCGGGGCGTTCGGGCCAGGACGCCCGGAGGCGTTCGCCTTGATCGCCGTCTCCAGCAGCATGGCGTGATGGCGGACCACGGCCGTCGCCATCGGCAGCAGGGCCAGGGCCCGGGCATCCAGCTCGGCCGCGATCTGCGCGCCGTTGCTGTACGCGCCCGCGCTCGGGTGGGCATTCGGGTGCGGGTTGAGCGGCGACGCCATCAGTCCGTCACCTCGCCCGCGTTCCGCTTCCCGAGCGCCCACTCGGTGAGCTGGACCAGGAGCGCCGCAGTGAACTCGTGCGCGCCTTCGGTCATCAGGTCGTGACGGTCGAGGACCGCACGCTCCAACTCCCCTGCGTCCAAAGCCGCGAGGAACGCAGCGGCGGCCGGGCCCGGCTCAGGTTCCTCACCGATCACGACCCTCGCGGCGCCCTCCCACCTGTCGATGTGGTGCGGCGCGATCAGGAGCGCCAGCTCGGGCAGCTCGCCGGCCTGCTGCTGGAGGCTGTAGGCCCGAACGTCGCGGCTGACGTCGACGCCGTCCACCTCGATTCGGGCAACCACGCCGTCAGGACTGATCCGGACGCGGCTCGTGCTGGTGCTCTGATCCATGCTCCGACCCTAGGAGGCGAGCAAGACAGCAGGTCAGGCCATGTGCGGTGGTTCGGGGACGGGCGCTGCTGGGCTTCGAGTGGCCGGGTGCCCGAGCTGCACCTCCGCCGTCTGCTCGATCTGCATCCACGTCGTCCGCAGCACCGACATGGCGCCGCTCTCGCCCGGGTCGAGGACCCGGAACGTGCGGCCGACCGCCGCAGCGTCCCGGCTCTGCACGATCGTGACACGGTTGCCCTCGACCGCAACCGGCGCGTTCACGGGCGTGAACAGCAGGTAGCGCCCGTCACCGGCCGCCACGTACGGCCGGCCCTCCGGCCGAACCACCACGCCCGGGCCATCGGACGCGCGGTGAAGGCCGGCACCCTCGTAGCGCACGACCTCCGGACCGGGCACGTACTGACCGGTGGCAGAATCGAGAACCGGAGGGCCCGGTTCGCTGATCCGCACGACCTCGTCGCGCAGGACAAGCCGCTCGACGCGGGCGGACAGGCCAGCTGGGAGAAGCCCCGAGGGCGGCGGTGTGCTCATGACTCGACCCTAGGGCGGCCGACAGACAGCACCTTCTGCTTCGACGACTTCTCCTCGAATCGAACAGGCGGTCACATATCGCCATCCGACTAGCCGTCAGTTTCGTTGCCCCTGTACTGATATCTTCCAGGCGTGAACCGCGACAGCAGCTCGCTTGTGTCTCGCCTTTCCCGACCTCTGCGCCTCATCGTCACGGGTGGCGGAACCGGCGGCCACACGTACCCGGCCCTCACAGCGATCCGTGCCCTGCGTTCGCGGGTCGCCGAGGCGGGCGGGTCCGTGGACGTGCTGTGGATCGGCACGTCGGCCGGCCTCGAAGCCAAGGTCGCCGCCGCCGAGAACATCCCCTTCAAGACCGTCGCCACCGGAAAGATCCGGCGCAGCTCCAATCCGCTCAAGCTGGTGTCGCCCTCCAACATCAAGGACATGGGGCGCGTCCCGCTCGGTGTCGCCCAGGCCCGGTCCGCCGTCGCAGACTTCGCGCCGGACGTGGTGCTGGGCACCGGCGGGTACGTCGCGGTGCCGGTCGGCATGGCTGCCCGGATGTGTCACCGGCCGTTGGTCGTCCACGAGCAGACCGTCCGGCTGGGGCTCGGCAACCGGGCCCTGGCCCGTATGGCGACCCGCGTCGCGGTGTCCTCCGAGTCCACGTTGCAGTACCTGCCCGAGGCAGCCCGGTCCACCGCCGTCGTCACCGGCAATCCGGTGCGCCCCGAGGTGCTGACCGGGCAGCCTGATAAAGCCGTCCAGGCACTCGGCCTGTGGGGGTTCGAGCGGGCTCTACCGACCGTGTACGTCACCGGTGGCGCCCAGGGTTCTCAGCAGATCAACCAGTTGGTCAGTGACGTCCTGCCGTGGCTCCTCGGACACGCCAACGTGGTCCACCAGTGCGGCCCCGCCAACGAGGAGGCGCTGCGGGACCGCGCCACTTCGCTGCCCGAGCCCCTGCGCGGCCGGTACCTGCTGACCGGATTCGTCGGCCCGGAGCTGCCCGACGTCCTGGCGCTAGCCGACGTGGTGATCTCTCGTTCCGGCGCCGGGACGCTGGCCGAACTCACCGCGCTCGGGCGGGCGGCAGTGTTCATCCCGCTGGCGACGTCTGCGGGGAACGAGCAGGAGCACAACGCCCGACACCTGGCCGACGCCGACGCGGCGGTCGCCCTCCTTGGACGGGCCACGCCGGATGCCTTGCGTGAGGCGATCGGTCCGCTGCTGACCGACCCGGCCCGCCGCGCCGCGATCGCGCGCCGGGCCGGTGAGCACGGCCGCCCCGATGCCGCCGATCGGCTGGTGGACGTGCTGCTGTCGGTCATCGAACCCTAGGAGCCCAGGTCGAGCAGGTGACGGACGGCGCCGGCCTGGATCGTGGACACGCACTCCTTGAACACCGGGTAGGCGTCCTGCCAGGGGTCGTGGACGTCCTCGCCCTGAATGAACAGGTCGAGCTTTTCGGCGGCCGGTTGCCCGGTCGTCATCTCCTTCAGCTCGGCGAGGATTGCCCGGTCCATCGCGATCACGGCGTCCGCCCAGTCGAGCATGTGGCCGTTGACCTTGACCGCGCGGTGATCCCGAATGTCGTAGCCCTCCTCAGCAGCGGCCCGGACCGCGTTGGTGTGCGGCGGGTTACCGACGTGGCGCTCCCGCAGTCCGGCCGACCGGACCTCGACCTTGTCGCCGCCAATCTGAGTGAGCACCGCGGCCGCGATCGGCGAGCGATTGTGGTTGCCCAGGCAGACCACCAGGATCCGGTGTCGGTGCGGGTGGCGGACGGTTTCGGTGGTCATGCTGTCTCCTTGACGGCGCGGGCGAGGGCGGTGACAACGAACCGGACGCTGTCGTACGTCATCGCAGGGTGGAAGGGCAGGCCGAGGATCTGTGCGGCGACCCTCTCGGTCACCGGCAGGTCGCGGTGCCAGGCCGCGAAGCCGGGCTGGGTGTGGTTGGGGGGGTAGTGCACGGCCACGCCGATGTTCTCGGTGCGCAGCCGGTGGAACACCTCGTCGCGGCCCCGGTCCAGGCGCACGACGCAGTTGAACGGCACCGTGTTGGCCACGTCCACGTCCACCAGGTGCACGCCGTCGAGGCCGGACAGCTCGGCCTGGTAGGTGCGCCACAGGTGCTGGCGCATCGTGGCGACCCCGGTGAAGTGCTCCAGCTGTACGAGGCCGATCGCCGCGTTCAGCTGCGACATGTCGAAGCGCATCCCGGCGCCCTGGACCTCGTAGGTGGTCAGGCCGGCCCTGGTGTCCCTGGACTGGACGATGCCGAACAGCCGCAGGCTGCGCAGATTGTCGGCCTCAGCGCGGCTACGGGGGACGATCGCTCCGCCCTGTCCGGTGGTGAGGTTCTTGATCGGGTCGAAGGAGAAGCACGTCACGGTGTCCGGGTCGGCGCCGACCATCCATCCACCCGGGGCCCGGGAGCCGAAGGCGTGCGCGGCGTCCTCGACAACCTGGATTCCCCGCTTCGCCAGGGCGGCCCGGATCGGGCTGAGATCGACGGCCCGGCCTCCGTACAGCACGGGCATGACGGCCTTGGTGTCCGGGGTGATGGCCTCCATCACGGTGTCCGGGGTGACGGCCAGGGTCTCGGGGTCGATCTCGGCGAAGCGCGGGCGGGCGCCACCGAAGGCGATCGCCTGGACGCTGGCGGCGAAGGTCAGCGAGGGTACGACCACATCGTCACCGGGGCCGATGCCGACCGAGCGCAGAGCGAGGTGGAGCGCGGAGGTGCCAGAGTTCACGGCGACTGCGTCCGGGACTCCGAGCAGTTCGGCGATGCCGGCCTCGAACCGGTCGGTGGCCGGGCCGTGGCCCCACTGTCCGCGGGACAGTACGGCCTCCAACGCGGCGATCTCGCCGCCGTGGACGATCGGCGCGGCGTTGCGCTCGACGCCGGGGGGTGTCGGTTCCATCAAGGCCTCTCTTGGTCAGGCTTGGTCGGAGCCGGTGCGCGGCTCGGTGGACATCACGGCGACGTACTTCGTCAGGTACGTGTCGGGCCGGTAGGTGAGCCGGTCGTGCTCGATGGGCCGGCCGAGCAGGCCGTTCACCATCTGTTCGACGATCGCGGCCCCGGCCTCCTCGGAGAGCAGGAACCCAGCGGCCAGCCGGGAGTTGATCTCGGTGATGACAACCCGGGGGTCGGCGCCCTCGATGATGAAACCCTGGACGTCCACCGGGCCGGTCGCACGGATCGAGGCGATGGCCTCGCGAACCCGCTTGACAGCCTCCGCGTCCTTGATCGTCACCGCGACCATCGACATGCCGGCCTGGACGTACAGGCGGCGGCGAAGCACCACCGAGGCGTGACCGGAACGGTCCACCAGGCAGTCGGCGGAGAACTCGCGTCCCTCGATGCGCTGTTGGACGATCGGCTCCGGAACCAGCTGGCACAGCACGCGGGCCTGCTCGCGGGTTCGGCAGAAGTACACGTTCTTGGAGCCCTGGCCGAGGCGCGGCTTCACGACCAGGTCGACTCCCTCGGGGATCTCGTCGATCTGTTCGGGGAGCCAGGTCGACGGAGTGGGCACCCGGCCGCGCAACATGGCCTGGTAGAAGGCATGTTTGTCACCCGCCAAGGCTGCGGTGCTCTGGTCGGGCAGCCAGGTGCGTACACCGGCGCGGGAGAGATGGTGCCGCATCCGGACCAGCTGCGGCAGCTCATTCTCGACGCAGCAGACCAGTCCGTCCGGCTCGACATCGTGGACGAGTTCCATCAGGTCTGCGGCGAACAGCGGGTTGTCGGCGCGGTGGATGGTGCGGGCGATGATGCCCGGGGTCAGCAGCCCGGGTGCCAGCGGGTTGGAGTCGGTGCCGATCACCTCGTGGCCGAGCTTGAGGAGGGTGAGCGCCAGGTCGAGACCGGGGGCGCCTCCGACGCCGGTGACGAGCAGCCGGGCGGGCTCGCCAATGAGCGTGCGCGGGGGCTTCACGCCGCGGCCCGGTCGGTCCACCAGGCGGGGTTGCGCCGGTACCAGTCGACGGTCTGGGCCAGGCCCTGGGCGAGCGGGTGCTGGGGCTGGTAGCCCAGCTGTCCCATCTTCTTCCAGTCCATGGAGTACCGGATGTCGTTGGCGGCCCGGTCGGGCACGTACACCACTCGGTCCCAGGTGGCACCGGTCTCCCGCAGGAGCATGGCCGTAAGCTCGTTGGTCGTCAGGTCGGTTCCGCCACCCAGGTTGTAGACCTCGCCGGGGATGCCACGGCGCAGGACCAGCTCGACGCCCTGGCAGTTGTCCTCAACATGCAGCCAGTTGCGCACGTGCTCACCGTTGCCGTGAATCGTGACCTGCTCGCCGTTCAGGAGACGACTGACGAACAGCGGGATCAGCTTCTCGGGGTACTGGCGAGGCCCGTAGTTGTTCGAGGAGCGGGTGATGCAGACGGGCACCCCGTAGCTGTGGAAGTACGACGCGGCGATCAGGTCGCTTCCAGCCTTCGAGGCGGAATAGGGCACGGTGGGGCGCAGCTGGTCGTACTCCATGGCCGAGCCGCTGGGCAGGCCGCCGTAGACCTCATCAGTGCTGGCGTGAACGAACTTGCGGATGCCGATGCGGCGGGCGGAGTCGAGGAGGTTCTGCGTACCGAGGACGTTGGTGCGCACGAAGCCGCCGGCGTCGGCGAGGGAGCGGTCGACGTGGGACTCGGCGGCGAAGTGCACGACGGCGTCGTGCTCGGCCATGAGGTGGTCGACGAGGGCGCGGTCGAGAATGTCGCCGTGGGCGAAGGTGACCTTCGGCGAGGTGAGGGCGGCGCGCAGGTTGTCTCGGTTGCCCGCGTAGGTGAGGGCGTCCAGGACGGTGATGTGGGTGATGTCGGACGCCTGGACGAGGCGGTTGACGAAGTGGGAGCCGATGAAGCCGGCTCCGCCGGTCACGAGGATCCGTTCCATAACGTATGTACCTCTTTGACGTGTCGGGGGTGGGATGGTCGCAGTGCTCGCGCGCTGGGCGAGTGAGTCAGTGGTTGGCGGGGTGGGACTCGAACACGGGCAGGAGGCCGGTGCTCTGGGCCTCGTGGAGGCCGGGCGCGGCGGAGTCCTTGGGCGACAGCACGGGGGTGATGCCGGCGGGCCAGGGAATGGCGAGGCCGGGGTCGAGCGGGTTGACGCGCCGCTCGTGCCGGGGGTCGTAGGCGGTGGAGAGCAGGTACAGGACGGTGGCGCCGTCGGTGAGGGACAGGTAGCCGTGGCCGAGACCGGGGCCGATCCGCAGGGCGAGTCGGTTGTGCTCGTCGAGCTGTTCGATGTGCCATCGGCCGAAGGTCGGCGATCCCTGGCGCAGGTCGACCACGACGTCGAGAACCGCGCCCTTCACGCAGGTCACGATCTTGGTCTGGCCGGGCGGGACGTCGGTGTAGCTGATGCCGCGCAGCGCGCCGAGGGCCGACGTCGAGCAGTTCGCCTGAGCCAGGAGGAGCGGGGCACAGCCTTCCGGCTCGCTTCGCGGTGAGTGCAGTTCACGGAAAGTGCCGCGATCGTCCTCATGGACGATCGGCTCGACCCGGTACGCCCCCTGGATCGAGAGTTCGACTGCGCGGGAGTGTTTGGGTTCCATTGCCGCTGCCTTTCGATGTCGTCGCATGTGCGGGCGAAAGGTGGGGGTCTGCATCAGGTTCCTAGTTGGCCAGCCCCGGCCAAGGCCTACGGTCACTTCCCTACGGGAGGCCTCGCCTCACTGGCCGGAGAAGCCATGAAAGCTCAACTCCCGACGCTCCAACACCCCAGATTGGTCCGCACTTTGGGACCACGATCGGACGGTTCGCAGGTCCGCCGGAGGCTGCTACGCTGACCGCCCTTCTGCCCTAGACCGTTGACTTCCAGGGGGCTGGAATGACCAACGAGAAGCTGCGCCACATCCGAATGATCAAGGGAATCACGCAGAATCAGCTCGCAGAGAAGGTGCAGAAACGCCTAATCGATCTGGCGTTTCGTCAACCACATTCGAACAAAACACCCCTGAGGATTCCGGCTTTTGACGCGAAGGCGGTGAGCCGACTAGAAGTGGGAGACGTTACGTGGCCCGGCCGTGATGTCCGGGACGCCCTGTGCCATGTCCTCGGCGTGGCCGATCCGAGCGAGATCGGGCTCTACTCCAAGAAGTCCCGGCTCATCCACGATGAGGTGAGTACGTCGCGCCGCCGCACCCTTCTCGCAGGCTCCCTCGCGGGCCTCGTTCCCGTCCCCGCCCACCAGCCGCCGCCGGCCCGCCTCGGCACGGGCGACCTCGCCGCAGTCGAACAGCGGGTGGACGACCTCGCCGCGCTCGACCGCCTGCGCGGCGGGGCGGCAACGCTCCACTTCGCGCTTGGCGAGCTGGACTGCCTGCTCGGCATGGGCAAGTCGTCCATGCAGCCCAAGGTACGCACCCGGCTCAACACCGCCGTCGCCAACCTGGCGAACCTCGCCGGCTGGGCCTCCTTCGACGCCGGGCACACCGCACACTCCCGTCCCCTGTTCCAGCTCGGGATCGACGCGGCCCGCGAAGCTGGGGACGCGGACGCGCTCTGCCACCTCGCCACCAACTTCGCTCGTCAGGAGATCCAGGAACGCGACGCCGAAAGCGCCCTGGCACTGGCCGACATGGCCGCCGGCAGCCCCTTGCCGCGCGCCGCACTGGCCATGATCGACGCGGTCAAGGCCCAGGCGTTCGCCCTCCAGGGCGACGAAGGCCAGGTCCGACGCTATGTGGACAGCGCCGCGGCCATCCACTCAGGGTGCACCGACCTCTTCGGCGGCCCGAAATGGACCTGGACGATCACCGAGGAGAAGGTCAACAGCGACACGGGATACGCGCTGTACCGGCTGGCGGTCAGGACCGGTCACCGCTCCCCCGAGCTGGTGAACACCCTCCGTACCGCCGAGCAGAACACCGATTCGGCCCGCGCGCGCGTCAAGGCCATGGTGACCGCACGCCTGGCCACAGTCCTCTACCAGGAGGGAGCGCGCGAGGAAGCCGACCACTACGCGCGGTCGGCCCGCCTCCTCGCCGGGTCCGTCACCTCCGCACGGCTCGACCTCGCCCTAGGCGAGATGCGGCCCCGGGCTGCTCGCGGCTGAGCCCGGCCGGTGTGAACCGGCGTTCCACCCCTGCTAGGGCTTCGAGCACTCGCAGGGGTGGTCCGTCGGCAGCTCCTTCAGGGCGTGCAGCGTGTATACCGCGTGCGCACCGCTCTCGGCGCCGAGCCTGCCGTAGAGGCGGTGCAGGTTCGACTTCACGGTGAGCGGGCTGCGGTCCAGCCGCCGGGCGATCTCCTTGTATGGCAAGCCGCTTGCCAGCAGCACGGCGGGTTGCAGTTGGTGAGGAGGGATCCCCTGCTCCGGCGGACAGATCCCTTCCGGCAGGTCCACCAGCCCGAGTCGGCAGCCGATGTCGACCGCGTGGACACGCCCCGAGGCATCGAGACGATCGAGAATGGTGCGAACGACATTGGCCCCGCGGTCCTTGTCACCGTTCCCCGGCACCTTCTCGGCCCGTCCCCCTCGGAGATGCCGTCCGATCTGCGGGTCCGACTTCCCGAGCGCCATCAGCTGGAGCACCTCCTTCTGAACCGTCGAAATGGTCACGCGGGCACCGCACGACAAGCAGGCACGACCACGTACCGTCTTGGATGGGCTTCGGTTAACGATCACGTCGGCTGTCCATTCGCAGGGGTGAGGGTTCGGAGACCGGGGCGGCCGTTGTTCAGCGCGCAGCCTTCGCCTTCGCCGCAGCATCGGCAGCGGATTCCCAGCCCCACGGGAACGCCGGCCGGGTGAGCACGGTGGTCAGCCGGCGGTCGGCCTCAGCCTGGAGCGCAGGCTCGATCTGGGCGGACTCGGCCGCGTAGCACCACGCGCTGATCGCGAAGATCGGCGTCAATATGCGGTAGGTGCGGCCGTCGTCGTGCTCGGTGACATCGCTGCCGTAGACGTCGACGAACTCCTTGAACTCGCTGTCGGGCCTGCCGAAGGCATGGCACCTCCAGGCGAACACGGCCTGGTCCCACAGCGCGGGTCCGACCTCAGTCTTCTCGAAGTCGATCAACGCGGGACCGTTCCGCGTCAGAAGGCAGTTGTTGGTTCCAGGGTCGCCGTGGATCACGCTGGGGTCAGGCCAGGGCACGGAACGCCAGGCCACTCGGGCGTCGGCCAGCAGCCCCCGCACGTGCTGCTCCTGGTCGTGGTCCAGCGTGCCCGGCGGCAGCTCGGTGATGCGGCGGGCCAGCCGCGTCACCGGGCTGAACTTCCGAAGGCCCAGGCCGGGCGGCACTTTCAGGTGGTGCAGGCGCCTCATGACGTCAGCGAGGACGGCCATGCTCGGACGGCGGTCACCCAGGTCCTCGGTGTACGTCACCTGGAGGTGGTACCTGCCGCCGGAGTACGGGGCGGGGAAGGCCGAGTTGCCGACCGAGCGCGGGGCCCCGATACCGTTGCGCCGCAACCACAACGAGATCCGCGCGTCGCGGAAGGCCGTCTCGGACTCGGTACCCGGACGCCAGACCTTCGCGATGGCTCCGCTGTGGAGCAGGCGCCAGGTGTGATTCAGGCCCTCTTGGAGGAGGACCGCGCCGCGCGAGTCAAGGCCTTGGCGCCACGCCGTCTCGACGACGGCAGCACGGCTATCTTCTGGGGTCAAAGCACACCTTCTGACGTGGGTAGATGACGAATCCATGGTCGGGATCGGCAGCGGCTTCACCGGCCGGACAGCGGGAGTCAGAGCGTGACTCGGAGCCGATCGGCGACGTCCGCGACGCGCCTCAGATCGGACGGGCTCCCCACGTACATCCGACGGGCGAAGCGCAGCAGCGCGGCGGCTTCCACCGGGTCCGGCGGCGGCTGGGTGATGCCCAGGGCCCGCAGCCAGCGGGCGGTGACGTCGCCGGGGTGGGCGGGGCTGGCGGTGGTGTGGGCGCCGAGGTCGGCGAAGAGCTGCCCGCCGGGCGGGTGGCCGCGCGCGTGGAGCGCGTGCAGGGCAAGGGCCGTCTTGCCGATTCCGGCGGGCCCGGTGAGCAGGACCGGAAGCGGGTCGTCCCGGTCCAGGACTTCGGCAAGGGCGGCAGTGAGGTCATGCCGGTCCACCAAGGGTCGGCGGCGCGGGAGTTGGCGTGGCACCGGCGGCGGAGGCGGGGTGTGCAGGGTGATGCCTCCGTGGACGGTGTGGGCCTGTACGGCCGCCCCCAACACCGTGGCTCCGGAGATCGAGTTGCTGATCACCACGACGCCTTCCAGGGAAGGTCCCCAGCTGCGGCACGCGCGCACGGCCCTGCGGCGTGGGCGGCGATCTCGTCCAGGCACACGATCATCACGCACACCCGGCGCACGCGGTCCAGCGCCGCACGGTGCTCGCCCCGCCACAGTGCCTGATCGGCTTTCCCGAGTTCGCGGGCCAGCACGGACAGCAGCACCGGGCGCGGTCCGTTGCCGTCGGTCCGGCGCAGCCGGCGCGCGGTGTCCTCCAAGACCTCCACGAGCCGTTCCACTGACGGGTCACTCAGGCACGGGCCGCCAAGTCGCGGCAGCTCGGCGGCGATGCGGTCGAGCGCATCGTCCAGGGGCAGCAGCGGCACGCCGTCCGTGAACGGCACACCCTCCAGCTTCGGCCCGGCCCATAACTGGAGGACCTCGAAGCGCGGACCGTCGGTCGTCACTGCTGTTCTCCCTGGATCAGTGCGGGGAAGGGGATCGGCCGCCTGCGGCCCGGCCCTGGTGGTGTCCCGCCGCCGACCACGCGACCGTGCAGCGGTCGGCGGCGGGAAGCTCACAGGTCGGGCCTGTCACCGGGCCACGGGCAGACGCGTGCGGGCCACGGACAAGGCCTTGGCCAGGCGGTGCGAGTCGGTGAGCACCACGGGGCAGTCGGGCAGCGCCCTCGGCAGGTGCAGCCAGCTGCGCCCCACGGCCGTCCGCCCGGGCGAGGGGCACATGATCCGCGACTGCGGCTCCTGGCGTCCGCCGATCTGCTGGACGTCCCCGCCCTGCCACACCGCCGAGGCCGCGGGCACGAAGACGTCGACGACACCGGCCCACTGGTCGAGCAGCACCGGACCGACCAGAGCGGGGGCATGTCCGGCCAGCACGCCGACGGCGGCACGGCCCAGCTCCTCCGGTATTCGCACGACGGCGGCGGCGGTGCCGAGCGGGACGGGGACCGCGTGGCCCTGCGCCCACGCCAGCCAGGTGCCGTTCGGGTCGCCGGTGAGCGCGGCGAGCCAGCGCATGCCCGCGATCACCTGCCGGGTGAGAGCGGTCCGCACAGGGGTGGTGGGTGTCATGTCGACCTCTGTCAGGTAGTTGGAGGAAGGTCCTGGGCACGGACCGCAACCGGCTCGGGCACGTGCGGGCCTCCCGACGCCGCGGAAGTCGGGTGACCACGACGCACCCTGCGCAGCGCGACGGCCAGGTCCTCGTGGCGGGTGAGATGCCCGCTGCCGTCTGGGGGCACCAGCCACTGCCGCTGCCCGACCCGCCTCGCGACCGGGGCCGGCATCAGCAGCGAGGGAGGCTCACCGCCGTCGGCGGGCCCGGTGAGCAGCATCGTGCCGTTCATCTGCCAGACCAGACCGGGCCGGACCGGCACCAGCCAGAAGCTGACCCGGTCGCCGTGGTCGTACAGCACCGGCCCGAGCGGCACCCCGCTGGTGTGCAGCTCCGCGACCACCGCGCTGGTCAGGTCGGCGCCGGCCACCAGGATCGCGTCGAACCGGCACGACAGCTGCACCAGCGCGGCACTGCCGCTGCGCCATCGGTCCGTGATCGTGTGCGGGTTGCTGCTGACGCCGGCGAGCCAGTTCCTGCCAAGCAGGTGCGGCGCGATCCGGGCACTCGTCACGATTGCTGTCCTTCCAACGTGCCTGTGCTCAGAGGGAGTTGCCCGGCCGCCCCCCGCCGGGGGTGAACGCTGGGACGGCCGGGCAGCAGCCTTCCGCGGCGCGGGATCCGGGGAAGGCGATGCGGGCGCCGGGGCCGGCCATCGCTGGTCGACCCCGCTGTACGACCCATCGGTGGGACGTGGGCCGTAGCTGCCCCGACAGAACGGCGTGGACCCGTCTGGCCCGCCGACGGGCAGCGTCGAAGGCCAGACGGGAGTCGATCGACAGACCCGGTATCCGGGCCAGATGCGGGCACCGGCTACGCGGCGGTGCGTTCCCTGCGGCGCCGGGACAGCCAGTGCCACCTGGCCATGCCCCTGCGGGCGGGCCTGGGGACGGCCTTCAGCTGCGGCATCAGGGTCTGCATGGCGGGCTCCGGCTGTACTTCCGCCACAGTGGCGGTGACCAGGCCGGTGTCCACCTGCACGTCGAGTTCGAACCACACGCACCAGCCGACGGGCTGGGCATTGGCGTCAAGGCGCTGGTACCACCCGACGTCGTCCGCGTAGCCTGCGACGACGGTGATCCCTCGGCCCCCGGTCGCGCTCAGGTCCTGGGCGCGACTGCCCATCTGCGGCACCGTCCGACGGGGATCGGTCACGGTGACCCGCACCCGGCGGCGCCGGGTGTCGATGTAACCGTCGATGAACAAATCGGTGTTCTCGTCGGCGTGTTCACGGCCGTACTTCAGGGCGTTGGTGACGATCTCCGACGAGGCCACGAGCAGCCCGTAGGCCCGGTCTTCGTCGAGGGTGACGCCGTCCAGCCGCCTCACCCAAGCGCGGATCAGGTTGCGGACGGCACCCACCGAGGCGGTCCTCAGCGGGGTCTTGATCTGTAAGACGCGGTGCATGGCAGATCCTCCGGGCCGTACTAGCGGGGTTCGGCTGGGGGGTGGAATCCGGCAGCGGCCCAGGTGGGCTGGCGCGGTGCAAACAGAGCGCCCGGCGCGGGGCAAGGCGCGGCAAGAGCAACACATCACCGGGAGTGTGACTCATGCCACGAACGGTGAGTGCGCTGCTACAGTCTCGCACCCAGGACGAAAATGCAACAGGTGTCACCACCGTCAATTGACGGTCATAGACTGCTGACGACCCCCTCCCGAGGCACCAGACTTGACGGATGCTCAGTGACAGCTGATAGGGGTGTGACATGGACGAAGAGGCCATGACCGAAGAACAGGACGAACGCCCCGCCGGCGTGCCGTTCCTCCGGCACCTTCTCGGCGGTCGACTCCGCCGAATCCGCGAACGGCACAAGCTCACCCGTGACCAGCTCGGGGATGCCCTTGGCCTGTCGGCCGCGATCGTCCGTCGGCTGGAGACCGGCCGGAACATCATCAAGGTCCACGACGTCAATTCGTGGGTCGCGGAATTCAAGCTCGACCAGGCCACTGCCGACTCGCTCAGGGCGATGGCCCGGGAGAGCAAGGAGCACGGCTGGTGGTCGGCGCTCGACGTTCACCCATCGTTCGGCGCCCTCGTCGAGGCCGAGAGGCTTTCCAGGCTCATCAAGAACTGGGAGCCGAACATCATCCCCGGCCTGTTGCAGACCGCGGACTACACCGAGGCGGTCATCGCCAGCGCCCGTTTCCGGTGGAAGGAGGACACTCCACTGCCGCTCGACATAGCTCTTGAGCGCGCCGAACTGCGCAAACAGGTCCTGTTCGGAGCGAACCCGCCGAAGGCGTGGTGCATTCTCGGTGAGGCCGCGCTGCGGATGCGCATCGGCAACACCGCCCTGATGCGCGCCCAGGTCGAGCATCTGATCGAGGTGTGCGCGCTGGACAACATCACGCTCCAGGTCCTCACGGATAGCTCCGGCTACCACGTGGGAACCACCGGACCTTTCGCCGTCTACCAGTTCAGCGACCTGCCGGGCGACGGCGTGGCCTACGTCGAGCAGGACCTGACGTTCAAGGACCAACCGGCGAAGCTGGCCCGCCACAGCCGCCAGTTCGAGCTGCTGATGTCCCAGGCCCTCGACCCCCAGGCGTCGCGGTCATACTTGCAGGAAACCCTGACCAAAGGTGCGAGTTGGGGACAATCGAGAGGATGACCATGCACGACGGCACGACCCTCGACCAGGGGGGCTACGGCTGGGCCAAGTCCAGCTACAGCAGCAGCGAGAACGGCAACTGCGTCGAAGTCGGAGTGACCCCGCTCGGGACCATCCCGGTGCGCGACACCAAGCAGCACCGGCGCGGCCCGGTCCTGGAGTTCACCCCTGCGGCCTTCCAGGACTTCCTCGACGCCGTCAAGGCTGGTGAGTTCCCGGTCCAGCCGTAAGGACGGACGACGGATGGGTGGACCCTGGCGAAAGAGCCGCCGGGGTCCACCCATCCTCTTGCATACCACCTGGACGCGACATTGAACGCGTGCAGCTCAAGTAACAATTTCGGCGAGACCGCCTGAATCGTCAAATGACTCATGGTTCCTGCCGGACGACAGGCTCCTACACCAGCGTGTCAGGGTGGACATCGGGTCGGGGGCCGAAGGAGCGGGCACAGCGCGGGTGCGAGATCGGGTGCTCCGCCGCCTCGTCAACGGACCGTAGAGTGCGGGCCGCCTTGTCGGTGTCCTGGTGCGACGTCCAACCGCAGTCCGCTCCATCGAAGACCTCGACCACCAACACGCCGACTTCGCGGGCGCGGTTCAGCGTGCCGGCGTTGTACGCGACCGCGGACTTCGCGAGCGTCGCCGCTTCGGCCCAGGCCCGCACTGGTACGCGGGCTCCGTTGCGGTAGATCACGTAGCTGAGCTGGTGGTCGGCGGCGAGCCGGTCGGCCAGGGCGCGGGCGGCCTGGCGGGCGGTGACGTTGCCGGCCGCGAGCTGTGGAAGTTCGCGCCGGGCAGCGGCGCGGGCCGCCCGGTAGAACTGCTCAGCCATCCGGCCCGCTTCTTGCGAGCGCCGCAGGAAGTCGCCATAGCTGTCCGCCGACAGTGCCTGGAGCGCGTCGCCGTGGAGGAGCGTCCAGGTGAACCGGCCTCCGGCCACCACGGCGGCGTGCTCCGCTCCCTGCTCGTACAGGTGCGGCAGCTGTCTCTGGACGAAGGCCTGCGCTTCGGTGTCCACCGCCCTGTGGAAGTCGGCGATCGCCGTCTGGAACTCGGCCAGCGTGGCGATCACGTACGGGGTCCGCCAGTTCTCCGCGAAAGCCCGGAGGACGGCGGCTTGCCGATCGGCAAGCCGCTGCCAGGCGTCCTCCAGGACGGCCGCGACCCGGCGCGCGACCTCGTCGGCGTCTCCGGGGACAAGAGGGGGCCAGGGGTAGGTCACCGCTCCTACCGCAGCCGGCGGGTGGGGCGCAGCGGGGCTGTGGACAGGGTGTGGCCCGCTGCGGCCGTCTGGTCATCCGGCGCCGGTGACGTCTGCACGGCGGCGATCTGGCGCTCCAGCCCGGCGAGGTTGCCGGTGTTGTCCATGGTGATGACTCCGTCCACCGTGAGACGGAGCGGGTCGGCGAGCAGCGTGGAGCGGCGTTCCGCCAGGACCTCGGCGGCGACGGCCCGTGCTGTGCCGAGGCGCGCGTACCGGGCGGCGAGGTCGGCTTGGTCGGTCGTGGGGCCGAGCTGGGAGAGCAGCCAGGCGAGGACGCTGTGGTCCACGGGCAATCCCTTGGTCGGGGCCACGCCGGCCCGGCCACCGCTCGTCGTTTCGGTGGCCGGGCCGGCGTGGCCGAGGTTACTGCGCGGCCGGTTCGGGTGCGGGAGGCTTCGGCTTCCGCTTCGCGGCTGGCGCCGGCTCCGGCTCCGGGTCGTCGGGCAGCCAAGCCTCGGGATTGGTGATGAGGGCCGCGACCTCGGGCTCGGGTTCGTCGCCGGGCTGGAGATGGATGCGCTCGTGGGTGACCGGGTGGTCCAGGTGCACGGCGGCGGCCAGGCGGGCACCCATCACAGCACCTTCGCGACGATGTGGGCGTCCGGGGTGTGGAGCACGGGCATCCCCACCGCCGCCCCCTTGGTCCAGATCTGCGGCGGGTCGTCCTGCGCCCCGCGGGTGATGATGATCCCGGGCGCATCCTCGGAGGCGATCTCCGGGTTCGAGCCCCGGGAGAGGATCAGGGACTCGGCCGTGGCGCCGAACTGGAGCTGGCCCCACTTGGTCCGGTCGGGCGGGAGCATGATCCACCGGTCCTCGGGCAGGACCCTCGTCGGGGTGCCGTCCACGCGCACCTGCGCCTTGTAGAAGGTGATCGGCGGCAGGCTGTAGTTGGCGCGCACCGTGTTGACCTGCCCGGGGGTGAGCGTCGCCGTCGGGGTGTTCGACGGGTTCACGGAGCCGTAGTACGCGGCCCGGTAGGCGTTGTTCTTCGCAAGGAAGCTGAACGCCTTGCGGGAGGTGAGGACCATCTCCGGCTCGGGCGCGGACAGATCGTCTAGGTACTGGATCCAGGCCAGCTCGTCCGCGATCGGGTCCGATGTCGGGTCGGACCAAGGCTTCGCGGCTACCGGCATGTTCCCCGCCGGCACGCCCCAGTCGACCTCCAGCGTCAGCCCGTTCTCACCGGCCAGGGTGAACTTTCCGTCCAGCAGGACGTCACCGGCCGCGAGTTCGAGTCGCGATCGAATCGCCTCGACGTGCCGCTCCACATCGTCGTACAGCAGCTCGATCAGGCGGTCCTGGTCCGCGCCGTGCGACTGCTCCAGCAGGATCTGCTCCTGCTCACCGACCAAAAGCTTTTGGCCCAGCGGCGGCAACAGGCCTTCACGGCCGGACTGCCACGCCTGCCGCTCGGCGAACGGAACGCTGGCGTCGTACGCCCGGTACCGCGCGGTGTTGACGTACCGCCCGGTCTGCTTGAGGCGCCACTTCACCTCGCGCGAGACGAGCGTGGGGAAGACCGAGTTGGTCAGCAGGAAGTCCGCCGGAGTGGGGATCGCACGCGCGAACGCCGTCAGGTCGTGTGCCGTGACGTCCTTGATCAGGTCCTGGATGGTCATCGTTCAACTCCCTTTCAGACGAAGCGGATCTGCGCGGCGGCGGCCGAGGGAACAATCTTGCTCGGGTCGATGCCGCCGCCCGGCACCTTGGCGGTGCGGACTGTGCCGTGCCACAGCAACGCGGCCGCGACCTTCGTCTGGGTGGGCGCGAACAGGGTCTCCGCGAAGATCAGCCCCGCCAGTACCTGACGGCCGTCGGCCGCAGCGGGGTCGTACGGACCGAAGAGCCCGGAGGCGGTGACCCGGCCCACCGGGACTCCGGACAGGAGCCGGCTGTACGGCTGGGTCGAGTCGGTGGACGCCTGGTAGTGGACGTCCTTGGTGAACTTGGTGATGTCGCAGGTGATGGTCTCGGTGCTGTCGGTGCCGTGCATGCCGGCGAGCCACGACCGGTCGGCGGTGTAGGACGCCGAGCTGCTGATCGGCTGGATCGTCAAAGCCCCTCCTCGGAGCCGGAAGGCGGTTGGCCTCGCACTCACCGGTTGGTGGCGCCGTCCACGAGGAGGGGCGTGGTCCCAGTTGCCGGATCGCTGCCGGGGCAGCGGCTCAGGCAGGCGGCTGGATGTAGCCGCGACGCTTGGCCATCTCCAGCCCGGCGTTCACGCCCGACGGGGCCTGGCCACGCTGCGGGGGCCCGCCTGCCGGAGAACCGCTCGGCGCCGGCGGTGCGGCGGCCGGAGCCGGAGCGGCGGGGCCGAAGAGCTCCGGGCGACGCGTCTTCAGCGCCTCCACGGCGTCGGCAACGGCCTGCTCGTCCGCGTCGTCCGCAACGTCGAGAAGCCGCTCGGCGTCCGACAGGTTGTCCCCGACCGCACCGAGCCGCGCCAGCGCGGTCTGCCGTACGGCAGACCGCAGCCGCGCGAACGCCGCCTCTTCCCGCTGCTCCGCCGCCCGCTCCCGCTGCTCTGCCGCCTGCTCCCGGCGCTCGACCTCGGAGAGGGCAGCCTGCTGCGCTGTGCGCTGGGCCTCCACCCACGCGGTCAGCGACGCCGCGTCGGTGAAGCCGAGTCCTTCGGTCAGCTTCCTGACGGCGGACCGCTCTCCCTGCGACTTTTCCCGTGCGAGGAGACGGGACAGCGTGTCCTGTGTGATGAGGGAGCTACCGGGGTCCGCAGTCGGCGGCTGCGGAGGCACCGACGGCTCGGCGCCGGGCTGGTGAGCGGGGGCAGTCATACGGATTCCTCCGGAGCAGCGCCCCCGCGCCGTTGATCAGTCTAGCCCTGGTAAGACCGAAGCCTCGGCTCCACGGTCTCCCCAAGCGTCGGGGCGGCCATGGAGCCGAGGGCACGGACTAGTGATCAGCGTGAACACGAGCGAGAAGCCACATCCGCAGCCTGCCCTGTTCAGCAAGCGGCCGCGCTGAGATCAGCGCGGCCGCCTTCACGGAACGTAACTACGTCACCCGCCAGCTAGGCCCGGCGGCCCCGGGACTGCCAGGCAAATGCGCCCATCAGAGTCGTCGCAGCCACTACGAGCTCGGTAAGACGCTGCGGGCTGACTCCAGCCGCAAGCACAACGACGACCAGCATCTGCGGCGGGAGCTGCGGAGCCGGCATGGACAGCCTGCGGGGAAGGTAGGTCATGATGGACCTGTCACCTTTCTCGATGAGGGATGTGACGGCCGCCAGCCCCGGAACTGTTGCCGGGAAGCATGGTGAGGGGCTGGCGGAGCCTAGGGTGTTCATTCAGTGGCGGCTTCAGCTTCCACAAGCTGGCCCAGGTACGCTGCGAGGTCTTGCTTCGCAGCCACGGGAAGGGTCCGATAGAGGTCCCAAACCTTCTCGACCTCCGACCGTGTGCGCGAGTCGTTCATGATCCACACAAGCAACTGCGCACGCTGACCGGCAGACAGTCCGCCGACCGCCTCACGGACGTCCTGCGGGTCTCGAGGATTCGGCCGCCCGGCGTGTCCTTCGACGTTGCAGCGCGCGCACTGCGTCCGCAGCACCTCCACAACAGCGCCCTCCGCAGTCACGGCTCTTGCTCGTGCGACGTCCAGAGTGGCGAACACATGGCTATCGGAGGAGGGGTACATCTCCCCAGGGCCAATGCCGCACGTAGTGCACTTGTAGCCGTCGCGCTGAAGGATGTCGATCCTCTGCGCGCGCGTCAGCGTCGCCGTTCGCGCCTGGCGGGTGGCCCCGGGCTCCCAGACGTGAATACCAACGCGCCGGAGCAGGTACGACCGCGAGCCGACGCGATCGTGCGGTTCGATCTCCCAGTTGAAGTTCCGGAGATCACGCATGCGGCGGGAAACCTGCGGCTCCGGGAGGGCTTCCTGCAGTTCCTCCAAGGTGAAGTCGTTGCCTTCTCCGACCTCCGAGAACAGCCAAAGGCCCACTCGCTTCATCGTCCCCAGCGCCGGATCGCGCCAGCTGGGCGACTCCGCATTCTTCGACATCGCCCCTCCCTTCCGCACTTGCGCGACGACTTCGGCTCGACCTTAGCGTTACTCGGCAAGGTTAGGCAAGATACGGCAGGCATCGGCGGACTCCGGCAGCTCAGAGGCATCCGGTTACTTAGGCGCGCACGGATCGTGCCGGAGTGCGGCACCTACCGCTCTCCCCCACGCTGGGGCCATGAGCGTGATAGTCCTCCTCGAACCCGACGAGTCGCTGGCCATCCGCATCATCGGCGCTGGGGAACTGCCGGACGACCAGCAAGGCGTCCGGGCTGTTCACGCGGCTCCAAGCGACCCCGATGCTCCGCGAGATCCGGGTCCGCTGACCGCGTGCGGCCTGGACACCTCCGGCATGCTCGTCGAACCGTGGCAGCCGCGGGGGCCCGGGTCACGCTGGTTCCCGCCTCGATGGTCACGACTGGCCTGCCCCCGGTGCGACGCCGCTGTCCGCTCCTCCTGAGGCCCCCGCTCCGGGCCCCACGGCGGGCAGCGGCACCACCGGGATCTCCGGCCCGGCGTCCGGTAGCCCCAGGTACTTCCTGACCGCCGCGTTGTCACCGGTCGCGTCAGCGAGTCGGGCAGCCGCATCGAACGCCCGGGTCTGGATTCGCTTGACCTCTTCGGCCGCGTCCTCGATCGGATACCCGGCGTCCATCAGCATCCGGACGGCCGTCTCCAGGGAGAGCACCCCGCCCTCGTACCCCTTCACCACCTCGTCCAGGACACCCGCACGGTCCGTCGGGGTGTGGGGCCCCCAGACGATCCGAGCCGACGACGTCTCCCCTGCCGACCATCCGTCTGCCTGGCCCGCCTGGAACAGACGCTGCACGAATTTCAGCAACAGCCGGTACTTGTGCGCGCGGGCCAGGCGCATGGAGGAGACGAGCGAGTCGAGCGGTCCGAGCGCCAACTGGAGGGTGTAGCCCGATGGGACACTCGAAGGGTCGAGCGTGCCGAGGCCGGCGGCCGTGATCCGCGACGCCGAGGCGATCCGATCCATCAGGTGCTCGCTACGGGCCCGCAGCTCGGCCAACTGCGGGGAGGTGTCGAGGGCGTCCATCCGACCGCTCTCGCCGAGCTGCCACACCGCTCCCGCCCTGACCTGGACCGGAGCCGGCTGGCCGGTGGCACGGTCCCGGGGCAGTTGCGCCCCGGCGAGCCCGATGATTGGAGTGCCGGTCGTGGCACTCGCGGATGCCGAGTCGGAGTCCGTGGCCGCCAGTTCGTCGAGGCCCTGCAACACCTTCGCCAGGATCGACTGGCCCCACCTGTCGCCGCCGTGCGGGATCGTGTTGGTCAGGTGCACCAGCGGGATGAAGTCGATGCGGAGATCCAGCCGGTCGAGAATCTGGCCGTCGGGCCGGGTGCGCCACCGCGCCTTCGAGCGGTCGAGCCGGTCCACCGTGTTCCCGCGCCGGAGGTCTTCCAGCAGCCACTCGCCGTCGGACAGGTAGCACGTCACCCCAGACGCGCGCTGGGGATCCCACGGGTAGGTGCGCACCGGCCGCCCCGCGGTGTCCAGCCGGTCACCGGCAGCGGGCTCCAGCACGCCGGTGTGCGACGTGCCGGCCTCGATCGGCCCGAGCTCCCACGTGATCCTCCGAAGCCGCGCCTTCAGACCGAGCGCGGGGTCTTCGGGCAACTCCCACGCGAGGTGGACACGCGTCGGGAACTCGTTGTCCTGATCGTCATCCCACTGCGGGAAGTAGAACCCCGGGTCGTAACTGCGCAGCGTAGGACGGGACTTGTCCCCCTCCCACGCCAGCACGTACACCGCGTCGCCGCTGAGCACCGCCGTACGCTCCGCCTGCTGCATCCGCAGAGCGAACAACTCGTCCTCCGCCCACTGCCTCAGACGCGCCTGAACCGCCGCTGCTTCGACGGCACCCGCAGGCGGATCGTCGTCGTCCGCGTGCTCAGCGCCGGCCACCACCACGTGCTGCTCCGAGCCCAACAGGTACCCGAGCGCCGTTTCCACCAACTTCGACGGGTCGCCCAACTCCCGGCACTCCAGGGCGTCGTCGTCGCCCGTCGCGGCGGCCATCTGCCCGGCCTGGTTCGAGTCGTAAGCGGCCAAGACCTTGTACGCGGTCAGGCGCCGCAGGTCCTCCTCCGGCAGCCACGTCGCCGCCAGCTCGGGGAACACCGCTCGCCCCGGCCGGTGGGGCTCGTGCATCACGGCCTTGAAGTTCAGCCAGCTCCAGCCATCGATCAAGATCGAGCGCAGGCCCACAGTGCCCTCCAGGCAGTCGGCCCCACGCCGCTGCCAGACTACCGGCCGCGGTCCGGTCGACGGCTACGGCTGCGGCGCGGAGAAGACGCAGCCTGCCTCGAAGGCGTTCCGGTCCAACGCGCGATGCTGGTCGTCGCGGAGCTTCGACCACTCGGCCGCGCACAGCTCACGGGACCGGACCTCACCCCGCTGAACGATGGCCAGTTGAGCCAGGCGGCCGGCCGCCGTGGACTCCTGCTGCCAACGGTCCCACACTGGCGTGCCGGGCTCCGGCGCGACGGCCACCGGTTCGCTCTCCGGCCAGATCAGCCACAGTGCACCACCGCCGACGATCAACGCCCCTGCCGCGGCCGCGGCTGCGAACCGCCCCCTCAGCTTCATGATCCCGACGCTACCAGCGGCGGCCTTGCGATCGAAGAGCGAAGCTGACGGGCCGCAACAGAGCAGGGTCCCATAGTGGCTATTGGCAATCCGCAGGTTTCATCAAACTGGCGACGCAAAAACGCAACTCACCATAGCCTCGTGGTGCGGTGACGGCCCGTCACTTCACCCTCCCGTTCGCACATCCACAAGGACGAGAGGGGGTGAGAAGCATGGGCGAGTTCAAAGCGATCATGACTGCCATGATCAGGAAGCTACGAACGCCACCGTGGTCCGACCGAGGCAACCAGGGGTTCGTGCACCTGGTCCGCCTGGCGCAGTTTGCCGCTGCCCTGGCAACCATCACGGCGCACTACCACTGGTGACCTCGGCCTCCGCCTACCCAGCGGGCACGGGGCGACCCCTCACGGGTCGCCCCGATCCACTCCCGATCAAAACGACCGCAGTGGACGATACGCACTACGTTAGCGACAAGTCCGAGGACGTGTCTAAAACTCTCAAGTTTTCGTGCATGCGCTGGCGATGACACGGCCGAATGCACTAAAGCATCCTCGCAGGCCACCGACACTCCGCCGATCAATCCATTGATCAGGCGATCGATCAAAATCTTTATCAGTGAGCATCTTCGGAGAGCTATGAGGGGGACTCAACATGCCAGACAGGACCACCGCCGCGCTGAAGAGGCTTGCGCAGGCCAACCGAGACGTCGCCCGAGCCATGGCGAAGGACTTCCTTGACGGCACCAGTGCCAACGAGATCGCACGGCGGGCTCAGCGCGCGTTCAGTCGGCCGATCGTCCTGGAGATGCTTAAAGCCGAACTGGCCTTCCAGGAAGTCGCGGAGGCGTTGAACAGCGACGTCACGCCCTTCGGCGATCTGGCCAGGTACATCGAGCTTGAGAACTCAGACCGGCTCGTAACCGTCGCCATCCCGGGAGTCGTCAACGCAAGCAACCGCCTCGGAGACGCGCTAACGATCCAGGTAGTCAAGACGATCACGGACACCGGACTCCGGCTGCGCCCTTTGAGGGGCTACCCCGCCGACACCGACCCTGCCTTCATCCTGCGCCAAGGCCAGGCTGTCGAGGTTCGGAAGGCGTCTCTGTAGCCCTGCTGGCCACTCGACCTACGCGTCCGGGCAGCCGCTGGTCGTCGGCCTTCCGCGGCGTCGGCATGGTCGAGTCGAGGAGGAGGCCCCGCACCGGTGCGCCCGGCTCCGGCGCGGCCGCCGCCGGTTCGCTCTCCGCCCAGATCAGCCACACCGCGCCACCGCCGACAGCCAGCACCCCTGCTACGGCTACGGTGACGGGCCACCCTCTCAACTTCATGATCCCGACGCTACCAACGTCCGGTCGCTCGGGTCGGCTCTACGGTGCAACCGGTTTGGAGGCCGCCACCTGGGCCGCCTCGGCGATGTCGAGGCGTCGCATCAGCCAGCTGGCGAGCACCAGGGTCTCTGCCGCCTCGGCAAGCTCGTCGGCCTTGTTTGGGCCGTGGGCGCGGGGGTTCCGGAGTGCCTGCATCACGCCGCTGAATATCGCGGCCATGCCGCGCTGCTCGCTCTCCAGGTTTGCGTCCGTCGACCGCGTGACGGTGATCCTCACGTTCGGGGGACTCAGCGCCGCACCCATCAGGTTGTGGCCGTTGCTCGTCAGGCCGGTCAGCTGTTGGACCCGGTGCTCGACCGCCTTATAAGCAGCCAGCACCGCGAAGGCGTACTCGCCCTTCTCCATCAGGCCCGCAGAGACCGCCGCGATCTCCGAGTGCAGGGCGCAGTTGAGGGCGAGTACGGGCAGCGGCTCGGGTTCGGGCTCAACTGCTGTGGTACCGACGGCTTCCTCGACCGTCAGGGCCTCCGGGCGGCCGATGAGCTGCTGACGCAGCTTCCAGTACCCGGACAGGTCGTTGCGGGCAATCCCCGCGAACTTCCTGACCCGCTTGTCGAATGACAGCTCCCAGTAGTCTTCCCGGGCCCGCTCGGACGAGGACGAGTCTGGGTCGCCCCAACGGCTCGAACGGGCACCGCTAGAGATACTGGTCGCCCACGGTTCGGAGAACGCGACCTGCGCGGCAAGCCCGAGTGTGCGCCGGTCGAGGTGATTTGGATCCCGTCCAGCCGCAAAGGTCTCGAAGTCGATGCTGGGCTGCTGTTTCCCCCACTCCCCTGTTGGCCACCAGTCCCGCTCAATCTCGATGGCCTGTTGGAGAAGCAGGAGCATGATCCTGAGCACGGAAGCGGCCTCAGCACAGTTCGCCAGCCCGGCGGCGGTGAGCTGCACCAGCTGCTCGTCCTGCGGCGTGACTCGCACCCCTGCGTCAATACCCCACACCAGGTCAGGAGGCAGCTGTTGTATCGCCTTCGCCGTATCTATACCCCTCTGGTACAGGGAGCGGTCGAGGTCGTCGTAAGTAGGCCACCGCCCGTCGTGGGAGAACCAGGCCCATACCGTTTCCAGCAGCTCGAACCCGTCGTCGCCCTCCGGGCGCGGCATCCCCTCCGGAGCCGTGATGCGCATGTTCCCCACCTGTCGCTCGTCCCTGCTGGACGGCAGGGTATCCGCCGACCGGACCGGGGCGCATCGTGATTCAGCGGCGCCCGGACAGCCTCTGGTCGTCGGCCTTCCGTGGCGGCGGCATGGCCGGGTCGAGGAGGAGGTCCCACACCGCCCAGACCGACGAGTCCAACAGGTCGGGCGAGTCCTCCGTCTCACCGAGGCCCACGAAGGTGGTCTGCTGCTCCTCCAGCTCCGCGAAGAGCCGGACCGGTCCGACGTGGTGCGCCCGTGCCTGCTCGTACACCTGGGCCACCGGCGCCGACCGGGCGCGCTTGCCGCGAGTGGCGTGCACGATCCGCCAGTTGACGGTCGGGTCTACCTCCATCAGCAGCGCCGGAAGGTAGTCGCCGCCGTTGTTCGCCTCGATGACGACGCAGTCCGCCTGGTGCTGGTGGTACAGCTCGGCTGCTCGCCGCATCGACGCCGTCGGGGTGTGGCGTCCCTGCTCGGCGTGCAGCAGGTAGGCGTGCGGCCTGCTGTCCCCGTAAGTCGAGACGTTCGGGATGCCGCGGCCGGCGACGGTGAACGCGGTCTGGTCGGCGTTCTCGTGGCTCTTCGTCGCCGGGTCGATCGCAACGACCACCCGGTCGAGTTCGGGGACGTTCTCGGCGTGGAGCCGGAAGCCCTCGACCTCGAACATCCACCCCTTCCACAGGGCGCCTTCGACGTCCTCCAGCAGCTCGCCGGACAGCTCCTGCCGACCCTGGCGGGTTCCGGCGTACTCCTCCTCCAGCTCGCCCCGGGCAGCGGACGACAGGTTGGCGTCGTTCTCGCTCATGTGGCCCCGGGTGAGGACCACGCGCGGCCGGTCGCCGCCTTCGCGGTGCTTCTGCTCCTGGCGGCGGCCCCGCTCCACCAGCCGCTTGACGTGCGGCAGCGGCTTCGGCGTGGTCGAGATCAGCATCTGCGGGGAATCGGCCTCGCGCAGACAGAACCACGCCATGTCGTAGACCTCCTGCGCGGTGTTCCGCGACCAGGCGGCGTACTCGTCGCACCACACCTTGTCGAACGCCCAGCCACGCAGGTTGTCCGGCGTCTCGGCGCCGAAGCCCCGGATGATCGTGCCGTTCCTCAGCTTGATCGTCGTCTCACCGAGGCTGGAGTTGTACTTCGAGATGTCCTCGGGCGGGATGATCGCCAGCAGCCCGGACTTCGGGGAGTCGAAGCAGATGTCGCGGACGAGCGTCGCGTTCTTGGCGATCACCGCGATCTGGAGCCCGGGCGTCTTCGCCCACTCCCTGACCGCCTCGGCCGCAGTGCGGGTCTTGCCCCAGCCTCGGCCGGTGAGCAGCATCCACACCGTCCATGCCCACGACGGCACGTGCTGGGACGCGCGGGCGTGGTTGTGGAGCCAGCCCGGGTGGGGGAGGCCGTCGCAGTCCGGCCGGTCGCAGGCCCAGCGGCGTCGGGATGTGTCGTCGGCGCGGGCCAGGGCGGCGACCTCCGCCTGGAGCTGCCGGAGGCTCATCACGGCCGGGTTGGCGAGGGCTTCCACGCCACGACGTCGAGCCCACCCGCTGGAGCGGGAGGCCGGGTTCCGGCGGCGGGTCACGAGCTGTCCTCCTCGACGGCGATGCGTCGTTCGAGCTCGCGGCGTAGCTGGTCCATGCGGGCTCGGCGTTCCTCGTCGGTGAGCTCGGCGGCGTCCAGGCCGTCGGTGTCCGGCTGCTCCGGGAGGGCAGCGGGTTCGTCGCCGATGGCGCGGCGCTCGATGTCGGCGGCGACCTGGAAGTAGCGCAGCAGATCGCCGGGCGACAGCTCGCGTGGGTCGAGGGTCTGGAGGCGGGCGACGGCCTTGGACAGGAACGCCTGGGCGAGGCGGGCGTGCCGGCGGGCCAGGTCGCGGCGGGCCTGGCGCTGCTCAGCGAGGAAGACCCGGTCTTGTTCCCGATCCCAGGCGGAGGCGCGCAGGACCCAGGCGTAGGAGCGTGACCAGCGGTCGGTGAGGCTGCCGGACTTGCCCAACTCCCGCGCCACTTTCGCCGTACTCCGTGCGGGCCCCATGTCCCGGTACGTGGCGAACGCCTCGAACGCCTGGGCCGACTCGCCGTCCTGCCGCTCCCAGGGCTCTGCCGTGTTCGCGGCCACCGCTCACCTCCGGGTCGGTCTACTGGGTCTCGGCCGGGCGCGGGTCGGCGGCCAGGATGTCGAGGGCCCTCCACGGTTCGGCCTCGGGCACGCTGCCGTCCGCGATCAGCCGGTCGATGGCTCGGCGCAGCGCGGCGGCTGTCTCGACCGGCAGCTCGCGGGTGCCGACGACGGTCTCCACCGGGGCGTTGCCGGCTCGGGTCGGCTCGCCGGTGGCGGCGTCGAACCAGCCGTCCGCGAGCTCGGCCAGGTGCCGCTCGAACACCGAGAGGATCACGCCGAGGGCGGTCGCGCTGTTGCCGATCTTGTAGGCGGCGCGGGCGGTTTCCAGGGCGTCGAGCGTGGGCTCGTACTGGGAGAGGCCGGCCAGCCACCGCTGGTCGGCGCTCGCCGTGGACCGGGCGGCGTCGAAGGCGGCTTCGGCTCGTTCCAGCTCGTCGGGCAGGAACATGATCTGCACGGACGCGAAGTCGAGGTTGGCTTCGCCGAGACCAGCAACGTCGACCTTCTCCAGCAGGTCGAGCGCCTTGTCGTCCAGGCCGCTGTACTGCCGCCACTCCACCGCTTCCAGTTCCTCGTACAGCTCCTTGAGGATCGCCGGGTCGTCCTGGCCGACGATGGCGTTGTGGGAGAGCTGGAGGGCGATCTGCCGCTGGCGGGGCAGGGGCTCGGTGATCTCCAGCCAGCCGATGCGCCGCAGGTCGGCCTCGATGCTCGCCGCGACGCGGTGGTTGCCGGACAGGACGATCCGCTGGCCGGCGTCGTTCCAGACGAGGGGGGTGGAGGTGAGGCAGCCGTCCCGCTTGATGTTGTCGACCAGCTGCCGGAACTGCTCGTGCGGCATGAACCGCGCGTTGACGTCGAGGAGCGTCAGGTCCCGCGGGTCCCCCTCGACGTAGACGGGGCGGGCAAGCTGCTGCTCAGTCACTGGGCGCTCTCCAGGGCGTAGCCGGTCCGGCGGGGCTTCCCGGTCCGGGTGGTGGAGGTGGGGTGGAGGACGGTGGTCCTGATCCGGCGCGGGCGCTGCCCGGTGTCGGCGTCCACGACGTCGGCGCGGGCGTCGACGGGGGTGTGGTGGGTGATCCGGATGCGGCGGCCTTCGTCGAGCGGGTGGCAGGCGGCGTAGGTCTGGCCGGGCAGGATCGTCACGGTGTGGCCTCCGGGGGCTTGGAGGTGGGGTTGCCCCACCTGGTGGTCCAGGTGGTGTACGCGGCGGCGAGATCGTGCTCACCCATCGCGCCCTGGTACTGGAGCTGGAACTTCCAGGCGTCGTCGGTCGCCGGGCTGCGCTTGGTGAGGCGCAGCAGCCCGCGGTACTTCATCGACACCGGGTTGTTGCTGAACGCGGTGGTGGCCATGGCTCGGACGCGCCGGGAGAAGGCGCGCTGGCAGAGGAGCTGCGCCTCGGCGCTGGTCGCGGCGAGGACGATCAGCTTGGACAGGCGGGGGTAGTCGGTGGGCGCCACGGCGAAGTCGGACAACAGGTACACCTCGTCGGGGGTGTAGGTGCTGGGGGACATCGCGAACACGCCGATGATCCGGCCGGCCGCCTTCACCGCGACGGCGAGGTTCGCGGCGCCGGGCGCGATCCGGGGGTTGAGGTAGCGGGAGCGCAGCGCGTTGAACTGGCCCGGCTTCAAGAGCGACAGCGTCAGCGGCCCCTCGATCTGCTCGCCCTTGCGGAGACGAGGCACGGTGACGGGCTCGATCGGCTGGCGGGGCGCGACGATCCGGGTCGGCGCCTTGGAGGCGTAGACGTAGAACGGCGCGGCGCGGGGGGTGGCCTTGATGACCCCGCGGAGGTGCGGGCGCAGCTCCTCGACGTCGTGGTTGGAGGCGGTCAGCCAGTACGGCCGGTCGGTGATCGCGCCGAGCACGCTGACCACGTCGGCGTCCGAGAGGGGGGAGTACTCGGGGGCGTCCCAGTCGAAGTGGGTGTTCAGGGGCTCGTAGAGCTTCTCGTAGCCGCCGCCGTAGAAGGGAGGGAAGCTGCACACCGGGGCATCGCTGGGGACCGTCTGGAGCCAGGACCGGACGTCTTCGGCCTGGTAGGAGGTGAGTTGGAGGTCGGTGCGGCCCAGCTTCTCGGTGGTCTCGGTGTGCTTGGCCTGCCACTGCTCCCGGTAGGAGTGGACGACCCGCTGGTGCCACAGGCCGTCTCGGTCGACGGAGGCGAGGAAGCGGGTGCCGAGCATCAGGGTGGCAACGGTGCCGACGCCGTCGTCCAACGAGTCGGCGAGCCAGCCGAGTTGGTCGCGGGACTCGTCGCGGAGCCGGATGCCGACGGGCTGTCCGGTGAGCCACCGGCCGATGGCGGTGGTGTAGATGGAGACGTCGGAGGAGTGGAGGGCGAAGCCCATGCCGGCAAGGGACCGCTCGATGGTGAAGTTGCCGCAGCAGGGGATGTAGACCGGGCCGACCGGCCACTGCTGGGCGGTCTCGCGCACGATCGAGCGCATCGGGCCGGGGATCGTGCCCTGGAACATGCGGTCCTCCCGGGAGTGAACGTGGAAGCGCCCGGTCCGGGGGTGGGGTCCGGGCCGGGCGCTGTGTGGAACCTAGCACACTTCGATCAAGCTAGATTCGAACCGTGCAACCTATCTCGTGATCGTCGCCGACTCCCGGAAGAGGAGCGGTGCCGACCGTGTCGGTCTCATCGCCCGACAGGAGCACGCCCTGCTCGGGCTCCGTCTCGTACCCGAAGTCCTCGGGCGTGAGGTGCAGCCAGCTCGGGCGGCCGCTCACAGGAGCGTGCCCTGCTCGTACGGGCTGGGGCCAGCCATCGGGCCAAGCTCACGCACCTGATCCCCCGTGGCTTCCCGCCACCAGTCCGCGAAGATCCGCCGGTGGCACCAGAGGTCCGGCTTGGCCAAGTCCTCGAAGCACAGGAGCACCAGGCGCTGCTCCCCCGCCTGCTCCGCGATGGCGCCCAGCCGCTCGGCGATGCGGTGCGCGCCGAGCGCCGCCAGGTCCGCCTGGTAGGCGGCCGTGAACTCCGGCCGGGGCTTGGTGAAGTAGGCCGCGGCCGGCGCCAGCTCCGCCACGGTGTGGAGGAGCTGGTAGGGCAGCCGGAACCGCGGGGCACCGCGGGTGATGCGCACCGGCACCCCTTGCTCGGGCCGGTACTCCTGGAACCGGGCGGTGAACAACGTGATTGCCATGCTGGGGCTTCCTTCCGATGGGGGGGAAGGGGTGGCCCGCCGCCGTGGCGGTGGGCCACCCCTTCCGGTTGGGATTTCCGGGACGGGGAGGGTGGGCGACTCCGGGCCGCCCGCCCTCCGGCGGTCACGCCTTGGCCGGCTCGGACGCCTTCGTGGCCGCCTTGGGCTCGGTCGCCGCCTTGGGCTTCGGCGCCACGGCCGCCTTGCGGGTGCGCGGGGCGGGGGTCTTGGGCTCCGCCGCCTTGGCCGCCGGGGCGACCGCCTTCTCCGCCGCCCTGGTCTCGGCAACGGTCTTCACGGCCTCGTGGATGCCGTTGGCCTGCCGCAGGATCCGGCGGGCGAGGGTCACCCTGTTGGCGAGCTTGTCGATCTCGCGCACGTACCGGGCGAGATCGCCGCCGAGAATCTGTGCCAGCTCCTCGGGCTTGTGCTTGGTCAGCTCGTCCAGGAGCGGCATGATCGCCTCCACCTTGGAGAGCTTGTCGGCCGCCTTTGCCTTCTCCTTCTTCTGCTTCTCCTGGTCCTTCAGCGACGGGCCCTCCTCGGTGATCAGCGAGGTCTGCTGTTCCGCCATCTTGAGGCCCTGGGCGTAGTTCGCAGCGTCTGCCTCGCTGTCGAAGTCACCGCGGACGTAACGGTTGGCGGCGATGATCTGGTGCTGCGGGGACAGCTGCGCGATGTGCCAGGCCAAGTTCGGCTTGATCTCCCCCTTCTCGACCATCGCAGCGACCTCGGGGCGCAGGGTGAGCAGGCCGAGCCGCCACTTGATGTGGGTCTCGGTCTTGCCGAACTGCGCGCCGATCTTCACCGCGTCCCAGCCGAGCGCGGCGAGGTCGGCGTAGGCACCGGCCTCCTCCAGGATGGTCATGTCGGCGCGGACGACGTTCTCCGTGATGGAGAGGATGTACGCCTCGACGTCGTTCATGTTCTCGATGACCCTGGCCGGGACATCGGTCAGGCCGGCCTCCTTGGCGGCCCGCCAGCGCCGCTCGCCCATGATGAGCAGGTAGGGAACGTCCTTACCCTCGACCGGGCGGACGGCGACCGGCTGGAGGATGCCGACCTGCTTGATCGATGCGACCAGCTCCTGGTGCGCCGCCTCGTCGAAGAACTTGCGGGGCTGCTCCGGGTTCGCCATGATCTGGTCGATTTCGATCTGCTTGAACATTTCCTGCTCCCTCTCTCCGCCCCGGGATTTCCGGCGGCTTTCAACTTGATACTTATATCTTAGTCGCATTCACCTCTAATGCAAGAAGGAAAGGAAAAGGAATTCAAGAATTACATTCTTTGAATTAATGGCGCATTTCGCATTCGTCGCCCTCGCAATGCCGCCGGTAGGCGTCAGCTCCGCCCACGACGACCCGACGACACGACGGGCACGCCCGACTCCAGGCCTCCGGCAGCTCCGGGGCCGGCGGGTGGCGACGTCCGGCGACCGCGGCCCGGCATCGGGCCCGCAGCGCCGCCTCCAGGACCGCCCGGTGCACCTCCGCGTCGGGGTCGACCCCGACGGCCGTCGATCCGGGGCGCCGGACCGGGGCGGGCGGCAGTCCCACGGGGTGCGCTTCCGCGAGGATCCGGGCGAGCGGGCCGTACCGCTCCCGCAGCAGGCGCGCGTAGAAATCCGGGTCGTCAATGCCAGTTGAATGCACAACCATTGGGCCCCTCATGCGTCTACGAATGAGAAGGCCCGCCCTCGATTGATCCGGGGGCGGGCCTGGGGTCGACAAGTGCGGCGCCGCGCCATCGGCCGATCCGCGTTGGCGCGGTGGGCTCCTCGCAGGCGGGGCGCGGGGGGTCGACCGCCCGCGAGGAGAGCTGATGGCGCGGCACTGCTGGCCACCCCCGCCTGCGAGGTGCGGCGGGGCCGGCAGTTGGAAGCTAGCACGCTTAGTTCAGTCGTGTCACCTATCTTCACGGACAGAAGGGCCTACTTCGGATCTCCCACCTCAAGGTGAGGCCCCGGGGGCGCCACCACCAGGGCGTCGATGATGCCGCGCACCGCCGGCCACGCGTCCCCGCCGCCTCCGGTCAGTACGTTGGGCCGCTCACGCGCAAGTTCCCGAATCCGCTCGGCGTCCAGCTCCACCACGAGAGATCACCCTCCCCAACAAGCCGACCGCCTGTGGCCGGGCGCCGGCATCCCACGGCGCGCAGCGACCCACCCTGCGCCGCCACGCCTCCCCACCTTAAGGATCTTGCAGAGACGTGAAAGAAGTGTCAAGTTAAACGCATAAAGTGACCACACGTCGGCAATCACCGCCGACACTGGGGAGTTGACGTGCACGCACGGGCGGGGGGACAGGGAAGACCATGGCGCTGGATCACGACCCGGCCGAACCGACCCTGGCCGACAAGTTGTTACTCCTGCTACGCCTGCACCGCTCCCCCGACGGCCACATCCCCAGCGCCCGCGACGTCTCGAACTGGTCGACCGAGCCGGGCCACCTGCGTCCGGCAATCTCACACACCCAGACAAACGACCTGATAAACGGCAAGAACGTGAACCCGACCTCGGCTACGCTCACCGCACTGGGGCGGGCACTCGATGCTCCCACCGCCTTCTTCCTCCCGGGCTGGAACGACCTGACGGCTCTGCGCGTCCTCCACGAACACGAGGCAGCCTGTGAAGCCGTGAGGCACATGGACGGCCTGGGGATAGAGGACATGGCTCGAATCGTGGCAGCGGTGAAGAGCATCCGACGGGAACGGGGGCTGCCGGAGTCCGTGCCCGAGGTCCCGGTTCCGCCGACCGGAGTCGATCAACCGCGCTGGGGCCGTCCCAGACGTCGGCTCTCGTTCGCCGAGGCCGCCCAGCGGGCGGCCGATGATCTGGAAGGAAGATGACTCCGTGGACGGGCTGATCTTCGGCGTCTGCGCAGCGGCCACCGCACTCGGGGCCGCCCTCTGCATCCGGTACGCCTACAGGCGCCGCAGCGAACCCACCTACCAGGTGGCCCGCTGGGCACGCGTCGTCGCCATGGGAGTCTGCTCCATCGGCTCGCTCAGCGCCGTGCCCTCCGTCGCGGATGCCCTCAACGAGGCGACCGGCGTCCTGGCCGGTGCGAAGCTCGTCGCTCACCTCTGCGCGATCGTCTTCTGCGCGTGCCTCCAGATCATGATCGTGGACTGGATGTACGAGCGGCCCTACATCTCCAGCGGCGTCTGGGCCCGGATCGCCCTGGTGACCTGCGTGATCGTCGCCCTCACCCTTCAGTTCAGGGCGACGAACGACGACGGCCTGGAATTCACGACCGACAGCGCGGGCGAGCCGCACATCGTCGCCTACCTGCTGACCTACCTGGCGTTCACCGCGGTCGCCAGCCTGGAGATCGCCGTACTGTCGGCCGGCATGGCCGTGCACTCGTGGCGCGGCCGCCGGATGGCCGGCGTGGGCCTGGCCCTGGTCGCGCTCGGCGGCGCTTCCAGCGTCGCCTACACCGTCAGCAAGGGCGGCTACCTGATCGCCTACCAGCTGTCCCACCCCTGGGAGTTGGGCACGGAGAAGGCGATCTCTTCGCCGCTCGCCGGTATCGGCGTCCTGCTCGTCGCGGCTGGCCTGTGTGTCACGCTGGTGGGCAGCCGCCGGGCTGCGGTCCACCGGTAGCGCGGAGCCGTCCCGCGATGGTCACGCCTGCGGGGCGGCGGGCTCATCCCACACCCGCCAGTCGAGAGCGACCCTGTCGCCGTCGACGGTGCGCGAGCCCCGGCCGGCGGGATAGATGGCGATCCGGCTGAGCATCGCCCCGATAATCGCGCGCTTGGAACGCATCGGCGCGTGCTGCCACCACCGTATGAGATCGGGCACCTCGGCTCGGGGCAGGAAGACCAACTGGTTGAGGAAGCGCAGGCGCGCGGCGTCCACCTCGATCCGCTGGTCGAGGTCGCGCTGCGCCGCGTGGAGGCGGGTAACAAGCTCGCGTCGGGCCTCTTCGACGGTGGCCGGCACGGCGTCGTCTGCGGCTTCACGTAGGACAGGGGACTTGCCGTACCGGGTCTCCAGGGAGCGGCGGGCGGACCGGTTCTCGGCCAGGCGCTGCTCGATCGAGGGACGCTCGGCAAGCAGGGTGTCCCGGACCCGTTCGATGAGCGACCGGACCTCGGGCTTCATGAGTTCGGCGAGGACGTGCTCAACGATGTAGGGCTCCCCCAGGTCGGCGGAGAGTCTGACCTTGCCGCAGCCGCCGGGGTGTTGTCGTGTGCTCGGTGCGCAGCGGTAGCCCCTAGAGCCGTTGTTGGACGGGGCCGCGCTGATCGCCGTCCCGCACAGCCCACACACGAACTCGACCGCGTCCTCGCCGGTCAGCAGGTAATCGCGGCCTTCGGCTCTGTCCGTCGGGCGCTTCGCCTGGTTGTGCTTCTCCAGCTCCACGAAGGTCTCGGGTGAGATCGCCCGCGGCTCACCGACGTCGACGAGCGCGCCGTTCTCGTCCCGGGCGAGGCCGGCGACCGCTGGGTTCGCCAGGATCTCCGCCAGGACTGCGGGTCTCATCCGGCCGCCCATCGTCGACCGGTGGCCTTGCTCGTACACCCAGTCGGCGATCTGCGGCCACGACTGGTCGGCGAGGCGGCGGCTGGCGGCGTTCGCCAACGCCGCCGCCTCGTCGCCGTTCAACCGCTTCCGCGCCGCATCGGCGAACCCAAACAGCCTCGGCATGATCGTCCCTTCAGGCCCATCGCCGAACCTCGGCGCGCACCCTGCCAGCCAAGGTAGGTTACACGGCTGCAAGGAAAGTAGTTACACCTGTCGAGACAGATCGTGACACATCAGGAAGCAGTTTCGCGCACAACCGTCGCGTTCATCTCAACCCCGAGGTAGGTCCGCAACTCCGCCGTCGGGACCTTGATGGTCTGCCCGAGCGTCAGCAGCCGAACGGGGAACTCACCTGCCTTGATCAACTCGTAGGCCTTGTTCACCCCGATGTTCAACGCGCGCGCAGCGACCTGAACGCTCACCGCCGTCGGCAACGCCAGCAGCTCGGCCTCGCTCATGCCCTGCGCGGTGTCCCTCGACTGGACACGCTTCACGCCGCTCTCGGTCATCTCAATCCGCCGTTGTCTCCCCCACGCCAGCGTCCTCGCAGCATACAGAGCTGTCTTACAACCCGCGCAACGTAGTGATCAACCGTGAGCAAGGAACTGGATCACGCGTCACCGGTGATCCCAACGGACAGAAGCATCACGACCGACAGCGCAGGAGAGAACAAGTGGCCAAGGGGAAGCCGGTCTTCAAGGGCTCCACCTACCGCCGGTGCGGCTGCAAGGGTCCAGCGACCGATGACGCGGGCAAGCCAGAGTTCGCCGCCGACGGGCAGCCCAAGCTCCGTGTACTCGGCGACAGCTGCCCCGAACTCCGCAAGCGGGACCACGGCTCCTGGTACTACTACGTCGAACTGCCGCCAGGGCCCGACGGGAAGCGCCGGCGCCCCCGCAAGGGCGGCTTCGTGTCGAAGACCAAGGCCGAGGAGGAGGCCACCAAGCTGTGGCTCCTCGCCCACGATGGCGTGGACGTCCTCTCCGACGAGACCGTCGAGGACTTCCTGCGCCGCTACCACGCCGAGCGCACCGACCTGAAACGGTCCACCCACAACGACTACGGGGACTACATCGAGCGGGTCTACATCCCCTACTTCGGCAAGCTCAAGATGCGGGACATGAGCATCGCCCCCGTCAAGGCGATGTTCCGCGGCATCGCCGAGCAGAACGCCGTGCACAAGAAGAACCAGGACGCGGCAGACGCGGCCCTGGTCGCGGAGCGCGCGGCCCACGCAGCATGGAAGGCCGGCGGGCCCCGGAAGGACCCAGCCCTGCGGGCCACCTGGAAGGCCGCGCAGGCGGAGCTGAAGGCCGCTCGTGCGAAGCCGCGTTACATCACCGGGCCAGGAACCCAGCTGAAGCTCAAGAACACCCTCAGCGGCGCCTTCAAGGCCGCAATGGCCGAGGGCCTGATCGCCGAGAACTTCACCGTCGGCATCGTCCTCCCCAAGTACATCCGGCCCAAGCCGCTCGTCTGGACCGCGGCCCGAGAAAAGGCCTATCGGGAAACCGGCAAAATACCCGGCCCCGTCATGGTCTGGACGCCCGAGCAGGCTGGCCACTTCCTCGACCTGGTCACCGGCCACCGCCTCTACCCGTTCTTCCACCTCATGGCCTTCCGGGGGCCCCGACGCGGGGAAGCACTCGGGCTCGGCTGGGCCGAAACCGACCTCGAAGTGCACGGCACCATCAACATCATCGAGCAGCTCGTCACCGACTCAGTCGAGGTCTGGGAGGACACCCCCAAGAGCGAGAGCGGCGACCGCACCATCACCCTCGACTCCGAGACATGGCGACTGCTGCTCGCCTGGAGGCAGCGCCAGCAGGCGGAGCGGGAGGAATGGGAGAGGGAGGAAGCGAAGGCGTGGACGAACTCCGGGAAGGTCTTCACGCAGGAGGACGGCACGCCCTACCACCCCGACACCGTCTCGCAGATCTTCGACCGCCTCATCGAGAAGTACGACCTGCTGCCGATCAACCTCAAGGACCTCCGGGCGCTGGCAGCGTCGCTGTCGCTGGCGGCCGGCCTCGCCATGAAGGCGATCCAGGCCCTCCTGGGCCACTCCTCCTACAACCTCACCGCCAACACCTACACCGCTCTGATGCCGCAGTTCGACCGCGCCAACGCCGAGGCCCCCCTTGCCGTCGTTCCCCGCGCAAGCACGACGGCTCTCCCCGAAGCATCTGGCGATGAAGTCCTCAACTCCGTGATGGAGATGCTGCGAGCCCTGGCACCCGGCTCCGGCACGCTGATCCCGAAGGTGGCCGCGTCCATCGTGGCGGTCGTGCGAGGCACCGATCCGACCGACGAGCAGCCAGCAGGCACCCCCGAAGCCGCCCCGACGACGGGCTCCGCAAGCGGCCGCATCCCCCCGTCTGTCCCCATGGAAGATGTCGCCTGACAGCGTGTCCCCACCTTGTCCCCACCGAACGCCAAAACCCCCTCCAGGAGCCCCTGGAGGGGGTTTTGTCTAGACCAATTCTCCCTTTCGCAGGTCTCTGACCTGCGACGGAAGCGGAGCCCCCTGTCGGGTTCGAACCGACGACCCCCGCTTTACAAGAGCGGTGCTCTGGCCAGCTGAGCTAAGGAGGCACGGTGACCGTCCGCGAGGGATCACGGCGGCACCGGGGGCAGTCTACCGGGCCCGGCAGGTGGGGTGGGGGGATATCCGGGGGTTGGCGGGCTGGGTGGGCGTGATGGAACCGATGCCGAAATCGGGCGGGCTGGGGGCTGACAAGCGGCGGAGGCGCAGGTAGCGTCGCCCGGAGTCGGTTCGTGAGGTGGTTCAGACCACTGGGCGGGCTGACGGAGGCGAACGAACGCCCCTTTACTCGGATCGTCCGGCACGTTCCTGCCGGTGAAGGAGAGAACAACCATGGCTTCTGTCACGTACGACCAGGCGACCCGCGTCTACCCCGGGGCGGACAAGCCCTCGGTGGACGCGCTGGACCTGGAGATCGCGGACGGCGAGTTCCTCGTGCTGGTCGGCCCCTCGGGCTGCGGCAAGTCGACCAGCCTGCGCATGCTGGCCGGCCTGGAGGACGTCAACAGCGGCTCCATCCGGATCGGTGACCGGGACGTCACGCACCTGCCGCCGAAGGACCGGGACATCGCCATGGTGTTCCAGAACTACGCGCTGTACCCGCACATGACCGTCGCCGAGAACATGGGCTTCGCGCTCAAGATCGCCGGCGTGAACAAGGCGGAGATCCGCACCAAGGTCGAGGAGGCCGCGAAGATCCTCGACCTGACGGAGTACCTGGACCGCAAGCCGAAGGCGCTGTCGGGTGGTCAGCGGCAGCGTGTCGCGATGGGCCGCGCGATCGTGCGCCAGCCGCAGGTCTTCCTGATGGACGAGCCGCTGTCGAACCTGGACGCGAAGCTGCGCGTCTCGACCCGTACCCAGATCGCCGGCCTCCAGCGCCGCCTGGGCATCACGACGGTGTACGTCACCCACGACCAGACCGAGGCGCTCACCATGGGCGACCGGGTCGCGGTGCTCAAGGGCGGCGTGCTCCAGCAGGTCGACACCCCGCGCAACATGTACGACCGACCCTCCAACCTGTTCGTGGCCGGCTTCATCGGCTCGCCCGCGATGAACCTGGTCGAGGTCCCGCTGGTGGACGGCGGCGTGAAGTTCGGCGGCTCGGTGGTCAACGTCTCGCGCGACGACCTGGCCGGCGCCGGCACCGACAAGTCGGTGACGGTCGGCATCCGCCCGGAGCACTTCGAGATCGTCCCGGCGGGCGGCATCGAGGGTGTCGCGGTGACGGTGAACGTCGTCGAGGAGCTCGGCTCCGACGGCTTCGTGTACGGCACCACCAAGATCGGCGGCGAGGACAAGGAGCTGGTCGTCCGCGTGCACGGCCGGCAGATCCCGGCCCGTGGCGAGACGATCCACGTCGTGCCGATCGCCAACGAGACCCACGTGTTCTCGACCAGCTCGGGCGCCCGTCTGAGCAGCTGAGCACGGCGCGCCCTGCCGGTCGGTCGGCCGGCAGGGCAAGCCGGCACGACGGAGCCCGTCGGACCATTCCTGGTCCGGCGGGCTCCGTCCGTACACCCCCACGTCAACACGGTGGGGGGACGAACCCGGACACGGTGTCACTCGATGGTGTCACGGAGGGCGATCCGGCCCGTACCCACCGCTACTCTCCTGAGGGTGAAGCAGCTTGTACGCCGTATCGGCCAGACCGTCGCCCTGACCCTGCCGGTCGTCCTGGTGACCACCGGCACCCTCGCCGTGACCCGGGTGCCATGGGCCCCGCCGACCAACCTCGACCAGCAGGTCGTGGCGGCGTCCAGTGGTGACGGCACCGGGATCGGGCGTTCCGCCACCGCCACCGCGGGCACGTCCCCGGACGGGCTCGCCCCGCAGGAGTCGCTGCGGGTGGTGCTGCTGGACGAGCTGCGGGCCAAGAACCCGTCCGCCGCGCTGGACCTGCTGGAGCGCTCGATGCGCGAACAGCCGTCGCTGACGCCGTACTGCACCTCGCTCGCCGGAGAGCTGGGCAAGGCGGCGGTGCGCAAGTACCAGGGCGACGTCCAGCGGGCCCGGTCCTTCGCCCGCCCGGTCTGCGACGGGTCGTTCGCGGCGGGCATCGCCGGCTGACCCCCTCGGCCGCGGGCCGACGAGGCCGTCGGGCCCACCGGCAGCCGCGGGCCGACGGCGCCCGCGGCCTCGGGTTCCCACCCCCGGTGGGCGCCCTATTCTTCAGGCATGACCGCTGACTCCGGCCCCACCGCCGACCTCGCGTCCCCGCCGACCCACCCGTCCCGGCCGACCACGACGCCCGTCACCCAGGCCGTGATCCTGGCCGGCGGCCAGGGCTCGCGGCTGCGGCCCTACACGGACGACCGCCCGAAGCCGCTGGTCGAGATCCCCGGGACGGGCACGCCGATCCTCGGCCACCAGCTGGCCTGGCTGGCCTCCGAGGGCGCCACCGACGTGGTGGTCTCCTGCGGGCACCTCGCCGCCGTGCTGGAGGAGTGGCTCGACAAGGCGGATCTGCCGCTGCGCGTGCGCACGGTGGTCGAGGAGGAGCCGCTCGGACGCGGCGGCGGCCTCAAGTACGCGGCCAAGGCGCTGCCCCGCCCGGACGAGCCCTGGTACGCCACCAACGGCGACATCTGGACCCGGTTCAGCCTGCGCGACATGGCCGCCTTCCACCACGAGCGGGACGCCGTCGCGACGCTCGCGCTGGCCCGACCGCGGATCCCGTGGGGGGCGGTGGAGACCGACCAGTTCGGCAACGTGCTGGACTTCATCGAGGCGCCGCCCTCGCCGTTCCTGATCAACGCCGGGCTGTACGTGTTCAGCCCGGAGTTCGCCGAGCTGCTGCCGGACGTGGGCGACCACGAGCGCACCACGTTCCCGCAGCTGGCGCGCAGCAAGCGGCTGGCGGGCTACCAGCTGCCGCAGGGCGTGTACTGGCGCGCCATCGACACCGCGAAGGACCTCACCGAGGCGGCCAAGGAGCTCGCCTCCGGGGCCGGCCGCACACCGCAGTAACCGCCGCCCCCCAGCCTCGCGCCCCAGCACCCGCGCCCCAGCACCTCAGCCCCCTGCGCACGACGATCGGCCGGGTGCTCCGCCAAGGAGCACCCGGCCGATCGCGTCCACGGGCCGTCAGGTGGACGTGGGCGCCCCCGGGTGGGAGGAGCGGGCGCCGCCGGACAGGTCAGCGAGCGGGCCGCTGCCCAGCACCCCGCCGAGCAGCCCGGGGCTCGCCCCCGAGCTCGGGCTGGGCTTGGACGCCGCCCCCGAGCCGGCGGGGGCCGGGGTGCTGCGCTGGGCGGGCGAGGAACCGGCCGACGACGCGGCGGCGGACGGCGCGGCGGGGGTCGGGGTCGTGCCGGCCCCGGTCTCCGCCTTGGTGGAGTGCCCCTTGCCGCTCGGCGTCGGGCTGCCCGGGCGGGTTGCCGGGGCGGAGGAGGGCGGGGTGGTCGGGCTCGGCGTGGGGGTGGCCGGGCGCGGGGCGGGCGAGGGCGAGGTGGACGAGCCCTGGCCGCCCGGGGTGCCGGTCGGGGCGCCGCTGGGCCAGACCGGCGTGCCGTAGTCGGTGGCCGGACGGGCCGGTGCCTGGTGCGTCCGGGCCCCGGTCCGCACCGCCGCGCCGAGCATCGAGCCGAGCAGCAGGGTCGCCCCGACCACGACCGTGGTGACCACCGTGCCGCGGCGCAGCACCCGGCGGCGCAGCGCGGCGGGCGCGTCGGCGCCGTAGCGCCGCCAGGCCTCCAGGTTGAGCCGCCCGTCCAGGGAGGCGAACGGCGCTCCGGCGATCAGCAGCGGGCTCCAGGCCGCCAGGAAGATCAGGTCGGGGGTGTCGTAGACCGGCACGGCCCGCCAGCTGACGGTGAACAGCAGCGCGGCGGAGAGGAGCATCGCCGCCCCGGCCGCGAGCCGCTGCCAGAGGCCGAGGACGGTCAGCACGCCGACCACGACCTGGGTGAACGACACCACCAGGCCGGCACCGACCGGGTGCGCCATGGCGAAGGCCAGCAGCGGTTCGGCGACCTTCCAGGGGTGCAGCGAGGCGAGCCAGCGCATCATCGAGCCGCGCTCGCCGCCGTCGAAGTAGACCGGGTCGCAGAGCTTGCTGAACCCGGCGTAGACGGACAGCGAGCCGAGGACGGCGCGCAGCGGCAGCAGGACCAGGCCGAGGTCGACCCGGCGGCCGGGGTACCAGGGCTGCTTGCCCTCGGCGGCCGTCGCGGAGACCTCGGGGAGCTCGCCGCTCGGGGTCCAGCCCTGCGGTGCGCCGACCGGGCCGATGCCCGCGTCGGTGGCGGTGCCGGCACCCTCCCGGGGCTGGCGCGGGACGGTCCGGGCGCCCGAGTAGGACGGGATCACCCGGGTGTCCGACACGCCCGGGCCGCCGCCGTCGGGTCCGGAGCCGGTGAGCCGGACGGCGTCCAGCAGCTGGGTGGCCGCGAGGTCCCCGGGGGGCGCCTGCCCGGTCCAGGTGACGGCGGTGACCCGGCCCTTGCGGCGCGGCGCACCGCCCCCGGCGGCCCCCGCGAGCGCCGGGACGGCGGAGGCGGGCACCACGACCTGCGGGGTGACCAGCGGACGGCGGATCAGGCCCTGGTCGGCGTACGGGTCGCCGAACGCGGCGCCGGTGGACAGCAGTCCGGCCGGGGCCTCGATCAGCGGCGCCACCGGGGCGCCGAGCCGGAGCCGGAAGCTCGCCTGGGTGATGCTGAGGCGCGCGGGGTCGGACGGCACCTTGACCGTGTCAAGGCCGGGGCCCGCGTCTATCCCGGTGCTGCCGCCGCCGAACAGGGGGCGCCGAGGTGTTCTGGTGTCCACGCCCGTCTAACCGGGTGACCACCGCTTAGGACACTCTCCCGAGTGGATGTCCGGCGCATACTTGAAATGATCATGAGAAAAGCGATCGGGCCTGGTCGGGCCCGATCGCTTTTCACTCGGATTGCGGAGAATTCAGAAGTTCCCCTGCGCCCCGCACACCGACTGTGCTCAGCGCTTGGCGCGCAGCCGCGCGGCCTCGTAGAGCACGATGCCCGCCGCGACACCGGCGTTCAGCGACTCGGTCAGCCCGGACATCGGGATCCGCACCCGCATGTCGCAGGTCTCCGAGACCAGCCGGGACAGACCCTTGCCCTCGCTGCCCGCGACGATCACCACCGGGCCGGTCAGCAGCTCCAGGTCGCCCAGCTCGGCCTCGCCGTCGGCGGCCAGGCCGACCACCATGAGGCCGGCCTTCTGGTAGGCCTCCAGGGTGCGGGTGAGGTTGGTGGCCCGGGCGACGGGCAGACGGGCGGCGGCGCCGGAGGAGGTCTTCCAGGCACCGGCGGTCATGCCGGCCGCGCGGCGCTCGGGGATGACCACGCCGTGCGCGCCGAAGGCGGCGGCGGAGCGGACCACGGCGCCGAGGTTGCGCGAGTCGGTGACGCCGTCCAGCGCGATGATCAGCGCGTCCTGGCCCGAGTCGGAGGCCTCGACCAGCAGGTCGTCGGGGTGCGCGTACTCGTACGGCGGCACCTGGAGCACGAGGCCCTGGTGGTTGAGCCCGCCGGTCATCTGGTCCAGCTGCGGGCGCGGGGCCTCCATCAGCGGGATGCCACGGTCGTTGGCGGCCTGGAAGGCCTCGCGGACGCGGTCGTCGGTGTCGACGAACTGCTGGACGTACAGCGCGGTGGCCGGGACGCCGCCCTGAAGGGCCTCGACGACCGAGTTGCGGCCGAAGACGAGCTCGGCGCTGCCCGCGCCGCCCCGGCCACCGCGACCGGCGCCGCCGGCGCGGCGCATGCCGGCGCGGGCCTTGGCGTCCCGCTCGCGCTTGACCGCGGCGTTGGCGGCGCGCTGCTTCGGGTGGCCCTTGCGCTCCGCTCCGGGCGGGGTCGGGCCCTTGCCCTGGAGCCCCTTCCGGCTGTGGCCGCCGGTACCGACAGACGCGCCCTTCTTCGACCCGGGGTTGCGGCGGTTCCTGCGCTGGCTGTTGCCGGCCATGGCTGTACTTCCTGTCTGTCCGGCATGCCCGGCCGCCCCGTTCTGTCCGGCGGCGGCCGACTGCATGCGCTACGTCATGCGGGAGGGCCGCACCGGTCCGGTACGGCCCACCCTCACCCCGATCGTCAGATGGGGTTACTGGCTGTTGATCGTCCAGCGCGGGCCGGACGGGGTGTCCTCGATCACCAGCCCGGCCAGGCCGAGCTGGTCGCGGATGGCGTCCGCGGTGGCGAAGTCCTTGCGCTGACGCGCCGCCTGCCGCTGGTCCAGGACCAGGCGGACCAGCGAGTCGACCACACCGTGCATGCTCTTCATTGTCCCAGGCTCGCCGCGCTCCGACCCGGCCCACTGCGGGGCGAGCGGGTCGAGACCCAGCACTCCGAGCATCGCACGGACCTCGGCCAGACGCGCCACCGCGTTCTCCTTGTCGTCCGCGTTCAGGGCGCTGTTGCCCTGGCGGACGGCGGTGTGCACGACGGCGAGCGCCTGCGGAACGCCCAGGTCGTCGTCCATCGCCTCGGCGAAGGCCGGCGGCACCTCGGGGGCGGCGTCGACCGCCCCGCAGCGCTCGACGGTGCGCTGGATGAAGCCCTCGATCCGGCCGAACCCGGCCTCGGCCTCGCGCAGGGCGTCCTCGCTGTACTCGATCATCGAGCGGTAGTGCGGGGTGCCGAGGTAGTAGCGGAGCACGATCGGACGCCAGCGCTGGACCATCTCGGAGACCAGCACCGAGTTGCCCAGCGACTTGCTCATCTTCTCGCCGGCCATGGTGACCCAGGCGTTGTGCACCCAGAAGCTGGCGAAGGCGTCGCCGTAGGCCTTGGACTGGGCGATCTCGTTCTCGTGGTGCGGGAAGATCAGGTCCAGCCCGCCGCCGTGGATGTCGAAGGCCGGGCCGAGGTACTTGTGGACCATCGCCGAGCACTCCAGGTGCCAGCCCGGCCGGCCGCGGCCCCACGGGGTCTCCCAGCTCGGCTCGCCCGGCTTGGCTGCCTTCCACATCGCGAAGTCGCGCTGGTCCCGCTTGCCGGTCTCGCCCTCGCCCTCGGGCTGGCGCAGGTCGGCCAGCTTCTGGTTGGAGAGCGCGAGGTAGTCCGGGTACGACTTCACGTCGAAGTAGACGTTGCCGTCGGCCGCGTAGGCGTGGCCCTTCTCGATGAGCCCCCGCATCATCTCGACCATCTCGGGGATGTGCCCGGTGGCCCGCGGCTCGACGGTCGGCGGCAGGCAGCCGAGCGCGGTGTAACCGTCGTTGAACGCCCGCTCGTTCTCGTAGGCGATCTGCCACCACGGGATACCGAACTCGCGCTCCTTGGCGATCACCTTGTCGTCGATGTCGGTGACGTTCCGGGCGAAGGTGACCTGGTAGCCGCGGTAGGCGAACCACCGCTGCATGATGTCGAAGTTGAGACCGGACCGGATGTGCCCGATATGAGGCGCCGACTGGACGGTAGCGCCGCACAGGTAGATCGAGACACAACCCGGTACAAGCGGGACGAAGTCGCGTACCTGGCGGGTGCTGGTGTCGTACAGGCGAATGCTCACAGCGTCAAGCGTAGTGGGCAGGAGGGGGTGCCCCGCGACATTCCCCGGGAATGATATGCCGCACTCCCGGGGAACCACGGGCCGCGCGGGCCGGTCAGATGTTGCCGACCACCTTGCGCGGGCTGAGCCGGACGACCACCCGGACGTCGTCCGGGCCGTCGAACCCGTACTCCTCGCCGCGGTACTTGCGGGACAGTTCGTTGATCAGCTCCCGGCCGCCCTCGGTGGTCATCGTCGCCGAGCCGCGCACCTCGACGTACTCGTACGGGTTCTCCGGCGGGTTGACCACGAGCGAGATGCGCGGGTCCCGCACCAGATTGAGGTGCTTGCGGCGGCCCTGGACGGTGGAGAACAGGATGTCGTCGCCGTCCCGCGTGACCCAGACGACCGAGGACTGGGGGCTGCCGTCGGGCTGGATCGTGGACACCACGGCGAAACTCTTGCGGTCGAGCAATTCCTTGGCGGGGCCAGAGAGTTCGACGCCCATCGAGAACCTCTTCTCATCGTCGGCGGTACGGCCCGAGGGGAAGCCCCGCCCGGGCCCGAAACCGCACACTACCGACCGATCCACCGCCACGCCGGGTGAACACTCGTCAGGACCCGCCTATTCCTGCCCTGCTGACCGCGCCCGGCTCAACGCCGTTCGTACACCAGGGCCGTGGCGATCGCGGCCAGCCCCTCGGCCCGACCGGTCAGGCCCAGGCCGTCCGTTGTGGTGCCGGACACCGACACCGGCGCACCGGCCGCGGCCGACAGCGCGGCCTGCGCCTCGGCCCGCCGCTTGCCGATCTTCGGCCGGACGCCGACCACCTGGACCGCGATGTTGCCGATCTCGAAGCCCTCGGCGCGCACCAGCCGGGCCGCCTCACCGAGCAGCTTCACCCCGGAGGCGCCGGCCCACTCCGGCCGGTCGGTGCCGAAGTGCGCGCCCAGGTCGCCGATCCCAGCGGCCGAGAACAGCGCGTCGCAGGCCGCGTGCGCGGCGACGTCAGCGTCCGAGTGCCCGGAGAGCCCGACCCCGGCGTCCGGCCACTCCAGTCCGGCCACCCAGAGCGGGCGGCCGGCCTCGAAGGCGTGCACGTCGGTGCCGATGCCCACGCGCGGCAGCACGGGGGCCGGGGCCTGGGCGGCGGGCGTCAGCGGGTCAGTAGGCATCGGCGGCCCTCCGGCGGGCGAGTACGGCCTCGGCGAGCACGAGGTCCAGTGGACGGGTGACCTTGAACGCCTCCTCGTGGCCGGGCACCACGACGACCTGGCCGCCGTAGCGCTCCACCAGGCCCGCGTCGTCGGTGACCGGCGGCGCGCCGTCGGCGCCCGCGGCCTCCTCGGCCAGCGCCTTGGCGTGCACCCCGACCAGGGTGGCCCGGTCGAAGCCCTGCGGGGTCTGGACCGCGCGCAGGGTGGCCCGGTCGGGCGTGTCGAGCACCGGCTCGGGGCGGCCCGGGCTCGGCTCGACCCGCTTCACCGTGTCGGCCAGCGGCACCGCGGGCACCACCGCCCCGGCCCCGGCCCGGACGGCGGCCGCCACCGCGTCCACCACCTCGACCGGGACGAGCGGGCGGGCCGCGTCGTGCACCAGGACGATCTCCACCTCGGCCGGGATCGCGGCCAGGCCGAGCCGGACCGATTCCTGGCGGGTGGCGCCACCGGCGACCACCCGGATGTCCTTGCCGTCCAGCCCGTGGCTGTCCAGCAGGGCGACCACCTCGGCCACCCCGTCGGCGGGCGCGGCGACCACGACCAGGCCGACCGCCCGACTGCGGGCCAGCGCCCGCACGGCGTGCACCAGGAGCGGCACGCCGCCCAGTTCCCGCAGGGCCTTCGGGGCACCGGGCCCCAGCCGCTCACCGCGTCCGGCGGCGGGCACCACTGCTGCTGCGACTGCTGCTGAGGCGTTCAGGTTTCACTCCTTCGGAGAAGTGGGTATGGCCTTGGCGTGCCCGGCGGGCGCTACGGGCCCCTTCCGAAGAATTACGGTCCAACCGTCCGCCGCACAATCCCGCAGAATCGGTCTTGCAGGACGGAAAACGGTCTTGCCGGGCCTGGACCGGCTCGGGGCGGGGGCGTCGTCCGGACACGCCTCAGCGCCCGAAGTGCCACTGCACCACCCCGGGACGCTTGGTCCTGGGAGCGGCGCGCCGACACCGGGCGCTGTGAGCGGTGGGCGGCAGCCCGACTGCGCTACGAGGCCAGCACCTCGTCGAGCAGCGTCTCCGCCTTGTCCTCGTTGGTGTTCTCCGCCAGCGCGAGCTCGCTGACGAGGATCTGGCGCGCCTTCGCGAGCATCCGCTTCTCGCCGGCCGAGAGGCCGCGCTCGCGCTCACGGCGCCAGAGGTCGCGCACAACCTCGGCGACCTTGATAACGTCGCCAGAGGCGAGCTTCTCCAGGTTCGCCTTGTAGCGACGGGACCAGTTGGTCGGCTCTTCGGTGTACGGTGCGCGCAGCACCTCGAAGACCCGGTCCAGACCCTCCTGGCCGACTACATCGCGCACGCCGACGAACTCCGCGTTCTCAGCGGGCACGCGGAGCGTCAGGTCTCCCTGCTGCACCTTGAGCACCAGGTAGGTCTTGTCCACACCTTTGATCTGGCGAATTTCGATGGCCTCGATCAGCGCGGCCCCGTGATGGGGGTAGACCACCGTGTCGCCAACCTTGAACGTCATGTGACAGGACCCCTTCCGTGGCTTTCCAGAATAACACGCTTTTCAGCGCACCCGAAGGGCGTTTTCGCAGGTCAGGGCCGGTCTCGGGGCTTGACAAGGACCCCCATGACGTGCTGCGACCGGTGTTCGAGGGAGGCTTCCCGCAGGTCGGAGGCGGTTCCAGCGTTCGGCGAAACCTTGCGCAACACCCGGGAAACCATGATTGGATCTTGGGTTTTCACCGTTTATCGGGCCGTATCCACATCGTTATTCGATCTTGGTCGAAGCTTGTCCCGAGGGTGACCCGGACACGCCACAAGTGCGGCCGGACGGCCGCCCCGCGAACCCCGGGAGTGCGACACGGGGACCACCCCGTGAGGAGCGCATAAGTGAGGTCGATAATCTGAGGCCTGACCTATCGACACGTTGACTTAGGAGAAGCCGCCGCCGTGAGCCGCAGCCTTCGACGCGGCAGCATCGCCGCCATCGCCGCCATCGCCATCGCCTCGCTGTCGTCCTGCGCCGCCGGCAACACGCCGGACACGCTGCAGGTCAAGCCCGACAACGCGGCGGCAACCCTCGGAACGAACCTTCGGCTGAACAACATCGTGGTCGTCACCGGGGACGAGTCCTCGGGCGAGCACAACGGTCCCGCCAACGTGACCGTCAACATCGCCAACACGGGCAGCACCCCGGCGGAGCTGCAGTCCGTCACCGTCGGCAACGGTGCCACCGCCGCGTTCTCCGACGCCGCGGGCGCCCCGCTGTCCACCATCGTCGTCCCGGCCGGCGGCGCCGTGGCGATCGGTGGCGAGGGCAACCCGTCCGCCAAGGTCGCCTCGGTCGGCGTCCAGGTCGGCGGCTTCGTCCCCACCTCGTTCACCTTCAAGGACGGCCAGAAGGTCGACGCCCAGGCCGGCGTGAGCCCGAACAAGGGCCTCTACAAGGGCTTCGGCCCGACGTCGGCCCCGGCCGCCGCGCCCACCAAGGGCGCCACCACCGCCGCGACCACCCCGGCCGCCGGCACCACCACCCCGGCCGCCCCGGCCACCACCGGTGCGGCCACGCCGTCCGGTGCCGCCACCCCGGGTGCCACCCAGTCCGCCGGCGCCCACTGACGCACCACCCGGTGTCCGGCGGGCCCTCCCGGGCCCGCCGGACACCAACGCGAAGGCCCCCTCCGGCAACTGCCGGCGGGGGCCTTCCGCGTCTGTCCGCGCCCGCGGTTTACGGCTCGAACTTGTAGCCCAGGCCGCGGACCGTGACCAGGTAGCGCGGGGCGCCCGGGTCCGGCTCGATCTTGGCCCGCAGGCGCTTCACGTGGACGTCCAGGGTCTTGGTGTCGCCGACGTAGTCCGCGCCCCACACCCGGTCGATCAGCTGCATGCGGGTGAGCACCCGGCCCGCGTTGCGCAGCAGCATCTCCAGCAGGTCGAACTCCTTCAGCGGGAGGTCGACCTTGGCGCCGTCCACGGTCACCACGTGCCGGTCGACGTCCATCCGGACCGGGCCCGCCTCCAGGGCGCCCGGGCCGCCGCCGTTCTCGCCGGCACCGCCGTCCTCGCCGCGGCGGCGCAGCACCGCCCGGATCCGGGCGACCAGCTCACGGGTGGAGTAGGGCTTGGTGACGTAGTCGTCCGCACCTATTTCCAGACCGACCACCTTGTCGATCTCGCTGTCCTTGGCGGTGACCATGATCACCGGCACGTTGGAGCGCACCCGCAGCTGACGGCAGACCTCGGTGCCCGGCAGGCCCGGCAGCATCAGGTCGAGCAGGACGAGGTCGGCGCCGTTGCGCTCGAACTGCTCCAGGGCGTCGGGGCCGGTGGCGGCGACGGCCACCTCGAAGCCCTCCTTGCGGAGCATGTACGACAGGGCGTCGCTGAACGACTCCTCGTCCTCGACCACCAGTACTCGGGTCACGATCAGGCCTCCGGGGCAAGCTGGGGGGTTGCGTCTGACAGGGGGTGTTCCCGCTCCCCCGTGGGGAGCGGACGGTCCGTGCGGCCTGTGGTGGCCGTCCGGTCCGTGGTGAGGGTTCTGGTGGGCGCGGCGGCGGCGCCACGGCCGCCGGTGGCACCGCGGGTGCCGAGGTCGCCGGTGTCGTCGAGGTCGTCGCCGTCCTCGGCCTCGGGCGCCTGCCCGGCGGGCAGGCGGATGGTGAAGGTCGAACCCTGGCCCTCGACGCTCCACACCGAGACCGTGCCGCCGTGCGAGGCGGCGACGTGCTTGACGATGGACAGGCCGAGGCCGGTTCCGCCGGTCGCCCGGGAGCGGGCCGGATCGACCCGGTAGAAGCGCTCGAAGACGCGCTCGCGGTCCTTCTCCGAGATGCCGATGCCCTGGTCGGTGACCGAGATCTCGATCAGCTCGCCGTCCGCCTCCCCGAGCGCCGCGGCGCTGGAGATCCGGCGGGTGGCGATCGCCACCCGGGTACGGGGAGGACTGTAGTTGACGGCGTTCTCGACCAGGTTGCCGAGCGCCGCGGCGAGCTGGCCGCGGTTGCCGTGCAGGTAGAGCCCGGCGATGCCGCCGGCCGTGATCAGGATCTGCTTGGCGGCGGCCTGCTGGCGGCAGCGGTCGATCGCCTCGGCGATCAGCTCGTCCACCGCGACGGGCTCCGGGTCCACCATCAGCCGGTCGTCCTGCACCCGGGAGAGGTCGATGATCTCCTGGACCAGGCTGGCCAGCCTGGTTGCCTCGATCTGCATCCGGCCGGCGAAGCGCTGCACCGCCTCCGGGTCGTCGGACGCGTCGGCGACCGCCTCGGAGAGCAGCGACAGGGCACCCACCGGGGTCTTCAGCTCGTGGCTGACGTTGGCCACGAAGTCCCGGCGGACCGCCTCCACCCGGCGGCGCTCGGTCTGGTCCTCGACCAGCACCAGCACCAGCCGGGAGCCCAGCGGGGCGACCCGGACGGAGACCGCGAGCGGCTCGCCCGCACGGGCCACGCCAGGGCGGGGCACCTCCAACTCGACCTGGCGGATCTCGCCGTCCCGGCGGGTGGCGCGCGCCAGCGAGAGCATCTGGTCCACGGCGACCGCGCCGCCGCGCACCAGTCCCATCGCGTACGCCGCGGAGCTGGCCTTGACCACCTCGTCGCCCTCGCCCAGCACGATCGCGCAGGAGCGGAGGACGGAGAGGACGGTGTCCACCCCCGGCGGCAGCGGGGGCTCCGGGGTGCCGGCGCCCAGGCCCTGGTGCCGACCGTGGTGTCTGCTGCTGGTGCCGCCGTACCTGCCCCTGGCCTGCTCGCGCTCGCTCCAACGGAAGGCGATGGAGGCCGTGAGGCCGACGCCGAGCCCGGCTATGGCGCAGGCAGCGGCGGCGGCCACGTTCACGTCCATGTGGCCAGCGTAAGCGCACGGCCAGGCCACTCCCCAAGGGCCCGATCAAGGCATCGGCCACGCGTTGCCGAGAATTCACCTTCACGTGGCCGCTGATTCACCACACCGGCCGTGCATCGTCGCCCGGACGGCCCAGAGTTGGCCATGCAGCCCGTGTGGGAGTGGGCGGCGGGCCGAACCACCGGCCGTCGCCTCAGGTGTGCGCGTACGATTCGCGCCACCAGCAGCGGTCACCCGGACGACAAGACGATCGTCGGACGGGCCGGCCGGTCGGCACCGCCACCGACACAGCTACTGAGGAGAGAGCATGCGCGACGCGTACCACGAGGAACTCGATGCGATCGGCGACAGCCTGGTCGAGATGGCCCGACTGGTCGGCTCGGCCCTGGGCCGGGCCACCACCGCACTCCTGGACGCGGACCTGGCGCTGGCGGAGAGCGTGATCGCCGCCGACGAGAAGATCAACGACCTCCACCACGAGCTGGAGAACCGCGCGATCGACCTGCTCGCCCGCCAGCAGCCGGTCGCCACCGACCTGCGCATCGTCGTCACCTCGCTGCGGATGAGCTCCGACCTGGAGCGCTGCGGCGACCTCGCCCGGCACGTCGCCAAGGTCGCGCGGATGCGCTACCCCGACTCCGCCGTGCCCGGCGACCTGCACTCCACCGTCCTGGAGATGGGCCAGCTCGCCCAGCGCCTGGTGGCCAAGACCGGCCTGGTGATCGCCACCAAGGACGTCGACAAGGCACTGGAGCTGGAGCAGGACGACGACGCCATCGACTCCCTGCACCGCGAGCTGCTGTCGCACCTGATCGACGACCGCTGGCACCACGGCATCGAGACCGCCGTCGACATCACCCTGGTCGGCCGCTACTACGAGCGCTTCGCGGACCACGCGGTGTCGGTCGCCAAGCGCGTGGTGTACCTGGTGACGGGCGAGCACGTGGCCGAGTTCGTGGCCGCCTCGGAGGCCGCGGCGGCGGAGTGACCTCGTGCGGGTGCGGTGCGGCCGCCTCGGGGCTCGGCGTCTCGGGGCTCGGCATATCGGGATCGGGATCGGGCTCGGGCTCGGGCTCGGGCTCGGGGCTTCAAGGGGCGGCCGCTCCCCTCGCGGGGTGAGTAAACCTGCGACAGGGGTGGTGGGGGCGCACGACGCCCCGTACATCCCACCACTGCGCGCCTGTTGACGCTCCCTCCGATCGGCGGCTTCACTCGACGTTGGGGGCACAGGACTGTGCCCGTCACTAGGAGGGAACAGCTCGATGAAGGCCAACCCCACCCGACCGGCACGCGCCCACGAAACCGTCGAGCCGCCCACCCCGAAGCTCCTGCCCGTCCTCGCGGCCGGCTGCGGCTGCGGCCCCGGCTGCGGCTGCGGCTGCCAGTCCGGCGCGCCCTGCCAGTGCGGCGGCGCGGACGGCGGCTGCTGCGGCGGCCACTGAGCGGTCCGCCGCCGAGGAGTTCCCGAGGTGCACGGCCTTCCGTCGGCCGTGCACCTCGTTGCGCGTCCTGGTGCCGCGGGTCCGCGGCACGGCGTCACCGTGCCGCCCCGGGCGTCAGAACTGGACGTCGGTGCAGGAGTAGAAGGCGTTCCCGGTGTCGGCGATCGTCCAGACCGCGACCACGACCTGGTGGCCGGTGCGCCCGCTCGGGACGGTCGCGGTGTGGCTGAGCGTGCTGGGCACCTGCTTCCCGCCGTACGGGGCGATCAGGAAGGGCGTCAGGTCCAGGCTGTCCCGGGTGACCGGCTGGCTCGCGTCGTAGCCCGGCTTGGTCAGGTAGTAGCGGAAGTCGGTGGTCGCGTGCCGGGCGGTGAACGTCCAGGTGAAGGTGAGCTGCTGCCCCGCCGTCACCGCGGTGGTCGGCCAGGCACCGCCGTGCGGGTCGTCCAGCTCGGCGAAGCGGGAGTTGCCGCCGGCGCAGATGGTGCCGTCGGCGGGCCCGGCGTTCGGGAAGCCCTTGGGGCCCTCGACGCTCTGCGGCTCCCACTGGATGTCGCCGCAGTCCCACGACACCCCGCCCGCTCCGCAGAGCGCGGCCCTGCTGGGCGGCGTCGAGATGTACCCGTGGGACTGCGCCGGGACGGCGAGGGTGAGCGGCACCGCGAGGGCGGCGACCACCGCCCCGACGATGTGACGTGTGCGCATGATGCTCCTCCGTGGGGGTGGATGGAGAGTGCGCCGGGACGCAGACTCGCGCGCGTGGGGGTGCGGCGGCCGGGACGGGGAGATCCTTGGCATGCCTGCGGCAGTCCGGCGCCCTCACCGTAGGAGCGGACTCCGCCACCCGTCAATGGTCTGAACCACTATTGGGACGAGCCCGGATCCGGCCGCCGAATCCGGACTCAACTCGACTTCCGCACAGGCCGGTTGAACGACGAAGGCCCCGCCCCCGGCGAACCGGGAGGCGGGGCCGTTTCGCCAGGCGGGTTACTTCTTGCCCTGGTTCTTGACCGCCTCGATGGCCGCGGCGGCGGCGTCGGCGTCGAGGTAGCGGCCGCCCTTGGTGACGGGCTTGAAATCGGCGTCGAGCTCGTACACGAGCGGGATGCCGGTCGGGATGTTCAGGCCCGCGATGGCCTCGTCGGAGATGCCGTCGAGGTGCTTGACCAGCGCGCGCAGGCTGTTGCCGTGGGCGGTGACCAGGACGGTCTTGCCGGCGGCGAGGTCCGGGACGATGGCGTCGTACCAGTACGGGAGCATCCGGTCGACGACGTCCTTCAGGCACTCGGTGCGCGGACGCAGCTCGCTCGGGATGTCCGCGTAGCGGGCGTCACCGGCCTGCGAGTACTCGGCGTCATCGGCCAGCACCGGCGGCGGGGTGTCGTACGAGCGGCGCCACAGCTGGAACTGCTCCTCGCCGAACTCGGCCAGGGTCTGGGCCTTGTCCTTGCCCTGGAGCGCACCGTAGTGTCGCTCGTTCAGGCGCCAGCTGCGGCTGACCGGGATCCAGTGGCGGTCGGCCCTGTCCAGGGCGATCTGCGAGGTGCGGATCGCACGGCGGAGCAGCGAGGTGTGCAGCACGTCCGGGAACAGGCCCTCGGCGGCCAGGAGCTCGCCACCGCGCGCGGCCTCCTTCTCGCCCTTCTCGTTGAGGTCGACGTCGACCCAACCGGTGAACAGGTTCTTCTGGTTCCACTGGCTCTCGCCGTGGCGGAGCAGGATGAGTCGGTACGTCGTGTCAGCCATGGCCCCCAGCTTAGTGGAGGCAGGAAAAGCGCTGGTCCGGACCTACGACAGATGTGTAATGTGTGCACCGCCCATCTGACACTTACATACGTCGGCTGACCGGACCTGCCCGTGCCGCTCGGCGGACACCTGCCCCGGGAGCCCCCCACATGCCCGTCGCCCTGATCACCAACCCCCGGATCCGAAGGCTGATACAGGAGACGGTGGGCGGGCTGCCACGGGAGTTCTGGTGGCTCTGGGTGAGCACGCTGGTGAACAAGCTGGGCGCTTTCGTGCTCACCTTCCTCGCGCTCTACCTGACCACCAACCGGGGGTACTCGGCCTCCTACGCGGGCCTGGTGGCCTCCCTCTACGGCCTCGGCTCGGCCGTCGCCGCGATCGGCGCCGGCGTGCTGACCGACCGGATCGGCCGGCGCCCGACCCTGGTCGCCGCCCAGCTCGGCACCGCACTGTTCACCGCCGTACTCGGCTTCACGGACGGCCAGGTGGCGATCGCCACGGTGGCCTTCCTGGTCGGCCTCTGCAACAACGCCACCCGGCCCGCGACCTCGGCGATCATCGCCGACCTCGTCCCGGCCGAGGACCGGGTCCGCGCGTACTCGCTGAACTACTGGGCGATCAACATCGGCTTCGGCCTCTCCGCCGCCGTGGCCGGCCTGATCGCCACCCACGGCTACCTCACGCTCTTCCTGCTCGACGCGCTCTCCACGCTGGTGTGCGCGGTGGTGATCTTCATCCGAATCCCCGAGACCAAGCCGCAGGACTCGCCGCAGCACGGGAAGGGGACGGACGAGCCGACGGTCGGCCTCGGCGCGGTGTTCCGGGACGGGCGGTTCATGGCCGTCGTCGGGCTCAACCTGCTGCTCGCCCTGATCCTCCAGCAGGGCAGCACCACCCTGGCCGTCGACATGGGTGCCGCGGGCATCAGCTCCACCGAGTACGGGCTGGTCATCGGCCTGAACGGGCTGCTGATCGTGGTGCTCCAGATCCCGCTCACCCGGTGGATGGAGGCCCGCTCCCGGACCGCCATGCTGATAGCCAGCTGCCTGATCACGGGCTGGGGCTTCGGGCTGGCGGCGCTGGCCGGGTCGTCCGCGTGGCTGTTCGCCCTCTCGGTGGCGGTCTGGACGGTCGGCGAGGTCCTGAACGCGCCGACCATCATGGGACTGGTCGCCGAACTGGCGCCGACCCACGCGCGCGGCCGCTACCAGGGCGTCTACTCGCTCTCCTGGTCGCTCGCCTCGTTCCTCGGCCCGGCGATCGGCGGTCTGCTGCTGCAGCACGCCGGCTCCGCGGTGCTCTGGATCGTGTGCGGGGTCTGCGGCACGGTCGCGGCGGCCGGGCACGTGGTGCTCGGGCGGCGCACGGACGCGACGGCGGGCCGCGCCGGGGCGGTGCCGGAGGTCGCGGTGACCGAGGTCGCGGTGACCGAGGTGACCGAGGTGACGGAGGTGCCGGTGACCGAGGTGACGGAGCCCGCCGCGGAGAAGAAGGCTCCGGCGGGCATCTGAGGGCGTCGGCCCCGCTGCCGGGTCAGTCGGCCGCCGGGGCGGCCAGGTGGGCGAAGGCGGCCAGGTTGCGGGTGGACTCCCCGCGCTTGGTCCGCCACTCCCACTCGCGCCGGATCGCCGAGGCGAAGCCCAGCTCCAGCAGGGTGTTGAACGGCTCGTCGGCGTTCTCCAGCACCGTCCCGAGCAGCCGGTCCACGGCGTCCGGGGTGAGCGCCTCCAGGGGCAGGCGGCCGGCCAGGTAGACGTCGCCGAGCGGGTCGATCGCGTACGCGACGCCGTACAGCCGGGTGTTGCGCTCCAGCAGCCAGCGGTAGACGGCCTCGTGGTTCTCGTCCGGTCGGCGGATCACGAAGGCGTTCACCGACAGGGTGTGGTCGCCGACCCGCAGCGCGCAGGCGGTGCTCAGCTTGCGGGTGCCCGGGAGCGTCACCACCAGCGTGTACGGGTCGGTGGCGGCGGGCTCCCAGGCCGCTCCGGCGTCGTCCAGGGCGGTGCGCAGGAGGGTCAGGGCCTCGTCCTTGGTGCGGATTGCCATGGGGGTGACGTTACTCGGCGGTACCGGGGGCGCGCACCAGCGGTGCGTGCCCCCGGCCGCCGCAGTCGGGCCGCAGTCGGCTCGTGGTCCGGCCGCGGTCAGGCCGCGGTCAGGCCAGCCGCCGCCGGGCGGCGGCCAAGCGGCCGGCCGGGCGGGCCAGGCTTCCGGCGTACACCTCGGCGGTGCCGGCCGCGGCGGTGTCCCAGCCGAAGCCGGCCGCGTGCCGGGCCGCCGCCGCGCCGCGCCGGGCGACCAGGCCCCGGTCGGTGACGTACGGCTCCAGCGCGTGCGCCCAGGCCGCCGGGTCGTGGCCGTGCACCAGCGTGCCCGTCTCGCCGTCCCGCACCGCGACCGGCAGGCCGCCGACCGAGGCCGCCACCACCGGGGTGCCGCAGGCCTGCGCCTCCAGAGCGACCAGCCCGAAGGACTCGCTGTACGAGGGCATCACCAGCGCCGTCGCCGCGTGGTACCACTGCGCGAGCTCGGCCTGGCCGACCGGCGGATGGAACCGCACCACGTCGCCGATGCCCAGCTGGGCGGCGAGCTTGTGCAGGCTCTCCGGCCGGGCCAGTCCGGTGCCGGACGGACCGCCGACCACCGGCACCAGCAGGTGCTCGCGCAGCCCCGGGCGGCGCGCCAGCAGCTCGGCGACCGCCCGCAGCAGCACGTCCGGGGCCTTCAGCGGCTGGATCCGGCCCGCGAAGAGCAGCACCGCGGCGTCCTGCGGCAGGCCCAGCCGGGCCCGGGCGGCGGCCCGCGCCGACGCCCCGCCGGGGCGGAAGACGTCCAGGTTGACGCCGGGGTGGACGACGGCCAGCTGGTCCGGCCGGGCAGCGTAGTGCAGCGCCAGCTCGGCGGCCTCCTCGGTGGTGTTGGCGATCAGCCGGTCGGCCGCCTCGACCACCTGGGTCTCGCCGATCACCCGGGCCGCGGGCTCGGGCGTGTCACCCTCGGCCAGCGCGGCGTTCTTCACCTTCGCCATGGTGTGCATGGTGTGCACCAGCGGCACCCCCCAGCGCTGCGCGGCCAGCCAGCCGACCTGCCCGGAGAGCCAGTAGTGCGAGTGCACCAGGTCGTAGTGGCCGGGGCGGTGGCCCGCCTCCGTCCGCAGCACCCCGTGGGTGAAGGCGCACAGCTGGGCGGGCAGGTCCTCCTTCAGCAGGCCCTCGTACGGGCCGGCGGTGACGTGCCGGACCAGCACGCCGGGGGCCAGCTCGACGGTGGGGGCGTCGTCCGAGCAGATCGCCCGGGTGAACACCTCGACCTCGATGTTGAGCGCGGCCAGGCGCTTGGCCAGCTCGACGATGTAGACGTTCATCCCGCCGGCGTCCCCCGTGCCGGGCTGGTGCAGCGGCGAGGTGTGGACACTCAGCATCGCTATCCGGCGCGGGCGGCGGCGGCCCGGGACGAGCGACTGGAGCCGGCCCCGCGCGGGCGCGGCGGGCTGGGCACGGCGTACCGAACGGACGGGGTGCTGGATCACCTGGCTGAAGCCTCCTCTGTGCGGCCCGTCTCGGCGGCCCGCGCACGGGCCGCCCGCTGTCCGGTGTGCGCTGCCCCGTCCCGGGCACACATCACCACCAGACAGCCAACCACCCGGCCCGCGTCCGGCATTCCCGGTCCGGCGGACGAGATGCCGGACGAGATGTCGGACGGGGTGACGTCCCAGGTCACAGCGGTGCCGACGCGGACCCGACTACCCTTCCAGGCATGGCTGCCTCCTTCGACTCCGCGACCGCACCCACCCGTGGGCGGACCGGACGGCCGGTGGGGACGGTCACCCGGGGCACCACCAACACCAATCGGCTGCGGCGGATGGACCGCTGGATCGCCCACACCCTCGGCCGCACGCTGCGCGCCGGTGGCCGCCCGCCGGTGGCGGTCGACCTCGGCTACGGCGCCGCGCCGTGGACGGCCGTCGAACTGGCCGGGCGGCTGCGCACGGTGCGCCCGGACGTCCGGGTGGTCGGGATCGAGATCGAGCCGGAGCGGGTCACGGCCGCGCTGCCGTACGCCGAACCGCCACTGCTCACCTTCCGGCGCGGCGGCTTCGAGGTTCCGCTGGACGGCGGCGCGCCGGCCCAGCTGATCCGGGCCGCCAACGTGCTGCGGCAGTACGACGAGTCGGCGGTGGCCGGGGTCTGGGAGCGGCTCTGCGCCCGGCTGGCTCCGGACGGGCTGCTGGTGGAGGGCACCTGCGACGAGATCGGACGGCGGCACGTCTGGGTCGCGCTCGGCCCGGAGGGGCCCCGGACGGTGACCTTCGCGGCCCGGCTGGGCGGCCTCGGCCAGCCCTCCGACCTGGCCGAACGGCTGCCGAAGGCGCTGATCCACCACAACGTGCCGGGCCGACCGGTGCACGCCTTCCTGGCCGACTTCGACCGGGTCTGGGCGGCGGCCGCGCCGTACGGGGCGTTCGGGGCGCGGCAGCGCTGGGTGGCGGCCTGCACGGCGCTGGCGGGCGACTGGCCGCTGGTGGACGCGCGCGGACGGTGGCGGCAGGGCGAGGTCACGGTGCCCTGGAGCGCGCTCGCGCCGTAGCGGGTCGCGCGGCCGGAGCCGCCGGCCCGGCACGGACCGGGGCCGGTGCGGGTGAGCGACTCGCCGCATTCACTCGAACGAGTTATCGAATACCACTGGCGTGTTGACGCCCCATCACGTCACGATGGACGCCGCCGGACGACCCGCCCGTGCGCCGTCGCCGCCCGGCGCCACGGCGTCCACCTGCGGCCCCCGACGTCACCCTCGACCAGGGTGATCCGCGTCACCCTCGCCCGTCCCCCCTCCTTCCCCGCCGACGCGGGGATCCCAGCCGTCGTCCGAGTCAGATCACCGCACCGCCACCGGCGTGGCAAAAACCACAACGGCGCCGGTCGGCCAGAGAAATCCCCGGAGATCACGTTATGGTCGCGAGAAGTTCCCCGGCGCACGGTGCCAGGCGGGCACTGCGGACGGGCGCTGACCGTTACGCACTCGGGGAAAGGGAGGAACCACCGATGCCCGCAACGGGAGACGGGCGGGCACCTGGTGCCACGAGCCTGTCGGGCGCCCAGGCCGGCGCCCCCGTTGACCATGCCCGCAACCGCCCGGCCCTGACCGGCCCGACGCCGGCCGGCCCGGTGACGGCCGCTCCCCCGATACCGCACCCCCGGCACCAGACCGGACACACCTCGGCCCCCGCCGACGCCCCCGCCGCGGTGGCCGCCAGCAGCACCGCTCCGCTCAAACTGCTGGTGATCGAGGACGACGCCTCCGACGCCCAGCTGATCAAGGCGGCGGTCGCCGACAGCGGCACCTCGATCGAGATCCACTGGGCCCGCGGGCTGGAACAGGCCACCGAACTGCTCGCCGTGTCCCCGTCCGGCACCCGGCGCGGGCGCTCCCGCGGCAGCGAGTTCAGCTGCGTGCTGCTCGACCTCGCCGCCCCCGCCGACCTGCCGCACCCGTCCGACGACTCCGACGGCCTCGAAGGCCTGCACGAACTGCTCCGCCGCGCCCCGCACACCGCGGTCGTGGTACTCACCGACGCGGCCGGCGCCGAACTGGGCGCCGCCGCCGTCGCCGCGGGCGCCCAGGACTTCCTGATCAAGCACGCGACGGACGGCCCGCTGCTGGGCCGCGCCCTGCGCTACGCCGTCGAGCGCAAGCGCGCCGACGAGTCGCAGCGCCGCCTCGTCGAGGCCGAACTGCGCGGCCAGGAGAACGCCCGGCTCCAACGCCACCTGCTGCCCACCCCGCTGCTCGACGGCGCGGGCCTCTCCTTCACCCGGCGCTACCGCCCGGGCCGCCGCCGCGCCCTGCTCGGCGGCGACTTCTACGACGCCGTCCGCACCGACGACGGCACCGTCCACGTCGTGATCGGCGACGTCTGCGGCCACGGCCCGGACGAGGCCGCGCTCGGCGTCGCCCTCCGGATAGCGTGGCGCACCCTCGTCTTCGCGGGCCTCACCGGCGAGGCCCTGCTGACCACCCTCCAGCACGTGCTGGAACACGAGCGGCGCAGCGACGAGATCTTCGCGACGCTCTGCATGCTCGTCATCGAGCCGGGCGGCGCCAGCGGCGGCCTCGACTCGCTCGGCGCCGGCGAGCCTGCCCGGCTCTACCTCGCCGGGCACCCGGCGCCGCTGCTGCTCGGCCGCGACCACCAGCCGGTCACCCTGCCCGCCGACCTCGCCGGTCCGGCGCTCGGCCTGCTGCCGTGCCACGACGGGCAGGCCGCGTGGCCCGCCCACCAGCTCGAACTCCAGCCCGGCTGGCGGTTGTTGCTCTACACCGACGGGCTGATCGAGGGCCGGGTCGGGGCCGGCTCCCGCCGTCTCGGCCAGGACGGCCTGGCCGACCTCATCGGCGACCACCAGTCCGCCGGGCTCACCCGGGGCCGGCTCGTCGACAGCGCCATCGCCGAGGTCGAGGAGTTGAACGGCGGCGCGCTGACGGACGACGTCGCGGTGCTGCTGCTGGAACGCAACCCGGTGCAGCTGATCCTCGGCTGAGCCGGCTGGATACGGCGAGGCCCGGGCGGGTGAACTCCCCGCCCGGGCCTCGCCGTTGCCTGGTCGTCGCCCGATCGCGCGGCCTACCAGGGGCCGTACGGACCGGTGTTGCTGCGGCCGCCACGGCCGCCACCACCGGTCAGCTCCCGGATCGCCGGACGCACGTCCACCATGTAGACGATCGACGCGACCAGCCCGGCGAGCGTCCCGATGCCGGTGAAGAAGTTCACCCCGAACAGCAGGTCCCAGCCGAAGGCGATCGCCAGGATCGCCAGCCAGAACGGCTTGGTCTTCTTGTCCGCCGCCCGGTAGGCGTCCTCACGGCGGGTGACCGCGTCGCCCAGGGCGAACAGCTTGAAACCCAGGATGGCGACGGACAGCCACCAGATCGGGTTCAGATAGGCCAAGTCCAGAATCTGGGCCACTCCGCCCATCACGCTCTCCTCTGTCTCTCGCCTCCGGCGCTCCGGCCACCGCCCATCCTGGCACGGTCGACCGTCCGCTCTCCTGTCAACGTCCTGCGGTCACCGGATGTGCCCGTCCGGCGGCCCTACCCTCACTCCGCGCGGTCGGTGGCCTTCCGGGCGCGGGCGGCCTTCTTCGGGGCGGGCCGGGCGTCGGCGGCCGGGGTGTCAGTGTCGGTGTCGTCCTCGACCAGCTCGGCCTCGACCGGCTCGGACGCCCGGGCGAGCTCCGATTCCCCGGCCGGCTGCCCCGGCTCGGCGGGCGCGCCCGGGCGGGCCCGATCCACCACGACCTTGCCGCGCTCGGCCAGCTCGTCGTACGTCTCCTTGGCCTTCACCGCCAGCTCGACCGCGCGGCCGACCTGCTGGAGGGCGAAGCCCTGCGCCCGCTCCTGGAGGGTCCGCAGGTCGACGGGGAGCGTCGTGACGGTCTCGGTGACCTTGGCCTGCGCCTCGGCCAGCTTCGTCTGCGCCTCCTGGAACCGGGCGGTGGCCTTCTCCTGCGCGCCCTTGCGGTCCGCGGTGAGCGCCTCCACCCGGCCCGGCACCTCGCGCAGCTTCTCGTACGCGAGATCCCCGGCGCCGGCGATGGCGTACAGCGGGGTCGGGTCGCTCAGGGTCTTCTTGATCTCGTCGGTGATCGGCATGCTTACCGGTCCTCCCGGTGGATGTTCTGGGTGGCTGAGCCGTCGGTCGTCGGGCCGGAGGCTGGTGGAACGCCGGTGCCGGTGCCGGCCGCGGGCGACCGCTCGGCCACCGCGCCCCGCTGGACGGCGTTCTCCTTCAGGAAGGCGTCGTAGACCGCGAGCAACGCCTGCTTCTGCTGCTCGTTGACCAGCGGATCGGCCAGGATCGAGGCCCGCAGCTCCAGGCCCTCACCACGCCGCTCCTCCAGGATCCCGGCCTGGACGTACAGCGTCTCCGCCGAGATCCGCAGCGCCTTCGCGATCTGCTGCAGGATCTCCGCGCTCGGCTTGCGCAACCCGCGCTCGATCTGGCTGAGGTACGGGTTCGACACGCCTGCGGCCTCCGCCAGCTGGCGCAGTGAGTACTGCGCGTTCCGGCGCTGCTCGCGGATGTACTCGCCCAGCGAGCCGACGTTCAGTGAGGCCATGCCAGCAGACTGCAACATCCTGCTTGCAGATGCAAGCAGGATGTTAACAACAGCAAACGGCGGGCGGGCTCAGCCGAGGTCGGGGACGCGGACCGGCATCAGGAGCGAGAAGGTGCCCTCCCGGCCCGGCGTGCGGATCGCCAAGGGGGCGATCGGGCCGCCGAGTTCGAGCACCAGTTGCTCGGGCCGGCCGACCCGCAGGGCGTCCAGCAGGAAGTCGCGGTTGACCGCCACCCTCAGGTCTCCGGACGCGGATTCGGGGCCGGGCTCGGCACCGGCCACCGCCAGGCGGCCGTCCGCCGTGAGGGTGAGGACGGTGACCACGCAGTCCGCGCCGTTCGGGCCGGAGGGCAGGGTGCGGGTGGCGCCGGTCTCGACGGCGCCGCGCAGTTCGGCGGCGGACAGGTCGATCCGGTGCTCCGGTTCGAGCCGGGTCAGCACCCGGTGGTCGGGGTAGTCGAAGTCCAGGGCGGCGCCCTCGATCCGGTGGCCGCCGGTCTCGGCCCGGACCAGGCCGCCGCCGAGGGTCACCGTGACCTCGGCCGCGCCCGCGCCCGCGCCGAGCAGCGCGCGCAGGGCGTCGACCAGGGCGGTGGGGACGATCGTGCCGCCGTCCGGCCGGGCGGGCGCCGTGGTGGCGGGCACCTCGGCGAGCGCCATCCGGTAGCGGTCGGTGGCGACCAGGCGCAGCACCGGGCCGTCCGGTTCGAACAGCACCCCGGCGAGCGCCGGGGTTCCGGGGTCGCCGCCGACGGCGAAGCGGACCGCGTCCAGTGCGGCGGCCAGTTCCTCGGCGGGGACGGTGAAGCGGACTTCGGCGGGGGTGGTGCTCATCGGTTGCTCCCTCTGGTCGATCATCACGCGGATCAGGGAGAGCTCGCGGCGGGCGTCGGCGAGGCCGTCCTCCAGCCGGCGCAGGTGCGCGTCGAGCACCCGCGCGGCCTCGCCGGAGCCGGGCGCCGCGCCGAGCACGGCGCGGATGCCGGCCAGCGGCAGGCCGACCCGGCGCAGCCGGGCCAGCAGGCGGGCGTCGGCGAGTTGCCCGGGCCGGTACCAGCGGTAGCCCGTCTGCGGGTCGACCCAGGCGGGGGTGAGCACCTCGGCGCCGTCGTAGTAGCGCAGGGTGCCGACGCCCAGACCGCTGGCGCGGGCCAGCTCGCCGATGCTGTGCAGCTCGCTCTCCATGCCGGTGACTCTGCGGGCTCGACCAGGTCGAGGGTCAAGCCCGGCCGGTGAGGTGGGCGAGCTTCGACGGGTTGCGGACGATGCGCAGCTCGGCGATCCGGGGCCGACCGTCGGGCCCCTCGGCGAAGTCGAACACCGAGACGGCGTCGATCGCGCCGTCCTGGGTGACCAGCAGCCCGGGCTGGCCGTTGACCAGGACCGGCCGGAGCTCGACGCCCTCGCCCAGTTGGCCGAGCACCCCGAGCAGGAAGCGGGCGACGTTGCCGGCGCCGGTGACCGGGCGCAGCGCGGCGCGGACCACGCCGCCGCCGTCGGTCCAGGAGGTGACGTCGGGGGCGAGCAGGTCCAGCATCCGGTTGAGGTCGCCGCCGACGCAGGCCGCGAGGAACTCGTCGGTGGCGCGGCGGCGCAGCTCCGGCGGGGCGTCGTAGCGCGGCCGGCGGGCCCGGACGTGCGCCTTGGCCCGGCTGCCGACCTGCCGGCAGGCGGCCTCGGTGCGCTCCAGCGCCTCGGCGATCTCCCGGTAGGAGAAGCCGAAGGCCTCCTTGAGGACGAAGACGGCCCGCTCCAGCGGGGACAGGCTCTCCAGCACCACCAGCAGGGCGAACGAGACCGTCTCGGCACGCTCGACGTCGGCGGTCGCGTCCGGTTCGGCGACCAGCGGCTCGGGCAGCCAGGGGCCGACGTAGGCCTCGCGGCGGACGGCGGCCGAGTCGAGCCGGTTGAGCGCGAGGTTGGTGACCGTCCGGGCCAGGTAGCCGCCCGGGTTGGCGACCGGGCCGGTGACCCCGCTCCAGCGCAGCCAGGTGTCCTGGACCAGGTCCTCGGCGTCGGCGACGCTGCCGAGCATCCGGTAGGCGATACCGAAGATCATCCGGCGGTGCCGCTCGAAGTCGTCGAGGGCGGGGTCGGTGAGAGTGTCGGTCACCGCTCCGACGCTACCGCACGGGCCGCGGCGAGCCGAGGCCTCGTCAGCCGCGGAACGCCTCGTACGCGGGGGCGAGCAGGGTGGCGAGGTCGCGGCCGCGCACGGTGACGCCGGAGCGGCCGAGACGGCGCAGCGAGGGCTCGTCGGGCTCGTCCTCGGGCCCGGGCGGGGCCGGGCGCAGGGTGAAGCCGCCGCCCCAGTAGGCGGCGACGTTCACGGCGGGGGCGTTACCGGCGGGGGCGTTCACGGGTTGGGCGTTCACGGCGGGGGCATTCACGGCGGGGGCGTTCCCGGCGGAGGCGTTCCCCGGCGGGACGGGGGCGGGGCGGTCGGGTGTCATGCGTCCTCCTCGGCGACGGCGTCCTCACGGGTGAGCGCGACCAGTTCACGCAGCGCCTCGACCGGCAGGTCGGTGAGCCAGCGCTCCCCCTCCCCCACCACCGCTGCGGCCAACGAGCGCTTGGCGGCGAGGAGTTCGTCGATCCGCTCCTCGACGGTGCCGACGCAGACCAGTCGGCGGACCTGGACGTCCCGGCGCTGGCCGATCCGGAACGCGCGGTCCGTGGCCTGCTCCTCGACCGCCGGGTTCCACCAGCGGTCCAGGTGGATCACCTGGTTGGCGGCGGTCAGGTTGAGGCCGGTGCCGCCGGCCCGCAGCGAGAGCAGGAACACCCTTGGCCCGTCCGGGGACTGGAAGCACTCGACCATCTCCTCGCGGCGGGCCCGGGGGACGCCGCCGTGCAGGTAGAGCACCTCCTCCCCGAGCCGGCGGGCCAGGTACGGGCGGAGCATCGTGCCGAACTCGGCGTACTGGGTGAAGACCAGCGTCCGGTCGCCCTCGGCCAGCGCCTCCTCCAGCAGCTCCGCCAGCCGGGCCACCTTGCCCGAGCGATCGCCCAACGCCGAGCCGTCGTGCAGCAGTTGGGCCGGGTGGTTGCACACCTGCTTGAGCTTGCCGATCGCGGCCAGCACGGTGCCGCGCCGCTCCACGCCCCGGATCCCCTCGACCCGCTGCAGCAGGTCGGCCACCACGGCCTGGTAGAGGCCCGCCTGCTCGGCGGTGAGGCTGCACCAGACGGTCATCTCCTGCTTGGCCGGCAGCTCGGCGGCCACCGCCGGGTCGGACTTGAGCCGGCGCAGCACGAACGGGGCGGTACGGCGCTGGAGTTCGGCGGTGCGCTCGGGGCTGCGGTGCAGTTCGACCGGGATCGCGTAGCGCTCCTTGAAGCGCTCGGCCGGGCCGAGCAGCCCGGGATTGGCGAAGTCCAGGACGGCGTGCAGTTCGGCGAGCCGGTTCTCCACCGGGGTGCCGGTCAGGGCGATCCGGTGGCGGGTGACGGGCAGCGCGCGGACGGCCCGGGACTGTGCGGTGCCGGCGTTCTTGACGTACTGCGCCTCGTCGGCGACCACCCGGCGCCAGCGGATCGCCCGCAGCGCGGCGAGGTCGCGCTGGACCAGCCCGTAGGTGGTGATGACGAGGTCCGCACCCCGTACGGCTTCGGCGAGTCGGTCGGCGCCGAGGCGGCCGGAGCCGTGGTGGACGTGGCGCCGCAGCGCGGGGGCGAAGCGCTCGGCCTCGCGCTGCCAGTTGCCGACCAGGGACATCGGGCAGACCAGCAGGGTGGGGCCGACCGCCCCCTCGGCCTGCTCGGTGGCCAGCAGGGCGAGGGTCTGGACAGTCTTGCCGAGGCCCATGTCGTCGGCCAGCACGGCCCCGAGGCCGAGCCCGGCCATCGCCCGCAGCCAGGCCAGGCCGCGCTCCTGGTAGGGGCGCAGGGTGGCCCGGAAGTCGGGCGGCAGCACGGAGGCGGGGGCCGGGGCGGCGCGCCCGGCCAGCAGGTCGCCGAGCGGGCCGTCCGCGCGGACGGCGGTGACGGGCAGCCCGGCGACGGTCGCCTCCGGATCGAGGGCCAGCCGCAGCAGGTCGGCGGTGGCCAGCACGCCGTCGCGCCGGTCGGCGAGGAAGGCGAGCGCGGCGGCGATCTGCTCCGGGTCGGCCTCCAGCCAGGTGCCGCGGACCCGGACCAACCCCTGCTTGGCGGCGGCGAGTTCGGCCAGTTCCTGCTCGGTCAGCGGCGCCCCCTCCGGGCCGAGCGCGGCCTGCCAGCGGAAGGCGACCACGGCGTCCCGGTCCACCTGGGAGGCGACGGCGAGCGAGCCCGGCGCGGGCGGGGTGGTGGCCCGCAGGGCGAGCCCGAGCCTGGGCCGGCGGCGCCACCAGGCGGGCAGCAGCACGCCGAAGCCGCCCTCGGCGAGGGCGGGCGCGGCGGTGCGCAGGAAGTCCAGCGCGCCGGCCCGGTCGAGCGGCAGGGCGGCCGGGCGGGAGCGGTGCCGCAGGCCGTCCAGGGCCGGCCAGCGGTGGGCCGCGCGGGCGAGCTCGGTGACCAGGACGTCGGCCGGGTCCGGCGCCTTGCGGGCCAGCGCGGCGTGGGCGGCGCCGCCTTCGTGCAGGTCGGCGGCGCGGACCAGCAGGGAGGGCTCGTCGACGGCCTGGAGCAGGAACTCCAGTTGCCAGGCGTCGTCGGAGGGCCGGCCCTCGGGGTCGTCCGGGTCGGGACCGAGCGGCTCCAGCAGGCGGAAGCAGAGCCGGAGCGCGGGCGCGGTGGGCTCGGCGGCGGCGTACCAGGCGGCGAGCCGGCGGCGCAGTTCGGCGAAGCCCTCGGACTGGACGTTCGCGAGGCCGCCGTCCGGGGTGGTCAGGGCGTGCAGCCAGCGTTCGGCGGCGGCCCCCACCGCGGCGGTCCCCATCGCAGCGGCCGTCGGGGCGTCGGCTCCCAGCGCGGCGGCCGTCGGGGCGGGCGCCGGAGCGCCACCGGTTCGGGCGTCGCCGGTCCGGGCACCGCCCGGGCCCAACGGGGGCGTGCCGGCCAGGGCGGCCCGGGCCTCGGCGTCCACCAGCGCGCCCAGCGCGGCGTCCAGCAGGGCCTCGCCGGTGCCGGCGGCGCCGGCCGGCCACTCCCCCAGCAGGACGGGCGGGCAGCCGTCCGCCAGTGCGGCGGCCTCCCGGCGGCCCGCCGGGGTGGGGTCGGGCCGCCAACGGGCCTGCGGACGGCCGTCCGCCAGGACGGGCAGCGGCAGCACCCGGCCCCGGCCGACCGTTCGCCAGGCGAGGTCGTGCACGCCGGTCAGCCAGCGCAGCGAGGGGCCCTGGACGACCTCTACGCGCCCGGTACCGGGCAGATCGGTGCTGGTGACGGCCCAGTGCGGGTCGAAGACCTCGCCGAGCAGTTGGGCGGCCGCCCCGGTGTCGAAGAGCAGCGCGGGGACGCGCCAGGGCGCCAGGACCGCCGCGCCCCGGACCGGGGTGACCGGCAGGTCCGGCGAGGGCGCGGGCAGGGCGCCGGTGGTGGGCAGCAGCAGGGTGGCCCAGCGCTCGGGGGCCTGGCCGGCGAGCCAGCCGAGGCCGGGCCCGATGCCGCCGAGGACGGCGGCGAGTTCGCCGGCCGGGCAGGCGTAGGGGTGGGCGCGCGGGGCCGCCCGGCCGGGGCGGGGCTCGGCGGCGCCCGGATGGGCGCGGGCGTCCTCGGCCCACAGGGCCAGCCGTCCGCCCGCCCGCCAGAGCGCGTGCAGGACGAACATGCGGGAGGCCTTCCGGTCGGCGGAACCGTCCTTCGCAGCCTAACCGGGCGGTCCGACAGTGCCGCTCCGCCAAGTCTTTCGCGAAACGCCGAGGGCTGTGGTTGAAATTTGAACGAAAGCGGCCTACGCTGAAACCAACAAGTTGAAGCCTAAACAAATGGCTTCGGACCCGAGGAGGAGCCATGGGCCTGTTCAACCGCACCAAGACCGCCACCCCCACCGCCGTCGCCGAGACCCCGACCGGCCCGGACCTCGCCCACCTGACCGGCGACTGGACCATCGACACCACGCACAGCGAGGTCGCCTTCTCGGTGCGCCACGCCATGGTGACGAACGTCAAGGGCCGCTTCACCGAGTACGACGGCAAGCTGCACCTGGACGGCAGCACCCCGGGCAACTCCTCCGCCGACCTGGTGATCAAGGTCGCCAGCATCGACACCAACCAGGCCCAGCGCGACGAGCACCTGCGCACCGGCGACTTCTTCGCCGCCGACACCTACCCGGAGATCCGCTTCCGCAGCACCTCGGCCGAACGGCTGCGCGGCGACACGTACCGGATGAGCGGCGAGCTGACCATCAAGGACACCACCCGCCCGGTGGTCCTGGACCTGGAGTACACCGGCAGCGCCACCGACGCCTACGGCGCCGAGCGGGTCGGCTTCGAGGGCAGCGCCGTCCTCGACCGCACCGAGTTCGGCCTGACCTACAACGCGGCCCTGGAGACCGGCGGCGTGCTGATCAGCGAGAAGGTCAAGCTCAGCTTCGACATCTCCGCCGTCAAGGCGGCCTGACCCGGCCGTCCACGGCTGCCACCCGGGCCACCGGACCCGCCGCGCGGCCCGGTCCGCCCACCCGCCGCCCCTGCCGACCCCCGACGGCAGGGGCGGTGTCGCGTCCCACGGTTTCCGGCGGCTGGTCCCGGCGGCCCGGTCTCACCCGAGCAGCGCCGCGTCCGCCACCGGTAGCCAGCTGCCCGCCGGCCGGCGCAGCCAGCCCTCGGCCGCACCGAGCCCGGCGGCCGCGGCGCCCAGTGCGGCCAGCCCCGGGTGGCGCTCGCCGGGCCGGTGCACCAGGCTGACCAGGCTCAGCGGCACCGGCTCCACCAGCGGCACGTTCACCACCCCCGGAATCCTCGGCCCGCCGACGGTGGTCAGCATCGGATCGCCGTGCCGGGCCAGGTAGCGGGCCGTCTCGTCCACGCCCACCGGCGGCACGTACGGCGCGGCCGGCGTCAGGCCGTGCTCGCGCAGCAGGCGGACGCCGAGATCGGCCCACTCGGTGGTGGCCGGGTTGCCGGCGCAGACGTCGACGGGATGCCCGGTCAGCTCGGCGACCCGCAGCACCGGACGGCCGGCCAGCGGGTGGGTGTCCGCCATCATCACCGAGATCCGCTCCAACCGGACCGGCCGCTGGGCGAGTTGGTCGCGCAGCGGGGCGGGCAGTCCGGCGAACCGGCCGAAGGACACGTCCAGCCGGTGGGCCAGCAGTTCGGCGGCGGCCGCGGCGAGGCCGCCGTGGAAGCGGGCCAGCAGTTCGCCCTCCGGCCAGGCGGCGCGGGCGCGTTCGAGCACCCGGTCGGCGGTGAGGTCCGGGCCGGTGACGTCGCTGTTGAGGTCCAGCAGCAGCGGCCGGGCCGCGGCGCCCGCCAGGATCTCGTCGTGCAGGGCGAGGAGCCGACGCGCCCGGGGCAACAACCGCTGCCCGGCCGGGGTGAGTTCGACGCTGCGGGTGGTGCGGGTGAACAGCGCGTCGCCGAGCAGCCCTTCCAAGGTCCGGATGTCCCGGCTGAGCGCCTGCTGGGCGACGTGCAGCCGCCCGGCGGCCCGGCCGAAGTGCAGGCTCTCGGCGGTCGCGACGAAGCCGCGGAGCAGTCGGGGGTGCAGGTCACGGGGCATGGGCGGCAGATTAACAACAACCTGCTGTGAATGCGACGGAACAGGTGTTGGACCGCCGCCGGGCACCGACGGGAGGCTGATGGGCACCCCCCTCACCCTCCCCAGGAGCCCGATGCCCTCGCGCGCCCTCCTCACCTCCTACCGGCGGCTGTTCGCGGCCCCCGGCGCAGCCGCCTTCACCCTCGCCGGGCTGCTCGGCCGGCTCGCGTTGTCGATGAACGGCGTCTCGCTGGTCGTGCTGCTCGCCGAACGGCGCGGCTCCTACGCGCTGGCCGGCACCGTCTCGGCGGCCGGGCTGATCACCGGCGCGATCGGGATGCCGCTGCTCGGTCGGCTGGTGGACCGGTACGGGCAGGCGCGGGTGACCGTACCGGCCGCGCTCTACAACGCCGCCCCGCTCGCCGCCCTGCTGCTCTGCCTCCGGCTCGGCGCACCCGACTGGACGCTCTACGCCTGCTGGGCGGCCGGCGCGGCCGCGCCCAACCTCGGCGGCATGGCCCGGGCCCGCTGGGCACACCTGTACCGGGCCGACCCGGCCGCCCGGCACCTGGCCAACTCCCTCGAACAGGCCCTGGACGAACTCTGCTTCACGGCCGGGCCCGTCCTCGCCATGACGCTCTGCACGGCGGTCGCCCCGGAGGCCGGACTGCTCGCCGCCGGGGCGCTCGGCACCACCGGCGCCCTCCTGTTCGCGGCCCAGCGGCGCACCGAACCACCGTTGCCCGCCCGCTCGGAGGGCGACCGCCACGGCTCGCCGCTGCGGGTGCCCGGGCTGCGGGTGCTGCTGCTCGCCTTCCTCGCCACCGGCGTCGTCTTCGGCTCGACCGAGATCACCACCGTCGCGTACGCCGACGCGCTCGGGCACAAGGCGGCGGCGGGCGCGCTGCTGGCCCTGGTCGCGGGCGGATCCTGCCTGGCCGGGCTGCTGTTCGGACTGCTGACGCCGCGTCGGGCGACCGGGGTGCGCTTCCTGTCCGGGGCCGCGGCGATGGCCGGGGTGCTGCTGCTGCCGCTCGCCGCCGGGCTGGGCGGGTCCGGGCTCGGCCTGCTCGGGGTCGCGCTGTTCGCGGCCGGCACGGCCACCGCGCCGACCATGGTGACCGGCATGACGCTGGTCCAGGAGCTGCTGCCGGGGCGGCAGTTCAACGAGGGGATGGCGGTCGCGGTGTCCGGCATCGTGGTCGGCATCTCGGGCGGCGCGGCGCTCGCCGGCGCGGTCGCCGAGCACGCCGCCCCCGGCACCGGCTACGCGCTGCCGGCCTGCGCCGCCGCGCTCGCCCTGCTGATCGCCCTGGCCGGGCGGCGGCACCTGCGCGCCGGCGGGGTCGGGGCGGCACCCGCCGCCGGGGCCCCTGCGGAAAATGCCGAGCGGACTGTCAGAGCCTCGGTCTAGCGTTCGAGGCATGGCGGAAATCACCTATGTCCGGGGCGATGCCACCGCGCCGCAGGGCAAGGGCGTGAAGGTGATCGCGCACGTCTGCAACGACCTCGGCGGCTGGGGCAAGGGCGTGAAGGTGATCGCGCACGTCTGCAACGACCTCGGCGGCTGGGGCAAGGGCTTCGTGCTCGCGCTGTCCGGACGCTGGCCCGAGCCCGAGGCCGCGTTCCGGCGCTGGCACCGGGAGCGGGCGGGGAACGACTTCGGGCTCGGCGCCCTACAACTGGTGCGGGTCGAGCCGTACGTCTGGGTGGCCAACCTGGTCGGCCAGCGCGGCATCCGGACGGGGCGCTCCACCGGGGTGCCGGTCCGGTACGAGGCGATCGACACCGCGCTGGCCGCGCTGGGCGACCACGCGCGGGAACTCGGCGCCTCCGTCCACATGCCGCGGATCGGCTGCGGGCTGGCCGGCGGGCGCTGGGAGCGGGTCGAACCGCTGGTGTCCGCGCGGCTGGTGGAGCGAGGGGTGCCGGTGACGGTCTACGACGTCGGCTGAGCCGGCGCCGCCTGCGCTGACATCGCCTGCGCCGCGAGGCTCTCGGCGGACCAGCTGTACACGCACTCGGGCAGCACGTACCCGCCCGGGAACACACCCTCCTGCACCCGCGTCCGCACGCCGCCCTCGCGCTCGTAGAAGGCGATCGCGCGGACGTTGTCGCGCAGCACCTCCAGGTACAGCTCGGCCCCGGGGTGCCGTTCGGCGACGTGGGCGCGGGCCGCGGCGAACAGCGCGCGGCCGACGCCGCCGCCGGTCCGCCCGGGGCGGACGTGCAGGTTGTCGACCAGTACCCGGCCGTCCGGCTGCGGGACGAGGTAGATGAACCCGACCGCCTCCCCGGCCTGTTCAGCGATCAGCAGTTCGGGCTCGGCGGCCGGATCGCCGTAGTTGACGGTCAACCGCAGCTCCCACAGCTCGCGCCGCTGGACGGGCAGCCCGTCGCCGAGTGCGTCCGCGGGGACGATCCCGCGGTAGGCGGTGCTCCAGCTGTGGGCGTGCAGGTCGGCGACGGCCGCGGCGTCCTGCGCTCCGCCGCGCCGGATGGTGGTCTGCACGGGACTGATCATGTGACGAGCCTCCCACAGATTGGAGTTGAACATGTTCAAGCGAAACCTCTACAGTGCTCACATCATTTTGAACGCGTTCGAAATGGCGGGGGTGGTGGATGTGGCACCGAGCACGGAGGGGACGCCCGGTGCCGCGTCCACCGACACGGGTCGGAGCTTCGTCTCCGGTTAGGCTCGTGCCCGTGGACGACCTGGCAGCGACGAACCGAACGGACGGCACGAGCGGTGCGGCCGACAGCGGGCCCATGCCCGGCGGCCGGGCGCAGCCGAAGACCGACAAGAGCGAGCAGACCCGGGCACTGATCCTGGAGACCGCGATGCGGCTCTTCCAGGAGCGCGGCTACGAGAAGACCACCATGCGCGCGATCGCCACCGAGGCGGGCGTCTCGGTCGGCAATGCTTACTACTATTTCTCGGCGAAGGAATTCCTGATTCAAGGGTTCTATGACCGAATGACGTACGACCATGCGGCGGATGCCAGGAACCGCATGGCCCATACGCGGAACTTTGCCGAGCGCCTGGAAATCGCGCTGACCTCCTGGCTCGACACGGCCGCGCCGTACCACGAGTTCGCCGCGCAGTTCTTCCGCACGGCCGCCGACCCCACCAGCTCGCTGAGCCCGTTCTCCAACGAGTCCCACCCGGCGCGAGCGACCGCCGTGGAACTGTTCCGCGACGTGTTGCAGGGCTCGGAGCTGGCCCCCAAGCTGGACGCCGAACTGGGCGAGCTGCTGCCCGACGTCCTCTGGCTGCACCTGATGGTCGTGGTGCTCTACTGGGTCTTCGACCGGACCGAGGACACCGAGCGGACGCGGGAATTCGTCCGCCGGTCCACTCCCATGGCGGCCCGGGTGATCAACCTCTCGCGTTATCGGGTGTTCCGCCCGATCGTCCGCGATGCCAAGGGCCTCATTCAGGATTTCATCCTGCCCACCATCGGGAAAACCGCCGTCAAGTAACCCGCCCGAGGGCAGCTCGGACGCGTCGAGGGCCGGACCGCAGCGGTGCGATCCGGCCCTCGGCGTGGCGGTCACTCAGAAGCCGTCCGGGTTCCAGGGCTGCAGCGGCGTGCGCAGCAGCAGGTCGGCGGCGGCCGCCGCGCCGGGGCGCAGTTCGGTGAGCAGGCCGGCCGCGAGCAGCCGGGGTGCCGTCTCGCCGCCCAGGTAGAGCGACGCCAGCTCGGAGGCGTCCAGGGCGAGGTCGGCGTCGTCCGTGGTCCGGGTGCAGCGGCCGGTGCCGTCCGCGGCGACCTCGATCGCCCAGCGGCCGGAGGCGTAGCCGAGCCGGTCCTCGACCTCCAGGACCACCCGGCCGGGCGCGCCGTACGTCCGGGCGTCGAACGCGGCCGCCACGTCCAGCACCCGCAGCCAGGTGAAGTCGGCGTTGTCCACGTACGGGGTGGCGGCGCGCGGGTCCTGGAGCAGCAGCGGCAGCGGGTCGTCCGGGCCGATGTTCTCCGCGACGACCTTGCGCACCCAGTCGACGGAGAGGACGAAGCGCCACAGTTCGGCGGCGGTCGCCCGGTCGAGGGCGAGGAAGTCGGCCACGGTCAGGGTGCAGTTCGGGTAGCTGCCGTCCCAGGTGTCGTCGACCCGGTAGGCCACCAGGCCGGTGACCGTACCGTCGGCGTCCCGGTGGACGGCCGCGAACGGCTCCTTGAACTCGTTCCCCGGCACCTTGAGTTCGCCGGTGTTCCGCTTCCACCACAGCTCGTCGCGGGCGATCGCGCCCGGCTGGGTGCGCCGCCAGCGCTCGTGCAGGTCGGGGCCCAGCTCGCGGGCCTGCGCCATGGTCACGAAGTCGATCCGCCCGCCGGGCACGGTGGGCAGGCCGTCGCGCAGACCGCGGGTGCGGTGCAGGTCGATGTTCCAGCCGTGGCCGCGGGTGGCCGGGCCGAAGCCGTAGCGGCCGTAGATGTTGTACTCGGCGGCGATCAGGATGGCGACCGCCGAACCCCGCTCGGCGGCGGCCGCGAGGTCGCGGCGCATCAACGTGCCGAGCAGGCCGCGGCGGCGGTGGGTGGTGCTGACCGTCACGGCGGTGACGGCGTCGGCCCGGACGGTGGCCCCGCCCGGGACGGTCAGCTCGACGTCGAAGCTGCGGAAGGTGGCGATGCAGCGGTCGCCGTCGAAGCCGGCCAGCATCCGGCCCGGCTCCCACTGCAGGCGGCGGAAGTCGGCCGTGCTCTCCGCGTGCGAACGCAGGAAGCCCAGAGCGAGCGCCCGGTCCCACGCGGCCACCTCGCTCTCGGCGATCGCGCGGATCTGGAGGCCGTTCACGATGTCGACGGCCCCGTCATCGGTTGTGTTGCCCATCGGGCCACCGTACGGGCGCCGCTTTCGGGCGGCATCCCATTTATTCCGTGCCCGATGCGTGGTGCTCCCCCGGCACCACCACCCAGTGGTTGCAGTGCAGGACTCGGTCGGCGAAGTCGACGTCCAGCTCGCCGAGCAGCCGGAAGCCGAGCGCCCGGCAGATCCCGTTGGACGGGCCGTTGGCCGTCGCCGGGAAGGCGTGCACCGGGCCCCACCGGCCGTCCCGGGCGGCCGCGTCCAGCAGCTCCCGGACGGCCGCCTTGGCGAGGCCGCGCCCCTGGAACTCGGGCAGCACCATCCAGCCGATCTCGGCCACGGCGGCGCCGTCCTCCTCGTGCGACCAGAGCGTGACGGAGCCGGCCACCACCTCCGGCCCGGCGCCGTCCGGGACGATCACCTTGATCCACGAACGGTCCTCGGCGACCTCCACGACGTCCTTGCGCAGCCGCTCCCGCACCCGCGCCTCCGGCAGCGGCCCGCCCAGCTGGGCCATCATCACCGCGTCGCACCGCATCCGGACGTACGCCCCGACGTCCCCCGCCTCGACGTCCCGCAGCCTCATCGCGTCTCCTCCCGAGTGATCGACGCGGCCACGCTAGCGCCCGCCGCCGACAGCCCCGACGCGAGCCGGACGCGCACATCGGGCCCTGCGGGCGGGCGCGGAAGCGGGCCGGGCGCTACGGGCGGGCGTAGAAGCGGGCCGGGTGCTACGGGCGGGCGTAGAAGTCGGGGGTGCCCATGATCCAGAGGCTGGCCTGTTTGACCGGCCTGCCGACGCGGGGGGCCTCGATCATCTGGTCGTCGCCGATGTAGAGGCCGACGTGGTGGATGTCGACGGCGCGGCCGGTGTCCGTCCAGAACACGAGGTCGCCGGGGCGCAGCTGGCGGTAGCTGACCGGGGTGCTCTGGGCGTACTGGTCGGCGGCGAAGTGGTTGAGCTGTTTGCCGCCCTCGCGCCAGGCCATCATGGTGAGCCCGGAGCAGTCGTAGCCGGCCGGGCCCTCGCCGCCCCAGATGTAGGGCAGGCCGATCTTGGAGCGGGCGAAGGCGATGGCGGCGGCGGCGCCCTCGGCGGACCACGCGCCGCCGGCGGCGGGAGGTGCGGCCGGGGTGGCCTTGGCAGCGGCCTCGGCCGCGGCGGCCGCTTCGGCGGCGGCCTTCTCGGCGGCGGCGCGGGCGGCGGCCTCGGCCTCGCGGGCGGCGATCGCCTCCAGGGCCTCGCTGCGCCGGCGTTCCAGGTCGACGGTGGTGTGCCGGGCGGCGGCCAGGTCGGTGAGCAGTTGTTCGCGGTGGCGGTCGGCGGCGGTGACCGCCTCCTGCTGGGCCGCGAGCCGGGCCTCGGCCCTGGCCCTGGCGGCGCCGACCTCGGCGGCGGCCTTCTCGGCGGTCTCGGTGGCGGCGCGGGCGGCGGCGGAGGCGCGGGTCGCGGCGGCGGCGGTGGAGGTGGCGGCGTCGAGGATCTGCCGGGTGCGCTCGCTGGCGACGCCGATCACGGCGGCGCGGTCGCCGGCTTCGCGCGGGCCGTGGGCGCCGAGCAGGGCGTTGAGGGCGGAGAGTGCGGCGCCCGCGCCCTGGCGGTACGTTTCGGCGGCGAGCTGGGCGGCGTCCTCGGCGGCCGCGGTGCGGTCGGCCTCGGCGGCGGTGGCGCTCCGGGCGGCAGCGGTCTCGTCGGCGCGGGCCCGGACGAGGGCGAGCTGGGCGCCGTTGTAGGCCTCGACGGCCTGTTCGGCGCTGCGGCCGGCCTGGTCGAGTTCGGTCCGGGCGGCGGCGAGGCCGGCTTCGATGGCGGTGACGGAGGCGGCGGTGCGCTCGGCCTCGGCACGGGCCCGGTCGATCTCCCCGGTGGTCGGGTACGGGTCCTCCGTCCGGGCGGGGCCGGCGGCCGGTTCGGGGTCCGCCGGGGCCGCCTGGGCTGCGGGGAGCAACCCGAGCAGGGCGGTGAGGGACAACAGGAGGGTCGGCAGGAGCCTGCGCGCCACGAGACATCCCCTTCTCACGGGTCCGGAGGGGACGGCGGCGGACGGTCCGCGGCGCTCGGGCGGGGCGGCCGGGCGGAGCAGGTCCGACGAATCATCCCATCACATGACAGAACGGTCACTCGCCGATCATGTTCTCAACTCCGGCGCTTTTCACACCTCGGACGCACTCCGCCGGGCGGGTGACCATCAGATGATCTGACCACAAGTCACCTTCAGCCGGGCGCACAGGGTCTGCGAACTACCGGTGGATCCGGCGGGTGTGCGGCCGCAGGTGGGGGTGTCGCCCGGACCGGTGCTCCACCCCGGTCGGACGAACCGCGTACGTCCGATTGCGCCCCGCCCGGATCGCGCGACGGCGCTGCTGCGCCCCGAGGGACGGGCCCGCGCCGGGGCCGCCCGCGCCGTACGGCCCACCCGCCGCCGGGGAGTTCGCCGCCCCGGCCCCGGCGGCGGCCGCCGAGCGGCGGTCCGCCAGCCGCGCCTGACGCCGGGCCAGCGCCCGGGCGGCGTGCGCGTCGAGGTGGGCGGTGGCCCGGGCGGACATCCGCTCGGCCACCCGGTGGGCGGCGGGGTGGTTCGCGGGCACCTTGTCGGGAGCGCCGGCGATCAGGTCGAAAAGCCAGGTACGGGCCCGGTCCGCACGCCGGTGCAGCAGGCGCTCGCGCCGGAGCGCACGCGCCCGGCGGCGCGGGCGCGTGGCATACCGCCAGCGGGCCCACGGGCTGCTCGGGCGGGCCAGCCGGATCGCCCCGATCCAGGACAGGCCGGGGACCATGATGCCGAGCAGGCCGGTCCACATCTTGCCCTTGATCAGGGTGATCACCGAGGCCAGGGCGTTCACCGAGATCACCGTGATCAGGCCCCACCTGGTCTCCTGGCTGGGCACCACGCCGAGCGGCACGTACCCGACCAGCAGGAGGGCGGTGAACAGGATCCCGAAGATCACCGCGTCCACCGACTTGCGGCCCTGCTCGCTCCAGTACACGTCGTCCAGGTGCAGGATCAGCGCGAACTCGTCCAGCACCAGACCGCAGCCGATGCCGAAGACCAGCCCGAACCAGTCGATCCACGGGTGCCCGCCGTACGTGGCGAACACCCCGACGCCGCCGACCAGCAGGAATCCCAGGCCGAACACCATGTGATGGATGTGCAGGCCGCCGGGGGTGACGTTGCCGAACCACCACCGCACCTCGGCGCGGATCATCCGGACGCTGAACCGGATGCACACGAAGGAGGTGATGAAGCCGACCAGCAGCAGGAACAACGGCTGTTTGTGCGCGGCGACGATGTGCTCGCGGTAGCCGTCCAGCAGTGTGGTCATGCGTCTTACCTTCGTTCCTGGTCCTGCGTGCGGCCTGCCGTGACATGGCCCGGAGCCCAACACCGGTCCAACGCGCGGTCAGAACCCGCGAGTGCGTTTGGCCGCCCGGCGCGGCACGACCGGGTACAGCGACGGGCGCTCGCCGCCGACCGGCAGCTTCATGAACATCCGGGCGATCTCACCGCCGAGGTTCACCCCGATCGCCAGCGCCATCGCGATCGCCGCCGCCCGGGAGACGGACACCAGGCCCGCGCTGGCGTGGCCCTGGGCGAAGGACAGCATCCCCAGGTAGAGCGCCGAACCGGGCATCAGCGGGCCGATCGCGGCGGTCACGTACGGCAGCGCGGAGCCGTTGCGGTAGCGCGCCATCAGCTGGCCGAACAGGCCGACCAGGCCGGCCGCCACCCCCGTCGCCACGATCGGGGAGATGCCCGCGTTGTACGCCAGCACGCCGTAGCTGGCCCAGCCGATGCCGCTGTTCAGGGTGACCAGCGCGAGCGAGCGGCGGTCGGTCTGCAGCAGCGTGGCGAAGGCCAGGGTCAGCAGCATCGCGGCGATCATCTGGACCGGCGGGTAGGTGACGCCCGCCAGGCTCTCGTCCGGCCGCAGCTTCGCCTCGAAGCCGACCCCCAGGTAGAGGATCAGCATCACGCCGATCACGATGCCCGCGACCAGGTAGATCACCTCCAGCAGGCGGGCCGCGGCGGTGATGTAGAAGCCGGTCAGGCCGTCCTGGACGGCGGCGACCAGCGCCCGGCCGGGCAGCAGCGCGAACAGGCCACCGGTGATCACCACCGAGCCGCGCAGGCCCCAGTCGTTGAAGGACAGGATGATCCCGGAGGCGGCGGCCGGCATCGCGGCTGCCACGAACTGGTAGAACTCCGGCAGCCGGCGCCGGGCCAGCGTGGAGGCCAGCCGGTCGCCGAGGACGGCCGCGACGAAGGCGCTGGCGAACACCAGCCAGGCCTTGTCGTCGATCCGCCCGCCGACCAGGAAGGTGGCCGCGCCGGCCAGCAGACCCGTGGTCAGCGCGAGCATCCAGCCCGGGTACGGGTGCCGGTTGCGGCGGATCAGGGCGAGCCGGCGGTAGGCGTCGTTGACCGTGACCTTCTCCGCGGTGATGTCCGCGACCAGCTCGTAGACCGCGTTCAGCCGGGTGTAGTCGGAGGTGCGGCGGCGCACCACCCGGTCGGCGGTGATCGGCGGCTCGACCAGCGAGGGCTGGTGCGAGATGCCGATCAGGGTGAAGGTCACCTGCGGCTCGCAGCGGTCCAGCCGGTAGGCGTGCGCGATGCCGAGCATCGCCGCCTCGACGTCCTCGGCGGCCTCGCCGCTGGCGAGCAGCAGCTCGCCGATGCGCAGCGTCAGGTCGAGGATGCGGGGGACGTTGCGGGTCGCACCCGCGGAGGGGTGCAGCTCGCGGGCGGTCCGTTCGAAGGCGGGGCGCTCGGACATCGGCATGCGCAGCAGGGTGCGCATCCGGTCCGGCCAGGGCGCCTCGCCGGGGGCACCGGCGGTCAGCTCCGGGACCGGGATGCCCATCGGCGGGGTGTAGCCGGCGGCCCGCCACTCCTCGGGGGTGAGGGTGTCCTCGGCGACCGATCGGCGGCGGGCCGGGCGCGCGTCCTCCGGGCCGGGCGCCTGCCCGGGCACGGGGTGCGGCCCGAGCGCGGGGTGCGGCCCGGACCCGGCGGGCGCCCCGGACTCGGGGGCCGGCTCCGGCTCCGGCTCCGGGGACAGCAGGCCCCTGGTCTCCGTGATCGGCGGGACGAAGGGGACGACGGTGGCGGGCTCGACGGTCGGGGCCGGATGGCCCAGCAGGCCCTCGGTGGGCGGCGCCTCGGCGGGGTTCACCGGCCGTACCGGCGGCGTCCGCCGGGTCTGACGGACCGCCCGGCCTCCCCTCGCCCGCTTGCCTGCGCCCGGTCGGCCCCGCTTAGGCACTTCCGCTCCTTGCCGCCCCTGGTGGCCGTCGGCCACCGTTCGATCTCGGGTTACACCTTGCCTGATCGAACTGCCGGACGCACATGTACGTGGCGTACCCCGGCGGGGGCCGCGGACGCCTACCCGGCGCGGTGGCGGTCGGCGGACGCCGCGCCGGAACGGCGGGCCCGCAGCAGTTCGACCGCCACCGGGACCACCGAGACCAGCACGATGCCGACCAGGATCGCCTCGATGTTCTCCCGGACGAACGGGATCTGGCCCAGGAAGTAGCCGAGCACGGTGACACCGGCGCCCCACAGCACGCCGCCGACGAGGTTGAAGACCACGAAGGTGCGGTAGTTCATCCTGCTCACCCCAGCGACGATCGGGGTGAAGGTGCGCACGATCGGCACGAAGCGGGCCAGCACGATCGCCTTGGGACCGTGCCGGTCGAAGAAGGCGGCGGCCTTCTCCACGTTCTCCTGCTTGAAGAGCCGGGAGTCGGCGCGGCGGAACAGGCTCGGCCCGACCTTGCGGCCGAACAGGTAGCCGACCTGGTCCCCCGCCACCGCGGCGGCCACGATCAGCGCGCAGACCAGCCAGAGCGGCTGGTGCAGGTAGGTGCCGCCGGCCACCAGCAGGCCGGTGGTGAACAGCAGCGAGTCCCCCGGCAGGAAGAAGCCGATCAGCAGGCCGGACTCGGCGAAGACGATGGCCAGGATGCCGATCAGACCGAAGGCGGAGATCAGGTTGGTCGGATCGAGCCAGGACGGGCCGAGGGCGAGGCTGGTCACGGGCGGACACTCCTGGGGGTCGAGTCTTGGCAATGAAATGGTAAAGCATTTACCAAGACTCGACAGATCCCGGGATGGTTCCCGGTCCGGGCACGCGCGCCCCGCCCCCGTGGCGCGCGTGCCCGGACCGGGCCGGGGCCGGACCAGACCGGGGCCGGCGGCCGGCGGCCGGGGCCAGACCGGGTCAGAGGCCGTAGCGCTCGACGACCTCCTCGTGCCGGGCGGCGTCCGCGCCCGCCGCCTTGGCCAGGTCGAGCCAGGCGAGCGGGTGCGCCCAGTCCCCGGTGAGCCGGTGCAGCAGCGCGTCGGCCTCGGCGGCGGAGGCCGTCGGCGGCACCCCGAGGGCGGCGTACACGCCGGGCAGCGTGCCGTCCTCGTCGGCCGGGTCGGTGATGCGGTACTGCTCCCCGCTGTACGCCCAGACCGCGTAGCCGGCCTGCTGGAGGCTCTCGCGCAGCGCCGCCCACGGCTCGTCGCCGGGCCAGCCGCCGTCGATCCAGTACGTGGTGTACCCCGCCGGGTCGAGCAGGGTGAGCAGCTCGAACACCGGGCGCCAGCCGCGCCGCTCCTCCTCGGGGGCGTCCTCGGCCGGCGGCGGCTCCAGCAGCGCCGGGGCGAAGACCACCACGTCGCCGTGGTTGAGCGTCAGGTCTTCGCCGAGCACCGGCAGGATCCGGGCGGTGGCCGGACCGGTGCGGACGGCGGGCAGGTCGGCGGTGGCGCCGTTGGTGCGGGTGGCCCGGACGGTGACCAGCTGCCACTCCTCGTCCACCGGCCCCTCGGGCTCGTCGAACTCGATGCCGAGCAGCGCGCCGGCGGAACGGACCGCGGCCCAGTCCCGGTTGGCGGTGGCCGCCGTGATCAGGTGCCAGAGGTCGGACTCCTGGACGGTGCGGTGGCGCTCCTCCTCCGGGGCGGCCTCGGCGGGCAGCGCGTGCTCCAGGAGCTCCTGGTACAGCCGCTGCGCGGTGGCGTGGTCGCCCAGCTCGGTGGCGGCGCCGGCGGCCAGCCGGCGGGTGTTGATCCGGCCGGCGTCCAGGGCCAGGATCGCCTCGCACTGCTCCAGCACCTCGGCCCAGCGGCCCTCGGCGGCGGCCCAGCGGGCGCGTATCCAGTGCCCGTCCTCCGGGCTGTCGTCGGCCAGCCGGTCGGCGAGGCGGCGGACGCCCTCGCCGTCCCCCGCGTCGATCAGGGCGGAGCCGAGCATGCCGATCAGCACCTCGTCGGTCGGGGCGGTGTCGAGCCAGTGCCAGAGCAGGTCGCCGGCGGCCCGGGCGTGGCCGAGGCTGCCGAGCACCGCGGCCAGGTTGACGGCCAGTTCGGTGGCACCGGCCGGCTCGCCCCGGTACTGGTCCAGGGCGACGGAGAGCAGGTCGGCGCCGGTCTCGTAGGGCACACCGACCTCGGCCAGGTGCGCCGCCAGCTCGCCGGGCGGGACGGGCAGCTCGGGCTCCGGCAGCGCCTCGGCGGCCGCCCGCAGCGCGGCGACCTCCGCGGCCACGCCGTCGGTGCGGCGCAGCTGGGCGAGCTTGCGCTCCCCGGTCGCGGCGAGGGTCAGCGCCACCGTCCGGGCGCCGCGGGCGAGGGCGAGCCGACCCGCCGCCAGCAGCAGGTCCACGCACGGGCGGTGCGAGCCGGTGCCGTCCAGGTAGCCGACCCAGCCGGCCACGGCGGCGCCCAGCTCGGCGTCGTTCTCCCAGGCGCCGGCCGCGACCAGCAGCTCGACCGTGTGCGTCCAGCCGTCCCGCAGGTCGGCGTGGCGCTCGGCGGCCTCCCGGTCGGGCAGCAGCGCCAGCGCCTCCTCCGTCCGACCGAGCGAGGCCAGCGCGCGGGCCCGCAGCAGGCCGCCCCAGAGCCGGTCGCTCTCGTCGATCTCGTGGCCGCGGGAGCGCTCGGCCTGCTCGGCGGTGTCGAGCAGCGCGAGCACCTCCTGGTGCCGGCCGAGCCGGTGCAGGGTGCCGGCCCTGGCGTGGTGGAAGTGCAGCGAGAGCCGCTCGCCGGCCGCCTGGATCCGGGTGGCGGCGGTGTCCAGGTGGGCGAGCGCCTCGGTGTGGCGGCCGTCGTCCTCCAGCGCGTCGGAGTACTCGCGGGAGAGGCAGTCGAAGCAGGCGCGGCCGGGCTCGATCCGCTCCAGCGTCTCGCCGAGCACCGCCAGCCGCTCCGGCACGTAGCCGGGGCCGTCGACCCGGGCGTGGCAGATCGCGAAGTCCTGCACCACGCAGACGGACTGCGGGCAGCCCGCCGTCTCCTCGCGGTGGGCGAACTCCAGCAGGTCGACCGCCTCGGGCAGGGCCTGCTCGCCCTGGTGGCGCTTGTTCAGCAGGTTCTGCATCCGCCAGTGCCGCAGGTAGACCTCGACCCAGGGCAGGCCGAGCGCCCGGGAGGCGGCCAGCGCCTCCGGGTAGACGGCGTCCACCTGGTCGTTGCGGCCCTCGTTGGCGTGGCCGGGCAGCTCGTAGATGGCGTCGGCCAGCCGCCGGTGGCCGGCCTCGGCCAGCTGGCGGTGGGCGTCGTGGACCCAGGCCCAGATGTCGGTACTCATGTGGTGTCCCCCTGCGTGGTGCTGATGTGATGTCTACCGCGGACCACTGACAATCCGTCCGTCACGCCTCGTCCGGGAGGGCGCCGAGGGTGTCCGGGACGCCCGGCAGGCCGGCCGGGACGGCGGCGGTCAGCGCCGAGACCGCGGTGCCGACGCCGGACAGCGCGGCGGTGAGGTCGCCTCCGGACGAGCCGGCCGGGCCCGCCGAGGCGGCTGCCATGATCACCTTGAGCGAGCGGAGCAGCCCCGCCGCCGTGGCGCTGCCGGTGTGCCCGGCGCGGTAGGCGGCGAGCAGGTCCAGCACGGCCGGGCAGGACAGGTTGAGGTAGAGGCGGGCCCTGACCTCGCCGTCGGTGCGGGCGGTGAACGCCCGGGCCAGCCGCAGCGCCGCGGACGGGATCCGGGCGTCGGCCTGGTCGTCCTCGATCCGGGCCTTCAGCTCGGCCTCGCGGTCCGGCACCAGGACCAGCGGCAGGCCGGGCGGGTCGAACCGGGCCGGGACGAGCTGCTCGCCCTCGTCCGCGAGGGCGCCGGCCAGCCAGGCCGCCTCGCCGGCCGGCAGCGGGCGCTCCGGGTCGCGGAACAGCTCGCGGTCGCCGTGCTCGCTGCCCAGCTCGACCAGGCGGCAGCCGCGCAGCTGGGCGTAGCGGCGCAGGAAGGGCAGGACGGCGTAGCGGTCGCCGCGGGCGATCGGCACCCGCATCGCCCGGTACAGCATCTCCTCGAAGCCGCCGCCGCTGCCGAGCGCGACGTGCACCGCGCCCCCGCCCGCGGCCCGCAGCGCGCCGGCGGTGAGGTCGCCCTGGGAGGTGGGGACGGGGACGTCGTCGGCGAGCAGGGTGAACAGCCGCTCGTCGCAGAGCGCGGCGCCGAGCAGGTCCTGGCCGTGCCGGGTGAGGATGCGGCGCCAGGCGGCGGGCCGCAGCCGGGCGGTCTCGTACAGGCCGTCGACGATGGCGTCGGTGAGGGCGCGCTGGAGTGCGCGGTAGTGGTCGTCGCGCTGGAGGTCCTCGCGGCTGGCGGTGGGGGTGAGCCGGCTGGACTCGACCACGCCGCCGATGAACCCGGCCCAGCTGGGCAGCAGGTCGCGGGCGTCCTCGGCGAGCAGCATGCCGCGCAGGTAGACGGCGAGGTCGCGGTTGTCGCTGCTGCCGTAAGTGCCGCCGTCCTGGACCCAGAGCAGGCCGACCGCGTCGGTGCCGCCCGCGGCCCCTCCCCCGGTGCCGCCCTCGGCCGGGTGGACGGGGAAGGCGGTGAGCGGCTCGAAGCGGCGGCCGAAGGCGGTGGCGAAGCGCATCCGGGCGGCGTGCTGGTCACCCGGCACGCTGTGGCGCCAGGGCACCTCGACGTTGTTGACGGGCTGCTCGTCGTCGCCGACGTGGACCGGGATCGGCAGCAGCACGCAGTACCGGCCGAGCACGTCGCGCAGCGCGTCCTCGTCGGCGAGGTGGGCGTGTTCGGCCTTGAGGGTCAGCTCGACGACCGTGCCGGGGCGGGGCCGGGCGGGCACCGGGTCGACCTGGTACTGCTCGCCGCCCCGGCTGCGGTAGCGGTGGCCGAGGTGCGGTTCGCGGTGCGAGGTGGTGGTGACGGCGACCTCGTCGGCCACCGAGAAGGCGGAGAGGAAGCCGAGGCCGAAGGCGCCGATCAGCTCCTGGTTGCCGGTGAGGTCGCGCAGCATCCGGGTGTAGCCGGTGCCGACGGTGGCGAGGTAGGCGTGGATCTCCGGCTCGGTGAGGCCGGCGCCGGTGTCCTCGATGGAGACGGTCCGCCGGGCGGCGTCGCCGCGCACCCGGATCAGCGGGCGGTGGTCGCCGTCCGGGTCCTCCAGGAGTCGGCGGGTGTGCGAGTCGTGGGCGTTCTGGACGAGTTCGCGCAGAGCGACCAGCGGGGTGGAGTAGAGGTGGGTGGCGAGGACGTTCACCAGTCCGCCGAGATCGACCTCGGTCGTACGCAGATCCTCGGCGGGGGCGGGCTCGGGCGGGGCACCTTCAGACATGGGTCCCCAGTGTGCCAGTGCGACTATCCGGCCACCATTTCTTTCTCCCTGAGAAAACTCGGTCAACTCCGCGTTGACAGCTCAGGGTTGTCCGGCCTTGCCGCCTTGCACGTCAACTTCCATCTCCACCAGCAGTTTTGAGGAGTGGAGATGCCGCCGTCGCAACCGTCGGGCTATCTCCGGATACGGCGTCACCATGACACCATCGGGGGAATTGCCACCTGTTTGGTGGAGTTCGTCCACGCTGCTGGTGAATGCTGAACGTGCGACGTCAGGCAACGGCGCCACGGAGCGGCCACTCCGGATCGCGCCACATTTCGCACCCCCAGCTCAGGGAGACCACCGTGTCCCGTATCCGCGCAGCCGCCGCCACCGCCCTCGGGGCGTTCCTCCTCGTCGGCTTCGGCGCCGCCAGCGCCCACGCCGACAACGGCGCCGGTGCCATCGACCACTCCAACAGCAGCGTCGTGAGCAACACCGGCTCCGCCAACGTCATCGGCAACGTCCACGGCAACGTGGTCGTCACCCAGCAGACGGCCACCGGCTCGGGCGCGAGCAACCAGAACAACGGCCTCGCCGCGACCGGCAACGGCGGCAACATCGGCGCTCTGCAGGGCAACGGCAACCTCGACGCCCGGGCCTTCTTCCCGGGCGCCGTCGGCTAGGTCCTGTCCGGCCCCGGGCGCAGCCACACCCTCCGGGCCGGGTGCCCGCCCCGTCAACGCGGGGCGGGCACCCGGCCGCCGTCCGTTCCGGGCAGTCCGAGGACGGCCCGGCCGAGGTGCAGCAGGCAGTTCCCGAGGTCCGGGCGGGCGCTGTGCGGGCGGTTCCGCACCCCGTCGTTGACCAGCGCGAACAGGGCGTGGACCCGGATCCGGGCCTCGACCGCGTCGTACTCGGGCCGGACCCGCCGCAGCAGGCCGACCCAGGTGCGCAGGAAGTCGCGCCGGAAGTCCACCGCGACCCGGCGGTCCGGCGGGGCCAGCCGCTCCGTCTCGCTGAGCATCGCGCCCAGGTAGTCGCCGTTGCGCAGCGCGAAGCCGACGTACGCACCCAGGCCGGCCGCCAGCGCCGCCTCCGGCCCGGCGGCGGCGGCGAACGCGCCGTCCACCTCCTGCCAGAGCCGTTCGCGGCTGCGCACCAGCGAGGCGGCGAGCAACTGGGCCTTGCTGTCGAAGTGCCGGTAGACACTGGGGCCGGAGATGCCGACGGCGGCGCCGAGTTGGTCGGTGCTGACGTTGTCGAAGCCGCGCTGGTGGAAGAGCCGGACGGCCGCCGCGAGCAGCTCCTCGCGGCGCGCCTGCGGCCTGGGCTCCGGCGACCCCGGGGCGACGGGATCGGCGGCGGGGACGGGAGCGGGGGCGACAGCGGGACCTGGGTGGACAGCGGGATCCGGGTGGGCGGCGGCACCGCCCGGGGAGGCCGCGAGGACGGCGGCGACGAGTTCGCGCAGCACCGCCTCGGCGCGGCGCGGCTGCGGCGCGGCCGACTGGTAGGAGAGCCCGGTGCAGGCCGAGAGCGCCGACCAGCAGAGCAACTCGGCGTCCGGCAGCGGAAGTTCCGGCCGTCCGGCGCGCAGCACGGCGGTCATCAGCGCGACGTCGGCGCGCAGTTCGCGGCGCAGCGCCGCCCGCCGGGCCGGCGGCAGCAGCCTGGCGTCACGCTGCACCAGGGTGCCGAGCGGGCGGTGTCCGACCGCGACGGCGGCCAGCGCGGCGCCGAGGTCGCCGGCGGTGCGGGCCCCGCGCAGCCCGCAGGCCAGCGCGTCCAGCCCCAGCCGGACGGCGCGGTCGAGCAGTTCGGGCTTGCCTCGGAAGTGCCGGTAGAGGGCGGGCGCGGTGATGCCGACCCCGGCGGCGACCTCGGTCATGGAGACCTGGTGGTAGCCGCTGCGGTGGAACCGGTCGGCCGCCACGGCGAGGATCTGGGCGCGCCGCCCGGGAGGTCGTCGGACCACCATGGCGAGCCCCCCTCCCGCGCTCCGGACTGCCGCCCGAAGGCTAGCAAGGATTCACTTGAGGGCGCCGACCGCCGGTGGCCACCAGCCTTTTCCGGTGCCGTCGACCCTGGACAGCCGAAGCTACCCGGGATTAACTTGTGAGGCCATCACCTGGCACGTTCAGCCCCCGCCGGCGCCCGCAGCCGGTCACCACCGAAGGGAGCGCCGCCGTGCGCCGCACCGTGTTCAACGAGGACCACGAGGCCTTCCGGGAGACCATCCGGGACTTCATCGCCAACGAGGTCGTCCCGGTCTACGAGAGCTGGGAGGCCGACGGCCACCCGCCGCGCGACTTCTACCGGCAGCTCGGCGCGCTCGGCGTCTACGGCATCGAGGTGCCGGAGGAGTACGGCGGCGCGGGCGAGAGCGGCTTCAAGTACCAGACGGTGATCACCGAGGAGACCGCCCGGGCGGGCGTGAGCTTCGGCTCCTCGGGCGTGCACACCGCGCTGGTCCTGCCCTACCTGCTGGAGTACGCCACCGAGGAGCAGAAGCGGCGCTGGCTGCCCGGCTTCGTCTCCGGCGACATCATGACCGCCATCGCGATGACCGAGCCGGGCGCCGGCTCCGACCTCGCGGGCATCGCCACCACCGCGAAGCTCTCCGAGGACGGCACCCACTACGTCCTGAACGGCGCCAAGACCTTCATCACCGGCGGCGTGCTGGCCGACCTCGTCCTGGTGGTCTGCCGCACCGCCCCGTACGACCCGGACAACCGCCGGGCCGGCCTGTCCATCCTCTGCGTGGACACCACCTCCCCCGGCTACACGGTCGGCCGCAAGCTGCAGAAGATCGGCCTGCGCACCTCGGACACCGCCGAACTGGCGTTCAGCGACGTCAGGGTGCCGGTGGAGAACCTGCTCGGCGAGGAGGGCCGGGCCTTCTCCTACCTGACCCACAACCTGGTGCAGGAGCGGCTGGCCATCGCCGTCAGCGCGTACGCGTCGGCGGCCGCGGCGGTGCGGTTCACGCTCCAGTACGTCAAGGACCGCAAGGTGTTCGGCAAAGCGGTGGCCGAGTTCCAGAACACCAAGTTCACCCTGGCCGACTGCGAGGCCCAGGTGGTGGCGCAGCAGTCGATGGTGGACCGCGCGCTGGAGCTGTACCAGCAGGGGGAGCTGACCGTCGCCGACGCGGCCGCCGCGAAGCTGTTCTGCACCGAGTCGGCCTCCACCGTCATCGACAAGTGCCTTCAGCTGCACGGCGGTTACGGCTACATCCTGGAGTACCCGATCGCCCGGCTCTACACCGACAACCGGGTGTTCCGGATCTACGGCGGCACCAGCGAGGTCATGCGCAGCATCATCGCCAAGTCCCTCGGCCTCTAGGCGGGTCCACAGCCGCGGCGGGCCGCACCCCCATGGCGGCCCGCCGCACCCGGACGGGCGCGGGTGCGGCTCAGGTCGACGGGTGCGCTCAGTTGGGCGAACCGTGCTCCGCGCGCCAGGCCTCCCAGCCCGCGCTGGACGCCACCTTCGCCTCGCGCAGCGCCCGCTGGGCGAACGCGGCCGGCGCGGTCTCCAGGCTGCGCACCCAGCTGCGGCCGGCCGTGGCCAGCGCCGCGCACACCATCGCCGCCCCGGCCACGCCGAGCACGGCGCCGATACCGGTGAGCAGCGCGCCGCCGGCCAGCAGCGAGCGGTTGACCTGGAACCCACCGGAGACTGTCTCGTTGATCGCCATGCCTCCACGATGCGGGCACTCGCCGGGGGCTGCACGTCGAACGGCTCCGGGTGCGCGAGCCGAGCGCGTCCGCGAACCTGGGCACACGGCGCCGGTCCGGGCGCCCGGGGTCGGCCCGGCACGCCGGGTCAGGAGGACGCGCGATGCCCGATCTCGAACAGCTCGCCGTGGAGCACGCCGCCCGGGCGGCCGAGAGCCCGCACGGGCGCAGCGCCCACCTGGTGCTCCACGACGGCGTCCTGCGGCAGACCGTGATCGCGCTGACCGCGGGCACCTCGCTGGACGAGCACACCCCGCCGACCGCCGGCAGCGTCCAGGTGCTGCGCGGCCGGGTCTCGCTGACCATCGCCGGCCGGCACCAGGAGCTGCCGGTCGGACGCCTGGAGCCGGTGCCCCAGGAACGGCACGGGCTGCTGGCCCACGTCGACTCGGTGGTGCTGCTGACGGTGGTCACCGCCTAGCGGGGCGGCGCGGGCGGCAGCGGTCAGCGAGCGGTAGCGGGCGACGGGCGACGGCCGGCCGCCGTCAGCGGGCGGTGGCGGGCGGTGACGGCACCGCGGGGCCGAACACGCTTCCGCTGACCAGCCGCAGCCCGCGCAGGAAGTCCCGCCCGTTCGGCGCCAGTTCGGGGGCGGCCAGCCACTGGGCGGCGTACCCGGCCAGCAGGGTCTGGTAGAAGGAGCCGCGGACGACCTCCTCCTCGGTGTCCGGCACTTCGGGCAGCCCCTGGAACAGCGCGGCGAGACCGAGCCGGCCCTCCTTCTGCGCCTCCGCGAAGGCGTGCGCCAGCTCGGGCGCGTGCGCGGCCTGGGCGAGCGCCTCGAACTGGGCCGCCCAGAGCCCGCGGTGCTCGGTGAAGACGGTCCTGAGGCCGTCCCAGACCGCGGCGAAGCGCTCCTCCGGGTCGCCGGACACCCGGTTGGCGGCGTCCACCACCGCGCCCAGGGCCGCCCCCATCTCCCCGATCGCCTCGATCATCGCCGCGTTGAGCAGCGCGTCCTTCGAACCGAAGTGGTAGCCGATCGCGGCCAGGCTGACGCCCGAGGCGGTCGCGACGTCACGGGCGGTGGTGCGCCCGTACCCCTTCTCGTACAGGCAGCGCTTGGCGCCGGCCATCAGGTCTTCGCGGTTTCCCATGCCCCGAATCCTACGGAAGGGCTGCACAGATGTCTTGCACGAATGTCTCGCACTGACGTCTCGCACGAGCGATTTACACATACGTACTAGACAGGCGTCTGACACGTCCGTACCGTCTTCCCCATGACCGCAACCACCGGCCGCGCAGGCCGTCGCGAATGGATCGGCCTGGCCGTCCTCCTGCTCCCGACCCTCGTCCTCGCCATGGACATGGGCGTGCTCTTCTTCGCCGTCCCCTTCATCTCCACCACGCTGGCGCCCAGCGGCACCCAGCAGCTGTGGATCATGGACGTGTACTCGTTCCTGCTCGCCGGGCTGCTCATCACCATGGGCTCGCTGGGCGACCGGATCGGCCGCCGCCGGCTGCTGATGATCGGCGCCGCCGGCTTCATCGGCGCCTCGCTGCTGGCCGCCCGGGCCGACACCGCCGGCCAGCTGATCGCCGCCCGCGCCCTGCTCGGCGTCGCCGGGGCCACCGTGATGCCCTCGACGCTCGCGCTGGTCCGCAACATGTTCCACGACCCCAAGCAGCGGCAGATCGCCCTCGGCGCCTGGGGCGGCGTCCTCACCGCCGGCGCCACCCTCGGCCCGGTCGCCGGCGGCCTGCTGCTCGACCACTTCTGGTGGGGCTCCGCGTTCCTGCTCGCCGTCCCGGTGATGGCCCTGGTGCTGCTCGCCGCGCCCGTCCTGCTCCCCGAGTACCGCTCCACCGCCCGCACCGGCCGCTTCGACCTGCCAGGCGCCGCGCTCTCGATGGCCGCGATCCTGCCGCTGGTCTACGGCGTCAAGACCCTCGCCGTGGACGGCTGGAGCCCGCTGCCCGCCCTCGCCGTCCCGGCCGGCCTGCTGCTGGCCGCCGCGTTCGTATGGCGCCAGCGCACCGCCGCCGACCCGCTGATCGACCTCGGCCTGTTCCGGATCCGCACCTTCAGCGGCGCGATCAGCGTCAACACCATCGCGATGTTCGCGATGATGGGCTTCTCCCTCTTCACCTCGCAGTACCTGCAACTGGTCAAGGGCATGAGCCCGCTCACCGCCTCGCTCTGGTCGCTGGTGCCCAGCGTCGGCGTCGGCGCGGCCGTCGGCACCAGCTCCGCGCTGGCCGGCAAGGTCCGCCCGGCGGCCCTGATGGGCGGCGGGTTCCTGGTCGGAGCGGCGGGCTTCGCAATGATGACCCAGGTCGGCGCGCACTCCCCGCTGGCGCTCATCCTCGTCGCGGCGGGCGTCCTCGCCGCCGGCACCGTCGGCACCATGACCATGACCGCCGAAATGGTCGTCTCCGCCGCCCCCGCCGAGCAGGCCGGGGCCGCCTCCGCCACCTCCGAGACCGCCGTCGAACTCGGCAGCTCGCTCGGCATCGCCCTGCTCGGCGCGGCCGGCGCCGCCGTCTACCGCCACCAGCTGGACGGCGCCCTCCCCACGGGCGTCGACGGCGAGGCCGCCCGGGCCGCCCAGGACACCCTCGGCGGCGCGGTCACCGTCGCCGGCCACCTGCCCGGCCGGATCGGCACGGACCTGTTGGAGACCGCCCGGGCCGCCTTCACCGACGGCCTGCACGTCGCCGCGGTGGTCGGCCTGGTCTTCGCCCTCGGCACCGCCCTGCTGGCCTACCGCCTGATGCGCCACCTCCCCGCCGCCGCCCCGGCCCCCGAGGCCGTCACCGCCTGACCCACCCGGCCCGATCCACGCGAGTCATCGAGAGCCCCCGCCCCCTCGGACGGGGGCTCTCCGCCGTTCCCACCGGCCCCTACCGGTGCCGGTAGACCTCACGACGGTTGCCGACCGCCATGACCCAGACGATCAGCACCCCGCCCTCGACGGTGTACAGCACCCGGTGAGCACGGAGCAGCCCCTCAGGCTCGGCCGTGGTGATCGCGGAGCAGGGCGGCCATCCCCTCCAGCGAGACGGAGCCTTCGAGGCCCTCGGCCTCGGCCTCGGCCTCGGCCGCGAGGCGGTTCAGCCACTCGTCCTCGGCCTGGTCGGCGACTTCCCGCAGGCGCCAGCACTCGGCGATGTCGATCACCACCGCCTCCTGCCGGCCGCGCCTCGTGATGATCGTCGGAGTTCCGTCACGTCGTGCCCGGTCGATCACGTCCGCGAGGTGGCCCCGGACCTCGGCCATCGACTCGATCACTGGCTCGCCCATGGCGTCAAGGTAGCGGTTGTAACGTCCATCGGCGTGCCAGGGTCGGCGGCACGGCCGCAGATCGCAGGCGGCAACGAACGGGCCTCGTCAACGGGCGGGCCGGACGGTCCACCTGGGGGTGGAGGCCGGGGCGTCCACCCCCGGGGGCGTGCGTCGGCGGCCCCCGGGGAGGACCGTGAAGGGGTACTTGGCCCGCATCTCCTATCCGCCGGGAGCCGCCGCATGTCCCTGACGACCCTGCTCTCCCTCCTCGGCATGCTCTGCTGGGTCGGCTACGAGCTGATGCTGCGCCGCCGCGAGGACTCCGCCGCCGGCACCTGGCGCGCGGACGGCCGCGACCGCGGCTCGACCCGGCTGCTGCTCGCCTGCTACGCCGCCGCGGTGCTGGTCGTGGTGCTGTTCGGCCGCGCCGGGATCGGCGAACTTCCGCTCTGGGCCCGCTGGTTCGGGATCGCGCTGATCGCCGCCGGGCTGGCCCTGCGGGCCTGGGGCATGCGCACCCTGGGCCGCTACTACACCCGCACCCTGCGCACCGTGGACACCCAGCGCGTCGTCCGCAGCGGCCCGTACCGGCAGATCCGCCACCCCGGCTACGCCGGCAGTCTGCTGGTCTGGACGGGCTACGCGCTCGGCCTGGGCAGCTGGCCGGCGGCCCTGCTGGTGCCGGCGCTGCTGCTCGGCGCGTACGGCTGGCGGATCACCGCCGAGGAGCGGCTGCTGCTGGCCGCCTTCGGGCCGGAGTACGCGGAATACCGGCGGACGTCGAAGCGACTCGTGCCCTTCGTGTACTGAGCCGCCGCCGATCGGGCGGTTGCCGGCTGCGGACCCCGGCGACGGAACCGAAGGGGCTGGAGGGGTCGGAGAGGCAGGTGCTGCGCGGTGCGGTGCCGTGCGGGCTGGTCACGGGTGCGCGAGCCGGACCGGGCCGGCTCCGGCCGCCGCCGCGGGCGCTCGCGTTCCGCTCGAACGGCACCTGCTTTTTGGCCAGCGTTTCCCGGCCGGTGTATCCGTTCGCCGTCGTCGCCAGGCATACTGGCCAGCACGGGCGCTCGCCCACCCTTGACTCTAGACAAGAAGGGACCGGTGGCCAGGGATGCTGCGGAACGGTCTTGAGCCCTGGCACCTCCTGGTGGTGCTGGCGATCGTCATCCTGCTGTTCGGGTCGAAGAAGCTGCCGGAGATGGCCCGCGGCCTCGGCAAGTCGATGCGCATCCTGAAGGCGGAGACGAAGGCGCTGCGCGAGGACGAAGCCCCGGCGGACGCCGCGCAGAGCGCCGGCACCGCGCAGAGCACCGCCGCCCCGCAGCCGGCCGCCACGACCCCGCCGGCCGTCACGCCGACCAACGTGACCAAGGCCACCGAGACGAAGCGGCCCGAGACGGCCGTCTGAGTCCCGCTCTCCTCCGGAAGCCCCCGGTACCGTCCGATGACGGTGCCGGGGGCTTCTGCTGCATCCGGGCTGCTCACGGCCCTCCCGGCTGGCCGTCCGATCTGATCCGTTATCTCCTGGTATGCACCCAACGGAGGAACGGAGTCGCGGCATGCCCACCGACGAGCCGGGCGACGAGCCGCCCGCCGGAACACCCGCCGGACCGCCAGGCGGACCCCCCGCCGGACCCCCGGGTGAACCGCCCGCCGGGTCGCCCGACGAGCTGGCCGACCTGCGGGCCCGCCTGAGCGCCGCCGAGGCCCACCAGGCGCAGCTCACCCGGCAGTTGGCGACCCGCCCGGACCGCCACCGGGTGCGCTCCCTCGTCGCCGTCCTGCTGATCCTGCTGGCCTGCGTGCTGACCCCGCTGAGCGCCGTCGCGGTGTGGGCGAGGTCGGAGATCGGCGACACCGACCGGTACGTCGCGACCATGGCGCCGCTGGCCCGGGACCCGGCCGTCAGGGCGGCCGTCACCAACCGGGTCACCGACGAGGTCGTGGCGCGGATCCCGGTCGACTCGCTGCTCAACAACATCGCCCCCGACGACCGGCCCAAGCTCGGCGCGCTGCTGAACGGCATCGGCCAGGCCCTCACCGACGGGCTCACCGGCTTCGTCCGCGACCAGGTCCAGCGGGTGGTGGACAGCGACGCCTTCGCCACCCTCTGGACGGACGTCAACCGGCAGGCGCACACCGCGATCGACCGGATGCTGACCGGGCAGGGCGGCGGCGCCGTCGAGGTCAGGAACGACACCGTGGTGCTCGACCTCGCCCCGGTGATCGCCCGGGTGAAGACCGCGCTGGTCGACAACGGGCTCGCGCCGGCCGCGAGGATCCCGGAGATCCACACCTCGTTCACGCTGGTGCAGTCCGACGCCATCCCCAAGGTCCGCACCGGCCTGCGGCTGTTGGACCTGGCCGGCTTCTGGATGCCGGTGCTCACGCTGGTCTGCGCGGTCGGCGGGGTGCTGCTCGCGGTCCGGCGGCGCCGGGCGGCGGTCACGGCGGCGCTGGGGATGGCCGCCGGGGCGCTGCTGCTGGGCATCGGGCTGAGCGTGTTCCGAGCCGTCTACCTGGACGGGCTCCCCGCCGGGGTGGACCAGGCGGCCGCCCAGGCGGTGTACGACGCGCTGGTGCGCTACCTGCGCTCCGCCGTCCGGGTGGTGATCGCGCTCGGCCTGGTCGTCGCGCTCGGCGCCTGGATCAGCGGCGGCGGTCGCTGGGCCCGCACCGCGCGCAGCGGCTGGCACGCCGGGCTCGGCGCGGCCCGGAGCACCGCCGAACGGGCCGGGCTGCGGCTCGGGCCGGTCGGGCGGTTCGTCCACCGCTGGAAGGCCTGGCTGGGCTGGGCGGCGGTCGCGGGCGCGGCGCTGGCGTTCGTGCTGTGGAGCTATCCGACGGTGCTGGTGACGCTCTGCCTGGCACTCGCGCTGGTCGCCGTCCTGGCCCTGCTGGAGCTGCTGGACGAACCCGGCCGACCGGACGGAGGAACCCCGGCCTCCGCCTGAGGGGCGGTCAGCGGGGGCCGGTGCTACGGCCGGTGGAACGGCGGCGGACGGTCCGGCCCGAACGGCCCAGCCCGGGACGCGGCCGGCCCGGCGCGGCCGCAGGCTGGACGCGATGTCCGGAAGCCAGCCACCACCACCGCAGGGCCGGGTCGACCCGCGGTCCGCGCTCTGGCTGCTGAGCGCCTGCACCGCGCTGATCCTCGCGTACTGGGCCCTCCCCCTGCGCCTGCTCGGCTACCAGCACCCCGTCCTCAGCTGGCTCGTGTTCGCCGCCGCGCTGGTCGGCCTGAGCGGCCTGCTGCTGGCGAAGACCACCGCCGTGCTGCGGGGCGACGCGAAGCGCCCGGTGGTCTGGCTGTCGTTCCTGATCTTCCTCGCGATGACCATCTTCTCCGCGACCTACTACGTCATGGCCGCCCGTCCGGGCGATTTCGAGGGGCTGGTCACCCGGCTCGACGCCCTGTACTTCACCGTCGTCACCCTGGCCACCGTCGGCTACGGCGACATCACCCCGACCGGTCAGGCCCCTCGCCTCGTGGTGATCCTGCAGATCGGGTACACGTTCGTCTTCCTCGCCACGGCGGCGGGGACGCTGTCGCGGGCGATCCGGGCGAACGTCGAGACCCGTAGCCACCGCAAGCCGTGACGTTGTCCACAGGCTGTGGACGGCCACGCCCGATCGGTCAGGATTCGAGAAGCACGCCCGCGCGGCCACACCTAGCATCGGCGCCATGGACATCACCATTCACACCAGCGTCCTCCCGCACGACGACCCGGACGCGTCCCTGGTCTTCTACCGCGACGTCCTCGGCTTCGAGGTCCGCGGCGACGTCGGGCAGGGCAAGATGCGCTGGATCACCGTCGGCCCCGCCGACCGGCCCGACACCTCCATCCTCCTGGCGCCGCCGGCCGTCGACCCCGGGGTCACCGAGGACGAGCGCCGCACCATCGCCGAGATGATGGCCAAGGGCACCTACGGCTGGATCCTGCTGGCCACCCGGGACCTCGACGGCACCTTCCGGGCGGTGCAGGCCGGCGGCGCCGAGGTCGTCCAGGAGCCGACCGAGCAGCCGTACGGCATGCGCGACTGCGCCTTCCGCGACCCCGCCGGCAACCTGATCCGCATCCAGGAGCTGCGCTGAGCCGACCGGCCGAGCGCCGACCGTGCGGGCGGCGCGGTCCCTGACGGCCGCCACGGCCGCCACGGCCGCCACGGCCGCGACGGCCGGAGTCGGGCCCGGTGAGAGGAGTCCTCCCGTGTGTCACCCCTCGTGGGCCAGCGCCCGCGCGGCGGCGCAGCGCCTGAAAGACCTCGCGCGGCTGCGCCGCGTCCGGGACCGGATCGACCGCGAGTACGCGCGGCCACTGGACGTCCTGGCGCTCGCGCGCGACGCCGGCCTGGCGGCCGGGCAGCTCAGCCGCGAGTTCCGGCTGGCCTACGGCGACTCGCCGTACGGCTACCTGACGGCGCGCCGTGTCGAGCGCGCGGCCGCGTTCCTGCGCTGCGGCGGCCTCGGCGTCACCGCGGTCCGCCGCGCGGTCGGCTGCACCTCGCCGGACGCCTTCCGCACCCGCTTCACCGAACTGGTCGGCATGCCGCCCGACGACTACCGGCGCCGCGCGCGACGGGCCGCCGGACCGGTCAGAATTCGAGAAGCCCCGGCCGCCGGGCCGCACCTAGCGTGGAGGACATGACTTCCATCGACTCCCTCATCCTCGACGTGGCCGACCCCACGGCCGCCCGCAGCTTCTACACCACCGCCTTCGGCCTGGACACGCAGCTGCGCCTGCGGGCCTCGCAGGAACCGACCACCGGCTTCCGCGGGTTCACGCTGTCGCTCACGGTGTCCCGGCCCGCCACCGTCAACGGCTTCGTCGACGCCGCCCTCGACGCCGGCGCCACCGCCCTCAAACCCGCCGCGAAGTCGCTCTGGGGCTACGGCGGCGTCGTCCAGGCCCCGGACGGGACGATCTGGAAGATCGCGACCTCCGCGAAGAAGGACACCGGCCCGGCCACCCGACAGATCGACCAGCTCGTGCTCCTGCTGGGAGTCGCGGACGTCTCCGCGAGCAAGCGGTTCTACGTCGACCGCGGCCTCACCGTGGCGAAGAGCTTCGGGCCGGTGTACGTCGAGTTCGCCACCGGGTCGAGCCCGGTCAAGCTCGCGCTGTACAAGCGCCGGGCCCTCGCCAAGGACGCCGGCGTCTCCCCCGACGGCAGCGGATCGCACCGGCTCGTGATCGGCGGCACCGCCGGAACCTTCACCGACCCGGACGGGTTCGCCTGGGCGGCCGAGCGGCCCGCAGCCGCGCGCTGAACCGCCGCACCACCGTCGGACCGGACCTGAGGCCCCGCGGTCACCAGTCCTGGTTGTCGGCGGCCGTGGCGTGCAGGGTGATCAGCAGGGCGCCGAGGCGGGCGTTCCAGTTGGCGTTGGTGGGGCCGTCGATGGCGTGCTTCTTGGCCAGGTCGCGGATCACCTTCTGGGCGTCCTTGAGCTCCTGGGCCGCGTCGTCCGGATTGCCCTCGTTGAGGCGGGCGGAGGCGTCGTCGAGGATGCGCAGCAGCTCCGCCTGGCGGTCGTGCTCCTTGCCCCCGACCTGGGTCTGGACGACGGCCTGGCGGAAGGCGTTGAGCTGGAGGGCCGGCCCCTGGTTGCGGGGGACGGCCGGGTTGGGGGCCGTGGGGAGGCCGGCCGGGGTGGTGGGGGCCGCGGTGGTGGGCGTCGGGGTCGCCGCGGGGGTGGACGCGCGGGCCGGGGTGCTGGGCGCGGCAGCCGGGGTGCTGGGGGCGGTGGCCGCCGGCGGCTTGGTGGGAGCGGGGGCGGCGGCGTTGCCGGCGGGCTCGTCCAGGGCGGCGACGGCCAGGGCGGTGACGCCGGCGAGTGCGGCCACGCCCAGTGCGCCGAGGACGAGGGGCCTGCCGCGGCGGCGGCTGCGGCCCGCGGGCGCGGGCGGGCCCTGCCGGACGGGCGCCATCAGCGAAGTGGCCGGCGGGGCCTGCGGGACGGGTGCCATCAGCGAGGTGGCGGCCGGGGCCTGCGGCGGGAGCAGGGTGGTGTGCTGCTGGTTGGGGTTCACCGGCCTTACGGGCGGCAGCAGTTGGGTGGCGGCGGCGGTGGCGAGGAGTTCCGCCGTCGGGTCGCCGACCGCCAACCCGGGGATGGTGGAGAGGAGTTCGGCCCGCGCCGCGACGGCGTCCGCCGGCCGGTCGGCGGGGTTCTTGGCGAGCAGGCGCAGCACGGCCGCGTCCAGCGCGGGCGGCAGGCCGGGGCGGCGGTAGGACGGCGGCAGGGGCTGCTCGCTGACGTGCTTGAAGGCGATCGCCACCGGGGTCTCGGCGGTGAACGGGGTCTCGCCGGTGAGCATTTCGGTGAGCACGCAACCGACCGCGTAGAGGTCGGTGCGGCCGTCCAGGGGCGAGGCGGTGGCCTGCTCGGGCGACAGGTAGGCGGCCGTACCGAGCACGCTCGCCGTCTGGGTCAGGTTGCTGGACGAACCGGCCCGGGCGATGCCGAAGTCGACGACCTTCACCCCGCCGTCGTCGGTGATCATGATGTTTCCGGGCTTGATGTCCCGGTGGACCAGCCCGGCCGCGTGCGCGACGGCCAGCGCCTCGCAGACCGCCGCCGCGATGCCGACGGCGCGTTCCACCGGCAGGCCCGGCTGCTGCACCAGCACGGCGGCGAGCGAACGGCCGTGGACGAGCTCCATGACGATGAACGGCGTGCCCTGGTCGACGCCCGAGTCGAAGACCATGACGATCCTCGGGTGCACCAGCATGGCCGCGTGCTGCGCCTCGCGGCTGAACCGCTCGGCGAAGCGGGGGTCGTCGGCGAGTCCCCCGTTGAGGACCTTGACGGCCACCTGGCGGCCCAGCACGTGGTCCAGCCCGCGCCAGACGGTGGCCATGCCGCCGACGCCGAGTATCTCGACGAGTTCGTAACGCCCGTTCAGCGCCCGTCCGATCACCTGGAACTCCCCTCACGTGCCGTGCCCGGTGTTCCGGGCCGCCTCGTGCACCTGTGCACGATAGCCGCACCGCCGGACCGCACCGCCTGGGGCGGGGAGGCGGTCGGGGGACCGGGCAGCGGTCCCCCGGCCGCCGGCGCGGGGGTGCGACCCGCCCTGACTGCGGGAGGGCGGGCCGCACGTTCCAGGCCGACCGGGCCGGCGGCGCGTCCGGGGTGGGCGCCTGCCGGGCCGGCCGGGGCCGGGCGGCCGGACGGCACGGGGAGCCGACCGGCCACCCGGGGTCTTCGGGTGGTACTGACGAGCGGTACTGCGGGTGGTGCGGTCCTGCGGGTCCTGCGGGTGGTGCGGTCCTGCGGGTGGTGCGGTCCGGGTGGGCGGCGAGCCCGGGGGGAGTCGCTCGCCGCCCACCCGGAGTTCCTGGGTTACCTCCGGCCCGACTGGCTGTCGTCGGAACGGTCGGTCCTGCTCGGACGGACGTCGGGCAGGGGCGGCGCGGCCGGCGGCGCCGGGACGGTCACGCCGGACCGGCCGGGCCTGGCCCCGTTGCCGCCGTTGCCCTTGTCCTGGCCCTTCTCCTGGCCGTTGCCCTTGTTCTTGTTCTTGTCCTGGCCGTTGCCCCGGCCGTCCTCGGTGTTCCCCTTGCCCGCGCCCGCACCGGGGCCGGGGGTGGTCCGGCCGGGGTCGTGGGGCTGCGCGGCGGCACCCGGGTGGTCGTCCTCGTCGCCGAGCACCTCCGCGCAGTAGTCCGCCACCTTCTCCGCCCCGCCGGCCGCCGTGACCAGCGGGCCGAACCGCGGCTCGGTGGCCGGTGAGCGCTCGCCCCGGCCCGACCAGTCGGCGAAGCCGTGGCAGAGGGCGACCAGTCCGGGCGCGAGCGGCCGGGCGCCGTGCCCCTCGACGTCGCCGTCGCCGTCGGTATCGGCGGAGGGGGTGCCGGGCTTCGGGGCGGTGGACGGTCCGACCAACTGCGGACCGCCCGAGGCGGAGCCGCCGCCGGACGGGCGGACGGACGGGGTGCCGGGCGCGGCACTGTCGGGCGAGGTGGCGGACGAACCGGCCGACGCATCGGCGGACGCGGTGCCGGGCGCACTGCCGGAGGGCCCGCCCGCGGCGGCGAGCGCGTGCTCGGGCGCGCCGGACCCGCCGCCCAGCGGGGACGGCAGGTTGCCGGTGCCGGCGGCGACCGCGACCCCGCACAGCGCGGTGGCGCCGAGCACGGCGGCAGTGGCCTTCGTGCTGAAGGCCCTGGCCAACGTGGCGGTTGCCATCGATCGTCTCCGGACGGGTGTGGTCACTACGAGGTCGGACGTGAGACGCGCCTCCCGGAACGCGGTCAGGGCGGCCTGCTCCCCGGCCAGTTCGTCGGCCGTCGCCGGGGCGGCGGCCGCGGCGAGGATCCGGGCGAGCGGCCCGGGACCGCCGTCCGGTCCGGTGAGCGAGGCGTCCTGCCCGGCCGGCGGGCCGCCCACGGCACCGCCGAGCAGATGCTCGGCAGCGTCACGGTCGATCCGACGGGATCGGTTGGTGCTCATCTCATGTCCTTCAGCGTCGCGGCCCGGCGTTCTGTCACACCTTGCGGAGAACTTTTTCCCGCAGGCTTTCCCGCAGGTTTCCCCGTGGGCTTCCCGGCCGCCTTCCCCGCGGTTTCTTCGACGGGTTCCTCGACGGGTTCCTCGGTACGGCGCCGGCCGGTCCGGCCGGGCCGTCGCACCGCCGGTTCGGCCTCGCGCGCGGCGGGGATCCCGACCCCGGCCGCGAAGGACTGCTCCAGCAGCGTGGCCAGTTTCCGCAGCCCCCGGTGGGCGGCCATCCGGACGCTGCCGGCCCGCTTGCCGAGCACCCGGGCGGCGCTCTCGGCGTCCAGTTCCATGACCACCCGCAGCAGGACGGCCTCGGCCTGGTCGCGCGGCAGCCGGGAGATCAGCGCCAGCGCGTCGGCGGTGCCGACGGTGGCCAGCGCGGCGCCCGCGGTGTCGTCCCCGGCAGCCAGCCCGGCCAGGTACTCGAAGGGCAGGTCGGCGACCGGGCGGCGGCGCCGGGCGCGCAGGTGGTCGAGCGCGCGGTGGCGCGCGACGGTGGCGGCCCAGCCGCGGAAGCCGTCCCCGTCACCGGAGAAGCCGCCCAGGTCGCGGGCGATCTGAAGCCAGGTCTCGGAGGCGATGTCCTCGGCGTCCTGGGCGTCCTCGGGGCGACCGCCGACCAGGACCCGCAGGTAGCGCAGCAGGCCCGGCTGGACGGTCCGGAACAGCAACCGGAACGCCTCCTCGTCCCCGACCTGGGCGGCCCGGACGGCCTCGGTCAGATCGGCGGGAGAGGGGGCCCGGCCCGCTGGCGGGCCGGCGGAAGGGACTGGTCCGGACCGGCCGACGGGGCTGCCGGTGCCCGCTCCGGGGCGCTCTGCACTCTGCACCCGCCACATCATGGGCCATCCGGGCGAACGCGACCCCGCGAGCCGGGAGAAGTCGCAGGTCGGAGCGGCTGTCACGGCCCGCACCATGACAGCTGTCACGCGGATCCCGCAACGGACGGCACTGCTCTGACGGAGGGTCGGACGGAAACACTGGAGGCACGACGCGGGCAGCGGCCCGCGGCCACCAGCAGGGAAGGAACCCGCCGTGAGCCGAACCGTCACCACCGCCACCGCCGCCGCCACCACCGGGACCGACACGACCCCGAACCCGTCGGCCTCCGGGCTCCGCCCGCTCGCCATCGACGTGGTCGCCCCGCTGGCCGGCTACTACCTGCTGCACTCGGCCGGCGGCCTGAGCGTGTTCGCCGCGCTGGCGTGGAGCAGCGCCATCCCGGCCGCCCGGACCGTGCTCGGCCTGCTGCGCGAGCGCAGGCTCAACCTGTGGGCCGCGCTGATGCTGACCGTGAACCTGGCGGGCCTGGCGCTCACCTTCGTCACCGGCGACGCCCGGCTGATGATCGCCAAGGACGGCGGGCTGAGCGGCACCGTGGCGCTGGCCATCCTGTTCTCGGCGCTGGTCGGCCGGTCGGTGATGACCCCGGTGCTGATGCCCTTCCTCACCAAGGGCAAGCGCGACCGGGCCGCCGCCTGGCAGCGGCTGGTCGAGGGCCGGGCGGCCGGCTCCCGGGCCTTCCAGCGCCACGAGCGGGTGTTCGCGGGCGCCTGGGGCACCGCGCTGCTGGCCGAGTGCGTCGCCCGGGTGGTCGGCGCCTTCACCCTGCCGGTGGCGACCATGGCCTGGCTGTCCACCGTGTTCATGATCGGCGCGATCGCGGCCGGCGCGATGCTCGGTCGGATCGCGGCCGATCCGATGGAGAAGCTGGTCGCGGCCGAGACCGAAGCCCCGACCGCCGTCTGACACCGCCTGCCGTCCACCTGCCGCCCGGGGGAGCATCACCGCCCCCGGACGGCGCCCGAACCGGCCCCAACGCCGGGTGTCGGCGATCCGAACAGCACGGAACCATCCGGATCTCCCGGGAGTCCTTCATAACGAGGGGGTAACGGGACCCCCGGTCGAGGAAACGGGGCCCCCATGAGCCGGACGCACGCGCTGACCACCACCGAGGACCGCACCCTCGTGTGGGACGGCTGCCTGAACGTCCGCGACCTGGGCGGACTGCCCACCGCCTCCGGCCGACCGACCGCCCGCGGGGCGATAGTCCGGGCGGACAACCTGGACCGCCTCACCGCCGAGGGCTGGGACGCCCTCCTCGACCACGGTGTCCGCACCGTGGTCGACCTGCGCAACGCCGAGGAGTACAAGCCGCTCCTCCCGCTCCCCGAGGGCGTCGAGCTGATCCGCGTCCCGCTGGACGAACTCGCCGGCCCCGCCTGGTGGGAGGCCTACGGCCGGCTGGACGGCACCCCGCTCGCGCTCCGCCCCTACCTGGACCACTGCCCGCACGCCGCCGCCGCACTGATCGCCGCCATCGCCGGCGCCCGCCCCGGCGGCCTGGTCGTGCACTGCGGCGCCGGCCGCGACCGCACCGGCCTGGCGGCCCTGCTGCTGCTCGCCCTGGCCGGCGTCGAACGGGCCGCGATCGTCGAGGACTACCAGCTCAGCGGCCCCAACGTCCGCCCGCTGTACGGGATGCTGGGCCTGCCGGACCAGTACCACCGGATCGACGCGGTGCTCGCCGAGGCCGGCACCACCGCCGAAGCCGTCCTCGCGGGCGCGCTGGAGGGCCTCGACCCGGCGGGCTACCTGCTCGCCGCCGGGGCCACCCCCGCCGAGGTCACCGCCGTCCGGGCCCGGCTGCTGCCCGCCGCGTAGCGGCCACCGGGCCAGGCCGGCTCCTGCAACTCGACCACCTGGAGCTTGAGTTCGCGAGACAGCCCGGCCTCGGGCAGGGCCGGGATCCTCGACCCGCCCATCGGACGCCTCCGTCCCGCAGGGGCCGCCGAAGACTACTCGCGCGTATCGTCAACCGATGGTTGACGGCCCAGGATCGACAACCTACGGTTGACGCATGGAGAATCCCGTCGTTCCCAACACCACTCCGCTGCGCCTCGACGACCTGATCGCCGCGATCAAGAAGGTCCACCCCGACGCGCTCGACCAGTTGTCCGACGCGGTCATCGCCGCCGACCACCTCGGCGACCTCGCCGACCACCTGATCGGCCACTTCGTCGACCAGGCCCGCCGCTCCGGCGCCTCCTGGACCGACATCGGCCGCAGCATGGGCGTCAGCAAGCAGGCCGCCCAGAAGCGGTTCGTCCCCAAGGACCCGGGCACCCCCGCCGACCTCGACCCCAGCCAGGGCTTCGCCCGGTTCACCGACCGGGCCCGGAGCGTCGTGATGGCCTCGCAGGAGGAGGCCAGGGCGGCCGGCAACGCCGAGATCACCGCCGAACACCTCCTGCTCGGCCTGCTCGCCGAACCGGAGGGCATCGGGCTCAAGGCGCTCGCCGCCCAGGGCGTCACCCCGGAGGCCGTCCGGGAGGCGACCGCCGCCGTCCTGCCGGCCGCCGCCGAGCAGGTGCCCGCGCTGATCCCGTACGACGCGCAGGGCAAGAAGGCGCTGGAACTGACCTTCCGTGAGGCGCTGAAGCTCGGGCACAACTTCGTCGGCACCGAGCACATCCTGCTCGCCCTGCTGGAACTGGAGAACGGCTCGGGCGTGCTCGCCGGGCTCGGCGTCGAGAAGTCCGAGGCGGAGACCTTCACCTCCGAGGCCGTCAAGGCCATCATCGCCGCCCGGAACGCCGAGCAGGCGTGAGACGGGGCCCGGCCCCGGGCGGAACTCCCGCCCGGGGCCGGTCGGTTGGGCTCGGGCGGGACTCAGAAGCCGGAGACGGGCGTGGCGACGATCCGCACCCGGCCGTCGGCGGCCGACTCCAGCGCCGCCCGCAGCCGGAGCGAGCGGGCCGGGCCGAGGAGTTCCAGCGCCTCCTCGACGGTGGCCCACTGGTGCCGGTCCAGTTCGCCGGCCGGGACGGTCACGGGGGTGCCGTCCGGGACGGTGCCGAAGTCGAACATCAAATGCTGCGCCGGGTGGTCGAGTTCGGACGAGGGGTGGGTCCAGGAGATGGCCAGTAGCTCCCCGGTCGCCCTGACGATGCCGGTCTCCTCCAGCAGCTCCCGCGAGGCGCACTCCACCGGGCCCTCGCCGAGGTCGATCGTGCCGCCCGGGAACTGCCAGTGCTCGCGGTACCCGGCCTTCACGATCAGGATCCGGCCGGACTCGTCCCGCAGCAGGCAGCCCGCCGCCGCGTAGATCCTGGGCAGGGACGCCAACCATTCCTCGCGGGACTTCAAGGGCTCAGCCGTCACTGCGATCCTCCTGGGGCACGGTGGTTCTGCACCGCCCACTCTGCCACCGACCCGCCCGGGACCGTCAGTTCAGCGCTGGGCGGCGAGGTGCTCGACCAGGCGGTCGAAGCTGGAGTTGAGGCCCGCCCGGGCCTCCGGACCGCAGTACATCGCCGGCACCTCGGTCTGGTGCAGGACCACCTCGGTGCGGCCGTCGCCGAGGTCCTTGAAGGTCATCGTGGAGCGCAGGCCCACGCTCTCCTCGACCAGGGCGATCAGCTCGCCCGGGCGGATCTCGGTGATCTTGGCGCACATCGGGTACGCGTCGCCGGTCGCGTCGATGGTCATGGTGCTGTCGTAGCGCCCGCCCACCCGCGGCTCGATGGTCACGGTGTCCAGCTCGACGTGGGTGCCGACCGGGCCCCAGAAGCGGACGAACTGCTCGGGCTCGACGTAGGCGCGGAAGACGGCGTCCGGGGTGGCCGGCAGCTCGCGGGTGATGGTCAGCTCGCCCAGGTTCTCGGTCATGGTGTCGTCCTTCGTGATCGCGGCGCCACGGTGGCGCTTTCACAGGAGTAGACCGAGGGCGCGACCGAAACTCATCGCTCCACGCGGAAATTCTTTCGAGAAGTTCTGCGGAGTTCTGTCGAGCTCCGGGAAGTTCCGAGAAGTTCCGCCGGAGCCGATGAGCCCGGGCCGCCGGGCCGGTCCAAGCAGTATGGACACCACGCCGAAGCCCCCGCCCGCCCCCGCCCTGACCTGCGACCTGGACGCGCTGACCGCGCCCGACCTGGCCGTCGTCGACGCCCTCGCCCGGCTGCGGCTCGCCGCCGCGCGGCACGGGGTGGGCGTGGTGCTGGTGAACGCGAGCGGCCCGCTGCGGGAGCTGCTCGCGTTCAGCGGGCTCGCGGCCCTGCTGCCGGGGGGCGTGGACCCCCTCGACCTCCGGCGGCCGGACAGGACCTAGTCGGCGGCCAGCCGGGGCGGGAGGCCGAACAGCGGGAAGAGCACGTCGGTGTCCAGGAAGTTGGTGAACCCGGTGATCCGGCCCGCTGACACCTCCAGCACGATCAGCGCCCACGGCTCGTGCCCGCCCGCCGGGCTCGGCCGGTACTGGGCGAAGGCCGGAGCGCCGTTGGCCGTCACCGGGACCAGCCGGGAGCCGCGGCAGCCGTGGCCCGGGCCGAGCATCCAGGCCCGGATCTCGCCCCGCCCCCGCAGCCACATCGCGTACGGCGGCATGTTGAGCGTGACGTCCTCGTGCAGCAGCGCGGCGAGGCCGTCCATGTCGTACGCCTCGAAGGCGCGGACGTAGCGGTCCAGCAGCGCGCGGTGGTCGTCGTCCAGCGCGGGGGCCGGGCGGGCGGCCGCGCCGTCCCCGGCGAGCACCGCGCGCGCCCGCTGCAGCGCGCTGTTCACCGAGGCCACCGTGACGCCGAGCAGTTCGGCCACCTCGGCGGCCTTCCAGCCGAGCACCTCGCGCAGGATCAGCACGGCCCGCTGCCGGGGCGCGAGGCGCTGCAGCACGGCGACGAAGGCCAGCTTCACCGACTCGCGCTGGGCCGCCACCTCGGCCGGGTCACCCGTCTCGGGCAGCACCCGGCCGTCCGGCGCGGGGCCGATCCACGTCACCTCGGGCAGCTGGGTGTCGCTCGCCGTGGCCACCGTCACCGGGCCGGCCAGGTCCATCGGGCGGGCCCGGCTGTTGCGGCCGTTCAGCGCGTCCAGGCACACGTTGGTGGCGATCCGGTACAGCCAGGAGCGCAGCGCGGCGCGGCCCTCGAAGCCGCGGTGGCCGCGCCAGGCGCGGACCATCGTCTCCTGCACCGCGTCCTCGGCCTCGAAGACCGAGCCGAGCATCCGGTAGCAGTAGCCCGTCAGCTCCGTCCGGTACCGCTCCAACTGGAGCTCGACCGGCTCCTCCGTGATCAGGTCGGCCATGGTGCGCCCCCGTCGTCCCGCCCCGTGCTGGTGAACGGCACGAAGGTACTCCAGCCCACTGACAACGCCCCGGCGCGCCCCCGCACCGACCGCGAACCACCCCGGACACCGCCCCCGGACACCACCCCCGGACACCACCCCCCGAGCACGCGTCGGGGGCGGGCGCCGGAACGCGGCGCCCGCCCCCGGACCCGGATCCGCTCAGTGGGCGGAGTGCTTCTCCGCTCCGCGGTGCCGGTGGCCCTTGAGCTCGGCGTGCATCGACGGGGCGGCGTGCCCCGCCGAGGCCGCCTGATCGCGGCCGCCGTGCCGGAAGGCGTCGGGCGCGGCGTACCCGGCGGTGGCGGAGGACATGGCGTCGGCGCGCAGCATCGGCACCAGCCGGGTGGGCGCGGTCGCCATGCCGCGGCGCTCCAGCAGTTCCTGGGTGCCCCGGCGGAGCTGGGCAGTGCTGCCCGGTGTTCGCCTGGTCATCGTCGGCCTCCCTTCGGCGGTCACCGGCGGGACGGATGTCGACCGGAGGGGCCGGGGGCCGCGCGGGCGTTATGTCCGGATTTTATCCGGGTTGCGCCCGGATGCCACCGGAAACGGGCCCCGGCTTCCCCGGACCGGCCCGATCCGCGGGACGCGCCCCGCGCCGGGCCTCAGCCCATGACCTCGTGGACGAAGCACCAGCGCCAGTCCTCGCCCCGCTCGTACGAGCGGATCACCGGATGCGAGGTGTTGTGGAAGTGCGCGGTGGCGTGCCGCTGCGGCGAGAAGTCGCAGCAGCCGATGTGGCCGCAGTCCAGGCAGATCCGCAGGTGCACCCAGTCCCGGCGCCCCTGGGCCAGGCAGTCGGCGCAGCCGTCGGCCGGGGGGAGGGGCTCGATGTCCTGGGGGGCCGCGGCGAGGTCTTCGCAGGCACTCATGCCCGCAGGGTAGTGACGGCCCGGCCGGCCCCGGCCTCAAGACACGCCGCGCGCCCGGTCGGCCTTCCCGACGCCAGGGTGGTACCGCCGTACCCAGGAACGCGGATCCCGGGAGGGCCGCACCCGGGACGCACACGGCCCTGGGCGAACCTCCGCCGCCCGCACACAGTTGTCGTCGTCAGCCCCACCACCCTCCCAGGCCCAGGAGCCACCGATGAGCTACCCCGCCCTCGCCGCCCGCACCGCCGTCGTCACCGGAGCCGCCAGCGGCATGGGCGCGGCCACCGCCCGCCTGCTCGCCGCCCACGGCGCCCGGGTCGCCCTGCTCGCCCGCCGCACCGACCGCCTCGACACCCTCGCGGCCGAGCTCACCGCCGCCGGCGGCCAGGCCCTCGCCGTCACCGCCGACATCACCGACCAGGCCTCCGTCGACGCCGCCGCCAAGGCCGTCCACGACGCCTACGGCCGGGTCGACCTGGTGGTCAACAGCGCCGGCGTGATGCTGCCCAACCCCCTCGCCGACGGCCGGACCGACGAGTGGACCCGCATGGTCGACACCAACCTCACCGGCGCCCTGCGGATCATCCGCGCCTTCGCCGACGACCTCACCGCGGCCGCCGCCGACGGCCGGGCCGCCGACCTGGTCAACGTCTCCTCCATCGCCTCGCGCGTCGTCTTCCCCAACTACGCCGTGTACAGCGCCACCAAGGCCGCGCTCACCCAGCTGTCCGCCGCCCTGCGCTCCGAACTCAGCCCCCGCGACGTCCGGGTCAGCTCCATCGAGCCCGGCCTGACCGACACCGAACTCGGCGGCCACATCGACAACCCCGCCCTGCGCGAACAGCTCGGCGGGATGTTCGCGGCCATCCCCGCACTCACCGCGGAGGACCTCGCCGACCTGATCGCCTACACCGTCAGCCGCCCCCGGCACGTCAACCTGAGCCACACGGTCGTCGTGCCGACCCGGCAGGCGTAGGGCCTCCCTCGGACTCCCCCGATCCGGGCCGGCTTCCGGGCTCCGGCTCCACCATCGGGGGAGGCATGGGAGCATGCCACCCGTGGCGATCGTGACGGGGAGAACGAACGGCGACACCGGCGGTGGCGACACCGCCGGCACGCCCGCACCGGCGGACACCGGCATACCGGCGAGCGCCGGAGCCGGCCGGGGCCCGGCCCGGGCGGTGTCCGAACCCGGCCGGATCCGGCAGCCCGTCGCCCTGATCCGGCTGCTCACCGGGCTCATCGCCATCGCCCTCACCCTGCTGCTCGCCGACTACGCCCGGGCCACCACCGGCGGCATCGCCGCCGACGTGGCCGAGGCCGCCGAACTGGTGCCCCGGCCGCTCGCCGGCCTCGCCGGCGGCCTCACCACCGCCGCCGTGCTGCTGGTGCCCGTCGTCCTCGCCGCCCGCCGCCTCCTCGGCCCCGACCGGCGACGCGCCCTCCAGCAGGTCTCCGACGGCCTGCTCGCCGCCGTCCTCGCCTACGGCGCCACCCTGCTCCTCGACCTGTGGGCCGACGGCGTAGCCCCCGTCTCCCTGCTCGCCGCCCTCACCCAGGCCCTACCGGGCGGCGCCCTCGGCCACACCGAGCCCGTCTACGGCTACCTCGCGCCCGTCCTCGCCTTCATGACCGCCTCCGGCAACCGCGAACACCGGGCCCCCTGGGCCGTCCTCGCCCTCTCCGGCCTCGCCGGACTCGCCGGCGGGTACGCCACCCCCACCGCCCTGCTGCTCGGCCTGCTCATCGGCTGGACCGGCGCCCACGGCACCCTCTACGCCGTCGGCACCCCCGACCCGCTGCCCAGGCCCGGCGAGATCCTCCGGGCCCTGCGCGAGAGCGGCCTGCACCCGGCCGAGGCCCACCCCGCCGGGCCCGACCGCTACCTGGTCCGGCAAGCCGACGACCGGCCCGACCTCGACGTCCAGCTCCTCGACCGGCAAGCCGTCACCGCCGCCGCCGTCCAGCGCGCCTGGCGCCGCCTGCGGCTGCGCACCGCCCCCCACCCCCGGGCCCTGCGCTCCCCCCGCGCCGGCCTCGAACACGAGGCGCTCGTCACCTACGCGGCCCTCGCCGCCGGCGTCCGCACCCGCCGCATCGCCGCCACCGCCGGCCTCGGCCAGGACACCGCCCTCATCGCCTACGAACACCTCCCCGGACGCACCCTCGACCGGCTCCCCGACGAGGAGATCACCGACGACCTGCTGGCCGACGCCTGGCGGCAGCTCGCCCGCCTCCAGCGCCGGGAGACCGCCCACCGGGCGCTCGTCCCGTCCTCGCTGCTGGTGGACGCGACCGGCGCGGTGCACCTGGTCGACTTCGCCGACGGCGACATCGCGGCCAGCGAACTCGTGCTGCGCTGCGACATCGCCCAGCTGCTCACCACCCTCGCCCTGCGGGCCGGCGCGGCCCGCTCCGTCCACACCGCTGTCACCGTCCTCGGCGCCGACACCGTCGAGGCCGCCCTCCCCCTCCTCCAGCCCATCGCGCTCGCCCGCACCACCCGCCACGCCCTCAAGCACACCGCCCGCCCGACCGCCGCCGCCCGCACGGACGGCCCGGCAGGCCCCGGGCCCGACGAGGCCGCCGCCGGCGGGGGCGGGCTGCTGGAGGAGATCCGGGCGGAGGTGCTGCGGACCAGGCCGCAGGCGGAGGTGCGGCCGGTGCGGTTGGAGCGGCTGCGGCCGCGGACCCTGCTGGCGGTGGTGGGCGGGGTGGTGGCCGGGTGGCTGCTGATCCCGCAGCTGTTCGCGGCCGAGGACAACCCGATCTCGGCGGTGGCCGACGCCGATCCGGCGTGGCTGGCGCTGGCGCTGCTGGCGGCGGCGCTGAGCCACGTGACGGCGGCGATGGGGTTCGTCGGGTTCGTGCCGGAGCGGCTGGACTTCCGCAACGCGGTGCTGGCGCAGCTGGCCGGGGCGTTCGTGAAGCTGGTGTCGCCCGGGGGCGTCGGCGGGATCGCGCTGAACACCCGGCTGTTGCAGCGGGCCGGGATCCCGACCGCGCAGGCGCTGTCCAGCGTCGGGGTGGGGCAGTTGATCGGCCTGGTGCTGCACCTGCTCCAGCTGGGCGCCTTCGTCTACCTGCTGGACCTGCAACCGGGCGGTTCGGAGCTGGACGCGCTGCCCGCCGTGGTGGGCGGGCTGGCGGGGGCGGCGGCGCTGCTGGCGGTGGTGTCGGCGGTGCCGCCGGCCCGGCGCTGGCTGGCGGCGCGGCTGCGGCCGCTGACCACCGAGGTGCTGCCGCGGCTGCTGGACCTGCTGCGCAGCCCGGCCCGGCTGGCGGTGGGACTGACCGGGCAGCTGCTGGTGTCGATCTGCCTGATCGGCTGCCTGTACTGCTGCACCCGGGCGATCGGCCGGGAGCCGTCCTTCGCCTCGGTGGCGGTGGTGTTCCTGGTGGGCAACGCGGCGGGCAACGTGGCGCCCACCCCGGGCGGGGCCGGCGCGGTGGACGGGGCGCTGATCGCGCTGCTGCAGCAGACCGCGTCGATGGAGAAGGGCGGCGCGCTGGCGGCGGTGGCGACGTACCGCCTGCTGACGCTGATCCTGCCGGTGCTGCCGGGCTGGGCGGCGATGACCTGGCTGCAGCGCCGCCGGGCGCTGTAGGGCCCCGGACAGCGCGCGCACCCCGGACGGCGCCCCGGACCGGGCCCGGCGGCGGCTACTCGCGGTACTCGTCCTCGTCGAGCTGGACGACGCGGCTCTGCTCGGCGGCGTCGGCGACATCGGTGGCCGGGTCGGCTCCGACGGCCCGGCGTTCGGCCACCTCGTCGTACTCGTCGCCCTCGGGTGCCTCGTCGTCGGGTTCGACGGTCTCGACGGCCTCGTCGATCAGGTAGTCCTCGTGATTCTGCGGCATGGCGTCCGTCCTCACTGTTCGGAGGCACTGTCCGGAGGCTCCCACGGGCGCGGGGGCGGTACTGGCAGTATCCGTCGCCGGGCGGCCGGGCGCGATTGCGCCGCGGCGGCCCCGCGGCGCCCGGGCCGCCGGCCGGCACGGAACGCGCCGCAGGCCACCGGGGGTACGATCGGTGCCGTACCAAGGGCTTACCCACACCCACCCGGTGGCCCCGAGGCCCTTACGAACGACGGGGAAATCATGTCCGGCTCGCACTACTTCACCGGTGCACCCGAGGTCGCCAGCGAGCGCCGGCCGATCACGGTCTCCCTGCCGGACCTCACCCTCGAACTGACCACCGACACCGGAGTGTTCTCGCGCGGCCGGCTCGACCCGGGCACCCGGATCCTGCTGGAGCACGCCCCGCAGCCGCGGGTGCGCGGCCCGATCCTGGACGTCGGCTGCGGCTACGGCCCGATCGCGCTGACCTGGGCGAGCCGGCGCAGGCGGCTGCCGGTCTGGGCGGTGGACGTGAACGAGCGCGCGCTGGAACTGGTGCGGCTGAACGCCGAGGCGCTGCGGCTGGGCAACGTCCAGGCCGCGCTGCCCGAGGACGTCCCGCAGGACGTGCGGTTCGCCACCATCTACTCCAACCCGCCGATCCGGATCGGCAAGGCCGCGCTGCGCCGGCTGCTCACGCACTGGCTCGGCCGGCTGACCCCGGACGGCTCGGCGTTCCTGGTGGTGCAGAAGCACCTGGGCTCGGACTCGCTGCAGAAGTGGCTGAACGAGCAGGGCTACCCGACCACCCGGGTCGCGTCGGTCAACGGGTTCCGGATTCTGGAAGCACGACCCCGCCCGGAGCCGGGCGAGGGCACGGAGAGTGGACGGGGAACGTCGTCGTGAAGCAGTTGCGCGGGACCGAACTGAAGCGACTGCACCGCTCGTGGCGGCGCAGCAACGAGTTCCGGCTCGCGATGATCCTGGAGAACCTGCAGTCGCCGTTCAACGTCGGCTCGGTGGTCCGGACCGGGGCCGCGATGGGCGCCGAGAAGCTGTACCTGGCCGGGGAGACCCCGTCGGTGCGCTCCTCGGGCGCGCAGAAGGCCGCGATGGGCACCGACAAGTACCTGAAGGTGGAGCACTTCCCGACGGTCGCGGAGGCGGTCGCGGCGGCGAAGGCGGACGGCTTCAAGGTGGTCGGCCTGGAGCTGGCGGACGAGGCGGTGCCGATGTTCGCCGCCGAACTGACCCCGGCGGTGGCCTTCGTACTGGGGCACGAGGACCGCGGGATCACCCCCGACGCGCTGGCGCTCTGCGACCAGGTGGTGTTCGTGCCGCAGCTGGGCCGGGTCGGCTCGCTGAACGTGTCGGCGGCCGCGACGGTGGCCTGCTACGAGGCACGCCGCCAGGGGTACGCGATCAGCGGCACCCCGGACGGCACCGACCTCGGCGACCTCGGCGGGGCCGACGACGAGTAGGACCTGATCCGATCCGGAGGGGTGTGCCGAAAGGCCCACCCCTCCGGTCGTTTCCGCCCGGCGGTACGGGACGGTCGACCACGCCTGCGGGCCGGACCTCCCCGGCGTCCACGGGGAGCGCGCCCCGGCCCCGCCGGCGGTGGTCAGCGCAGCGTCAGCTAAGCGTCAGCGCTCCAGGCGACTGTAGTTGGCATGACGTCGATCACGGCAGTCTCCAGCTGTCTTCCCGACACCATCCCGATCGCGCGCTTCCAACAGGAACTCCAGCTGACGGATGTGCAGCTCCGGCGCTACCAGCGCTTCTACGGGCTCTCCGAGGTGTGCCGCGACCCCGCGGCCACCGAGACCGAGCTGCTGCTGCGCGCCGCGACCAAGCTGGTGGAGCTGCGCGGGCAGGAACAGCGCGTCAAGTACGTCCTCCAGGCCCGCACGATGCCGTCGCCGCTGCCGTACCCGATGACCTCGCTCCGACCGATCCAGGTCGAGCTCGGCCTGGAGCACGCCGCCGGCTTCGTCGTCTCGCACCACGCCTGCGCCTCCGGGCTGCTCGCGCTGGACCTGGCGGGCACCCTGCTGGCCGCCGACCCGGATCCGAACGCGCTCGCCCTGGTCCTGGCCGGGGAGAAGGCGTGCACCACCCGGACGCAGTCCATCCCGGACGTCACCGTCATGGGCGAGGGCACCGTGGCCTTCCTGGTGAGCGCGGACCGTGCCGGCTCCGACCGGATGCTCGGCTACGCGACGCGCACCCACACCCAGTTCGGCGACGAGTTCATCATGGGCGACGCCGCCGCCAAGGAGTTCCAGGACCTGTACGGGCCCGGCCTGTGCGAGGTGATCGGCGCCGCCCTGGAGGAGGCCGGCTGCGGCCTCGACGAGCTGGCGCTCGTGCTGCCGCACAACGTCAACCGGCTGTCGTGGATCGGCGTCTGCAAGGCGCTCGGGCTGCCGCTCGACAAGGTCTTCCTCGACCTGGTCGGCGAGACCGGGCACTGCTTCTGCGCCGACCCCTTCATCAACCTGCAGAAGGCCACCGAGCTGGGGCGGCTGCGCCCCGGCGACCGCTACCTGATGACCAGCGTGGGGCTCGGGGCGACCTTCGCCGCGATGGTCCTGGAGCACTGACGGCCGCCCACCGGATCGGCCGGCCCCCGCAGTACCGGCGCACCCGCACCACCGCAGCACCGCAGTACCCGCGCACCCGCCGCACCGCGCCCGAGCGCACACGAGAAATGACGAGGTCGACATGCATCTACCGTCCTCCGGCTTCAGCGCGCGCCTCAAGCGCGCCGTGACCGGGTCCGCGGACACCCCGCTGGTGTTCCTGGGCAACTTCGAGGTGGAGAACCACTGGGCGCTCGGCGAGCCCGCGCTGCCCCGGGTCGCCTCGCACGCGGGCAGTGCGGTGGTGAACCGCATGGACGAGTTCGCGCTGCTGCTCGGCGGCAAGGACGACCACGTCGTGCTGAAGACCGCCCTGGACGAGGGCTACCGCGGCTACCTGGAGGGCCTCGGCCTGGAGCTGCCCACCGTGCACGTGGTGGCCGGCCAGGACCCGCAGCGCACCGTCAGCGAGGACGCCCTCGCCGACCCCGAGCTGCTGCGCGCGCTGTCCGCCGTCGCCGCCGAGGGCGCCCGGCTGACCGCGCACGGCATCTCCACCGTCGAGGAGGAGCTGGCCGAGCGCACCGGGCTGCGGCTGGGCGCGCCGACCGCCGCGGTCTGCAAGCGGGTCAACAGCAAGGTGTACAGCCGCCGGCTCTCCGACGAGCTGGGCATCCGCCAGGCCCGCGGCTGGGCCTGCGAGACGCTGGAGGAGCTGGCCGAGGCGGTGGCCGCGGCCGGTGAACTGCTGGCGGCGGGCCGCAAGGTGGTGCTGAAGGACGCGTTCGGCGTGTCCGGCAAGGGCATCGTCGTGCTGGACTCCGAGGCCCGGCTGGGCCGGCTGCACCGGATGGCGGTCCAGCAGGCCGAGCGCGCCGCCAAGGCCGCGGGCGGGGCCCCGCGCACCGCGCTGGTGATCGAGGAGTGGGTCGCCAAGCGCTGCGACCTCAACTACCAGTTCACGGTGGGCCGGGACGGCTCCACGCACTTCGACTTCGTCAAGGAGCTGCTGACCGAGGGCGGCGTCCACAAGGGCCACCGGATCCCGGCCCGGCTGACCGACGGGCAGGTCGCCGAGATCGGGGCGACGGCGCTGCGGCTCGGCGAGCGGCTCGCCGCCGACGGCTACTACGGCGTGGTCGGCGTCGACGCGATGGTCGACCCGGACGAGGGCCTGTACCCGGTCATCGAGATCAACGCCCGCAACAACATGTCCACGTACCAGAACGTGGTGCACGAGGGCGGCCTGGCCGGGGCCGACGAGGTCGCCGTCGCCCGGCACTTCCCGCTGCGGCTGACCCGCCCGCTGCCCTTCGCCGAACTGGCCGAGGTGCTGGACGGGCTGCTGCTGACCGAGCGGGGACCGCGCCCGCGCGGCCTGTTCGTGAACAACTACGCCACGGTGAACGCCGCCGCGGGCACCGCCGCCGACACCGAAGCGGACGGCTTCGAGGGCCGGCTGTACGGCGTGCTCGTCGGTGCCTCCGACGAGGAGATCGAGGCGCTCGACACCGACATCACCCGCCGCCTCGCGGCCTACCCGGAACGGAGCTGACCGTGAGCGTCGCATTCGAGGTGCAGGGCCTCGGGATCACCGAGCTCGCCGAGGAGTTCGGCACCCCGCTCTACCTGTACGACGGCGAGGAGATCACCACCCGCTTCCAGGGGCTGCGCGAGGCGCTGCACCCGGCGCTGGAGGTCTTCTACTCGCTCAAGGCGAACCCCAACATCTCCGTCTGCGCGCTGCTGCACAGCCTGGGCTCGCGCGCCGAGGTGTCCTCGCTGACGGAGCTGGTCACCGCCCGCCGGGCCGGGGTCGAGCCGCGCGACATCATCTTCCTCGGCCCGGGCAAGAGCCGCGGCGAGGTGGCGGCCTGCCTGGACGAGGACATCCACGCGATCGTCTGCGAGTCGATCGGCGAGCTGGACCTGATCGACGAGGTGGCCCGCGAGCGCGGGATCACCGCCCGGGTCGCGCTGCGGGTCAACCCGAGCTTCTCGGTGAAGGGTTCGGGCCTGACCATGGGCGGCAAGCCGCGCCAGTTCGGCACCGACGAGGAGCTGCTGCTGGCCGAGGGCAAGGACCTCGCCGGCCGCTACCCCAACATCCGGCTGATGGGCGTCCAGGTGTACCTGGGCACCCGCATCCTGATCGAGGAGTCCGTCGTCGAGAACACCCGGCGGATCCTGGAGCTGGCCGAGCGCCTCTCCACCGAGCTGGGCTTCCCGCTGGAGACGGTCGACGTCGGCGGCGGCCTCGGCATCGCCTACTTCGACAACGAGAAGGACCTCGACGTCGCCGAGCTGACCGCCGGGCTCAACCCGCTGATCGCGGACTTCCGCACCCGGCACCCGGACACCCGCATGATCATGGAGCTGGGCCGCTTCCTGGTCGCCGCGTCCGGCACCTACGTCACCCGGGTGCGCTACACCAAGACCTCGATGGGCGAGAACTTCGCGGTCACCGACGGCGGCACCAACCACCACATGGCGGCCGTCGGCATCGGCTCGTACGTGAAGCGCAACTTCCCGATGGCCGCGCTGGAGCGGCTGGACGAGCCGGCCACCGAGCCCTGGCACATCACCGGCCCGCTCTGCACGCCCAACGACGTCATCGGCAAGAAGGTGCCGATGCCGGCGCTGCGGGCCGGCGAGCTGATCGGGGTGCAGCGCTCCGGCGCGTACGGGCCGACGGCCTCGCCGGTGCACTTCCTCAGCCACGGCTACCCGGCGGAGGTGCTCGTCCTGGACGGGCGGGCGCACCTGATCCGGGAGCGCGACGACGTCGAGGCCATGCTCGGCCGCCAGCGGCTGTACGCGGCCCCCGGCGACGACCAGAACTGACCACCGACCGGCCGACCCACGGCCGGGACCAGCCCGAGGAGAACACCATGAGCGACACCGCCAACACCGTGGCCGACGTGAAGTACGTCGACGCCGTCCGCAAGGGCCTGTCGGAGGTCCTCAACAAGGACGTCTCCGGCGCCGACCCGGGCGTCCGCCTCTTCGACGAGCTGGGCCTGGACTCCAGCAGCGCGCTCGAACTGCTCATCACCATCGAGGAGATCCTCGACGTGCAGTTCGACGCCGACGAGCTGGACATGACCCACTTCGAGACCGTGGGCTCGCTGGCCGGCTTCGTCGCCGCGGAAGCGAGCGCCTAAGCATGTTCCGCGCGACTGCGCCCGTGCGGCGTCCGGCCCCGGCCGGCGCGGACGGCCCGCCCGGCACGCCCGGCCCGGCCCCGGCGGCGGTCCTGCCGCGGCTGATCCGGGCCGGCGCCCACACCCCGCCGGGGCCTGGCGCGCCGTACCGGCCGGAGGCCGCGCGGGAGGACTTCTACCGCGAGCTCGGGGCGCTCTACGGCGCGGACTTCGACCGCGAGCAGTTCGCCGCCTCGGGGCGGCGCACCTCGGTGGAGCTGGCCCACGGCGCGCTCGACGCGCTGGGCCCGCTGACCGCCGCGGAGTGCCCCGAGGTGGTGGTGGTCGCCTACTCCGCACCGGACTTCGACCACGCCGAGCTGGTCGCCTCCTGCGTGAAGGGGCGGCTGCCGGGCGAGCCGCTCGCCTTCGCCCTGTCCGACCAGGGCGTCCTGGCGCCGTTCAGCGCGCTGCGGGTCGCCGTGGAGTACGCCCGGCGGTGCGGCTGGTCGCGGCTGCTGCTGCTGGTCGTGGACCAGGGCACCCAGCCGTTCCCGCTGCCCGCGACGGGGCAGAGCGCCGTCCACGCGGACGCCGCGGTCGCGCTGCTGATCCACTGGGACGGCGGCGACGCGCCGCTGGGCGGCGCGGCCCAGGGCCTCCCGGAGCCGGGGCTGTTCGCCGGCTGGGACACCTCGGCCGCGCTGGTCACCGGCTCCGGCCTGTCCGACGGCTGTGCTGAACTTCCGACACACGGCGGTCCGTGGACCAAGGTGGCGGCCGGACAGCCCGCCACCGGCGGCTGGGCCGCCCTGCTCGCCGCCGCCGACCGGGACCGCCCGGTGGTGGTGGCCGACTACGACCGGGAACGCGGATTCCTGGCCTACTGCACACTCGACACGGGGGAGTTGGGGGTCCGATGACGGTTCCGGCCGAGGTGCGCGAGCACTGGCAGGAGGCCCGGACGAGCGCGCGCAACGACGGCCTCGTCCCCGCACTGACCCTGCTCTCCCGCGCGCTGTCCCCCGGGGTGGCACCGCGCGGGCCGCGCGGGCACGCCGTGGTCCCGCGCGAACTCCTCGGCGAGTACTCCGAGTTCGGCGACGACGAGGACGGGGACGGGGGCCGGGATCCGGTGCCCGGCCTGGCCGTCCTGGGCCCCGCCGGCGGCGATCGGGCCCCCGCCGGCCCCGACGCCCACGACTGGGGCACCGGCCTCGCCTGGCTGCGGCTCGGCGCGTCCGAGCGGCTGCGGGAGGCCTGCCTGGCCTACCTCGCGGGCCGCCAGGTCGAGGGTTCCTCGCTGCTGCTGCAACAGCTGGTCAAGGGCGCGCTCGCCGACGTGCTGATCGACCACCTGGAGATCGAGGGCGTCCTCGACGACCTCGCCGAGGGGCCGGACGACTCCCCGTCGGCCCCCGCCCACCCCCTGGACGGCCCGGCCCTCGCCCGCCTCCAGGCCCAGATCACCCAGGCCGACCGCGCGCTGCTGCGGCTGCTCGGGGCGTACGGTTTCACCGCCGAGGGGCCGGGCCGGGCGGCGTACGCCTCCGAGCTCCTCGCCGACGTGTACTGCGGCTGGCCGGGGCCGGCCGGGGACACGGCACAGAACGTCGACTCCCGGAAGGGGAACGTGTGATCAGCCTGCCCGGCCCGCTGGAAACCACGCACCGGTACGTGCGGCGGTGGGCCGAAGACCTGCGGGCGGGCGCGCTCGACCTCGACCGGGACCCGGACGCCGTCCACCGCTTCCTGGACCTGCCCGCCGTGCGCTTCCTGGCCGGCCACCAGGTGCCGCCGGAGTGGGACCGGGCGTCCGCCGAGGCCGGTGCCGGCCCCGCGCACGGCCTGGCCACCCTGGAGCGGGTCCTGGTGAGCGAGGAACTGGCGCGCGGCGACGCCGGAATGATGCTGGGCGCGCCCGGCGCCTCGATGTGCGGGGTGCTGCTGAGCGTGCTCGGCAGCCAGGCGCAGAAGGACTGGGTGTACGGCCGGCTCGCCGAACGCCCCCGCTGGACCTGCTTCGGCCTCACCGAGCCCGACCGCGGCTCGGCCATCGGCGAGATGACCACCACGCTGACCCCGGTGGGCGACGGCTCGTACGTCCTGGACGGCGAGAAGCGCTACGTCGGCAACGCCGCCCGGGCCGACCTGGGCGCCGTGTTCGCGCGGGTCGCGGGCACCGAGCGGCTCGGCGTGCTGGCCGTCCTGGTGGACACCGCCGACCCCGGCTTCCGGGCGGAGCCGCTGCCCACCCTCGGCCTGCGCGGCGTCCAGCTGACCCGGATCACCCTCGACGGGGTGCACGTGCCCGCCGAACGGGTGCTCGGCGCCCACCTGCCGCCGACCCGGCGGGGGATGTGGAGCATCGTCTCGGTCTTCAACCAGCTCCGCCCGAGCGTGGCCGCGATCGCCCTCGGTATCGCCCGGGCCGCCCACGACTACGTCGCCGAGAACCGCCGGGAACTGCGCGGCGCGGAGCGCGAGCTGTTCGAGTCGCTCGGCCAGCGCATCGACGCGGCCCGCCAGTTGACCTACCGGGCGGCCCTCGCGGTGGACCGCAGGCCGGCCGCCGGGCACCTCTCCTCGGCCGCGAAGGCCCGCGCCTGCGAACTCGCCGAGGACGTCACGATGCGCGCGCCGGGTTTCTTCGGGCCCGGCGCGCGGCTGGACCACCCGCTCCTCGACAAACTCGCCCGGGACGCACGGGGCGTGGAGTTCATGGAGGGGACACGGAACATCCAGAAGCTGAATCTGTTCCAGGGGCTGCACACCGGAAAGGTGGGCCGGTTCTGAACGGGACAGAACAACCGGTCGGTCGGGACACGGTCGAGATCTGGCAGATTCCGCTGACCGGTGGCGAGCACCCGGACCGGCCGGGCGGCGAGGCCGTCCGGGGCGCCCCGGACGGGTACCCGCCGCACCTGGAGGAACTGCTCGACGAGCAGGAGCGGGCCCGCGCCCGGAGCGGACAGCTGCCCGGGCTGCGGCGCCGCTTCGTGCTCGCGCACGCCGCCACCCGGATCGTCCTCGGCGAGCGTCTCGGCCGCCACCCGGCCGGGCTGCGCTTCAGCCGCGGCCCGTGGGGGAAGCCGGCCGTCGAGGACGCGCCGGGCCTGCACTTCAACCTGTCCCACTCGGGCGAGATCGCCCTGCTCGCCCTGGCATCACGGCCGGTCGGCGTGGACGTCGAGCTGGCCCGTGCCGAGCTGGACACCGCCCGGCTGGCCGGTCGCTTCTTCCCCCCGGACGAACGGGAGCTGGTCGCCCGGGACGGGCCCGACGCCTTCACCCGGCTGTGGACCAGGAAGGAGGCGTGCGTGAAGGCCTCGGGCGCCAGACTCACCCAGGGCATGGGGATCCCGGTCGCCCACGACGGACCGGAAGCCACCGTGTACGCACGCTCCGGGCCGTTGCCCGGGCCGTGGAGAGTCACCGACCTGCCGCTGCCCGAGGAATACGCGGGGTCCGTCGCACTGATCGGCGACGGGCCCTTTAACGTGTCCCGGCGGATGTGGTATCAAATTCCGCCCGGGGAATCCGGCGGCAGCCCTCTCGGGTCGGCTGTCAAGTAGAAGAAACTCCCCCTCCAATCGTCGAAGTTGTACCCGTGATCATGCGTCGAAGCGTCACTAGATTCAGTGATGCAGGCGAACGCCGCACCGCACCGGCCGGACTCATAAGTCAGGCCCGTGTCTTGATCCGGGCATTTCTTTTGAGGAGGGGAACGTGATCGTGGAAGGCAGGAACGTGATCACCAGGGCCGCTCGGTGGAGCGCCGTCCACCCCTGGTGGGCGATCGCGCTCTGGGTGGCGTTCGTCGTGGCGGCCCTCGTGGTCGGCGGCGTCACGGGCACCCGGCAGGCCACCACCTCCGACCTCGCCATCGGCCAGTCCGGCCGGGCGGCCGCGATCGCCCGCAGCGGCGGCCTCCAGGAGCGCGCGGTGGAGAACGTCCTCATCACCCCGTGGGGCGGCGGCCGGCTCGACCCCGTCCAGGCGCAGTCCGCGGCCTCGGACGCCACCCGCGACCTGAAGGCCCTCCCCGGCATCAGCTCGATCGACGCCCCGGTGCCCGCACCGGACGGCTCGGCCCTGCTCGTCCCGGTGACCCTCGACGGCGATCCGGAGACCTCCGCCGACCGGGTGCAGCCGCTCATCGACACCGTGGCGAGGACCCACGCGTCGCACACCGAGCTGCGGATGGAACTCGTCGGCGCCGGCTCGATCAAGGCCGGGCTCAACGAGATGCTGAGCAAGGACCTCGGCAAGGCGACCGTGCTGAGCCTGCCGGTGACGCTGCTCGTGATGGTCTTCGTCTTCGGCGCGATCGTCGCCGCGAGCGTCCCGGTCGTCCTCGGCCTGTCCTCGGTGCTCGCCGGGCTGGGCCTGTGGGGGGTGGCCTCCCAACTGGTGCCCGACCCGGGGCCGGTGACGCACGTCATCGTGCTGATGGGCATGGCCATCGGGGTCGACTACTCGCTGTTCTACCTCAAGCGCCAGCGCGAGGAGCGGGCGTTGGGCGCCAACAACATCGACGCCATCGAGATCGCGGCCGCCACCTCCGGGCACTCGGTGCTGGTGTCCGGCGTGGTCGTCATGATCTCGATGGGGGCGCTCTACCTCGCCGGGCACATCGCCTTCGAGTCGATGGCCACCGGTGCGGTGCTGGTGGTCGCCATCGCGATCACCTCCTCGCTGACCGTGCTGCCGGCCATGCTGTCCCGGTTCGGCCGCTACCTGGACGCGCCGCGGGTCCCGCTGGTGTGGCGGCTCACCCAGAAGGGCGGGGTCAAGCCGCGGCTGTGGTCGACCATGCTCAAGCCCGCCCTGCGCCACCCGGTGATCGCGCTGGTGCTCTCAGTCGGCGCGCTGCTCGTCCTCGCGCTGCCCGCCCTCGGCCTGAAGCTCAAGGCCACCGGGATCGACGACCTGCCCCGGTCGATCCCGGCGATGCAGGCCAACGAGCGGCTGACCGACTCCTTCCCGAGCCAGGCCGACACCCACACCGTCGCGGTGAAGGTCCCGGCCGACCGGACGGCGGAACTGGGCGGCGCGGTGGAGGCGCTGGTCGAACGCGCCTCGCAGGACGCCCTCTTCGTGCACAACCCGGCGCCGACCGTCCGCACCTCCCCCGACGGCACGGTCGCCACCATCGCGATCGGCACCCACTTCGACAGCGGCTCCCCGCAGGCCCGCGCCTCGCTGGCCCGGCTGCGCCAGGACCTCGCCCCGCAGACCCTCGGCACGGTCGCGGGCGCCGAGTTCGCGGTCGGCGGCAGCGACGTCGCGTTCGACGTCGACTACCGGGCGAACGTCATGCACAAGATGCCCTGGGTGCTCGGGGTGGCCCTGGTCCTGACCTTCCTGGTGATGACCGTCGCGTTCCGCTCGGTGATGCTCGCGCTGATCACCGTGGTGCTCAACCTGCTGTCCGCGGCGGCCTCCTTCGGCCTGCTCGCGCTGATCTTCCAGCACACCTGGGCGGAGGACCTGCTGCACTTCGAGTCCACCGGCCGGGTGGTGGCCTGGCTGCCGCTGATGCTCTTCGTGATCCTGCTCGGCCTGTCGATGGACTACCACGTCTTCGTGGTCAGCCGGATCCGGGAGGCGGCGCGCGGCGGGCTCTCCGTGAAGGAGGCGGTCGAGCAGGGCATCACCCGCACGGCGGGCGTGGTGACCAGCGCCGCGGTGGTGATGGTCTGCGTGTTCGCCCTGCTGGCCTCGCTGAACTTCATCGAGATGAAGCAGATGGGGGTGGGCATGGCCTGCGCGGTGCTGCTCGACGCGACGGTGATCCGGATCGTCGTCCTGCCGGCCGTGGTCACCCTGCTCGGCTGGAAGACCTTCTGGCCCTCGCGGCTCGCGCGCCAGACCACGACCCGGACCCCGCGGATGCCGGCCATCGTGGCCGCGGCGGCGGCGGCCTCGGCGGCGCGCACGACCCTCCCGTAACACGGGACCCGTCCAACTCGACGGCCGGGGAAGGGCTTAGCCCCTTCCCCGGCCCTTTTCGTGTGCGTTTCGTGCAGGCACCGGCCACAACCAGTCGTGGCAAGGGGTTTGACGCCGACTGTCCCGTGGTGGTTTGTTACGGGAGTTGTAGAATCGCATGCGCGTTCGTCGGCACGTGAACGACCTTCCCGGTGACGGGGGGGCGCAACTGCCGCCGGACGCACCACGGGGAAGCAGGGGGCGGTCAGGGGGGTGGCCATGCACAGTGACGGCAGCCTCGCCTCGGCGCGCTGGCGCAACGAACTCACCCGGGTCGGGACGCTGTCCGGACGGGAACGGCAGGTCTTCGACCTGATCGGTGCCGGACACTCCAACCGCGGCATCGCCGCCCGACTGCACGTCACGGAGCGCACGGTGAAGGCGCACGTCGCCAACATCCTCGCGAAACTGGGAGTGGAGTCGCGGCTTCAGGTGGGGTTGGTGGCGCAGGTTCATCAACTCATGTACGAAGGTACATGGCCGGACGACCCAGGCGTGTCCGATACTTGACCAGCGCGAATGATACCCAGGCTTTTCCCCTTTGTCAGGCCACCCCAAACACGTCGACCACTGTTGGCGGTGGCCGGGCCGAGGTCACAGGAGAAAGGCTTGTGGCTGGAGTTCACCGCTAGGGACGGGGAATTTGGTGTACATCTCCATATTAGGCCCACTATTGATCGGCGACGGTCAGCGCACCGTAGGTCTACGGGCGAAGAAGAATCGCGTGATGCTCACCATGCTGGCGCTCAACGCCGGCCAGGTGGTCGCGTTCGACGAACTGATCGACGAGCTGTGGGGGGAAGCGCCGCTCAAGAACGCGCGCAACGCCTTGCAGGCCAATGTCAAACGCATGCGCAAGTCGTTGGCGGAACTTGGTCTGGAGGGGCCGGACCAGGAACTCATCCGCACGGTTGACAACGGTTACATGCTCAACGTCTCGGAGGACGCGGTCGACGCGTACCGATTCCTGCGGACGGCGGAGAAAGGCGCGGGGCTGGTCAGCGACCGGCCGTACGAAGCGATGGACACGCTCCGCAAGTCGCTCGCGATGTGGCGCGGACCGGCCCTGCTCGACACGAGCGACGGGCCCTGGTGCCGGGCCGTCGCGCTGCGTCTGGACGAGCAGCGCAAGACCGCGCGGGAGGACCTCATCTCGGCGCAGCTGCAAGCGGGCGAGGCGGGGGCGGTGGTGGCCGAGCTGAAGCAGTTGCTCGCCCAGTACCCGGAACGCGAGCGGTTCAGCGAGCAGTTGATGATCGCCCTCTACCGGTGCGGCCGGCAGTCGGAGGCCGTCGACATCTTCCACCGCACCCGGAAGTGGCTCGACGACGAGTTGGGGCTCAAACCGAGTCGTCGTCTCCACCACCTCTATCAGGCGATCCTGATGCAGGACCCCTCGCTGTAAGTCCCGTCGGGGCGAGGGCAGTTCGCCCCGGCACGCCGGCGGCTCCCCTCCTGGGGCGCCGCCGGCGGCCCCGTGACGGCCGGGCCCGGATTCCGGGCCCGGCCGTCCGGTCGTTCAGGACCGGCGCAGCGCGGCGTCGGCCACCGCGCCGATCCGGCCGGCCGCCTCCCGGCCGAGCATCTCCTCGTGGCCGCAGGCGACGTCGTACACCGTCAGCGCGCCGGTCAGGTGCGCGCGCCAGCGGTCGGCGAGCTCGGCGGCGGGGGCGCCCTGCACCTCGTCGGCAGCGGCGAACAGCAGCAGCGAGCCGTCGAACCGGCCGGGGGTGAACTCCCGGGCGATGTCCGTGTGGTGGCGCATCACCGCCATCAGCCGGCGCAGCTCCCCGTCGTCGATGCCCGCCCCGGTGGCGTGGTGGGCGAGGAAGGCCCCGCGGATCTCCTCGTCGGTCGGGTTGTGGTCGCCCGGCAGCACCGGGAAGACGTCCAACGCCGCCAGGAAGGCCACCCGCTCGCCCGCCGCCTGGAGCTGCACCGCCATCTCGTGCGCGACCAACCCGCCGAAGGACCAGCCCAGCAGGTGGTACGGGCCGTGCGGCTGCACCCGGCGGATCCTCGCCAGGTACGTGGCCGCCAGCTCCCGTACGCCCTGCGGCCGTTCCCACTCCCCCTCGGGCGCGGCGACGCCGTCGGACTGCAGCGCGTACACCGGCCGGGCCGGGTCGAGGTGCGGGGCCAGCTCCGCGTACGGCAGGCCGAAGCCGACCCCGCCGTGCACGCAGAACAGCGGCTCGGCGGTGCCGCCCGGCCGGATCGGCAGCACCGGCTCCAGCACCGTCGCGGGGAGCCGCTGCGAGGTGGCGGGCCGGGCGGCGGCGGCGAGGGCCGCCACCGTCTTGTGGGTGAAGACGTCGGCCAGCGAGAGCGTGAGCCCGGCCTTCGCGGCCCGGCTGACGATCTGCACCGAGCGCAGGCTGTCGCCGCCGAGGTCGAAGAAGTCCCCGTCGGCGCCGACCTGGTCGAGGCCGAGGATCTCGCCGAAGACCCCGGCGATGACCTCCTCGGCCGGCGTGCCCGGGCGCCGCACCGGGGTCTGCGCGGCGGCGGGCGCGGCACCGGGCGCCGGCAGGGCGCGGGTGTCGAGCTTGCCGTTCGCGGTCAGCGGCAGCGCGGACAGCGTCACCAGCGCCGCGGGCACCATGTGCGCGGGCAGCGACTCGGCGACGAACGCGCGCAGCACCGGCACGTCGACGGCGGCGACGCCGGGCAGCGGCACCACGTACCCGGTCAGCTGGGGCACGCCGGTGGGCGAGGGCGCGACCTGCACCGCGGCCTGCACGACCACCGGGTGGCGCACCAGCGCGGCCTCGATCTCGCCGAGCTCGATCCGGAAGCCGCGCAGCTTCACCTGGTGGTCCACCCGGCCGACGTAGTCGAGCGTGCCGTCGGCCCGCCAGCGGGCCAGGTCGCCGGTGCGGTACATCCGGGTGCCGGCCGGACCGTACGGGTCGGCGACGAAGCGCTCGGCGGTGGTGACCGGGCGGCGCAGGTAGCCGTGCGCCAGGCCGGTGCCGGCGATGTACAGCTCGCCGGTGACGCCGACCGGCGCGGGCGCGAGGGCGTCGTCCAGGACGTACAGCCGGTGGTTGTCCAGCGGGCGGCCGATCGGCGGGCGGCCGCCGCCGGCGCGCAGCGGGTCGCTCCAGGTGGCGCAGACCGAGGCCTCGGTCGGGCCGTAGGCGTTGCGGAACTCGGTCAGCGGGGCGAACCGGTCGACCAGCGCGGCCGAGCAGGCCTCGCCGCCGACCAGCAGGTGCAGGCCCTCGGGCAGCACCACGTCCTCGGGCAGGCCGGCCACCACGGTGGGCGGCAGCACCACGTGGTTGACCTGGTGCTCGGCGAGCAGCGCGCCCAGCACCTCGCCGGAGACCCGGCTCTCGTCGGTGGCGACCACCAGGGTGCCGCCCGAGTACAGCGAGACGCCGAGCTCCCAGACGGTGGCGTCGAAGCTGAACGAGGCGAACTGGAGCACCCGGGTGTCCGGCCCCGCGCCCATCCGCGCCTGGTGGTTGGCGGCCAGGTTGGCCGCCCCCAGGTGCGGCACCGCGACGCCCTTGGGGCGGCCGGTGGAGCCCGAGGTGTAGATCACGTAGGCGACGTCCTGCGGGAGGAGCGGCCGGGTGCGGTCGGCGTCGACGGGGTTGCGGTCGGGCCGGCCGGTCAGGTCGGACCGGGTGCGCAGGGAGTCCAGGACCAGCGGGACGACACCCTCGGGCAGCCCCGGGATCCGGTCGGCGACCGCCTCGACGGTCAGCACCTGGGCGGGCGCCGCGTCGTCGAGCATGTAGGCGATCCGCTCGGCCGGGTACTGCGGGTCGACCGGCAGGTAGGCGGCGCCGGTCTTGAGCACCGCCAGCAGCGCGACCACCAGCGGCGCGGAGCGCGGCATCGCCAGCGCGACCACGTCGCCCGGCCCGACCCCGCGCTCCAGCAGCAGGTGGGCGAGCCGGTTGGCCCGCTCGTTGAGCGCCGCGTAGGACAGCCGCATCGTCGCCGGGCCGGCCGGCACGCCGTCCGGGCCGATCAGCGCGGGGTGGTCCGGGTCGGCGGCCGCCAGGCCCTCGAACAGGGCGGTCAGGGTGACCGGGGTGAACGGGGCGGTCGGGCCGGCCCACTCCTCCAGCAGGACGCGGCGCTCCTCGGCGGTGAGCAGGTCGAGGGCGCTGAGCGGCGCGTCGGGGGTGCGGGCTGCGGAGTCGAGCAGGGTGGCCAGGGCCCGGGCGAGGCGGGCCGCCGTCGCCCCGGTGAACAGGTCCTCGCGGTACTCCAGGCGGATGTCCAGACCGGCCGGGGCGCCGTCCGGACCGGTCCGCTCCAGCACCTGGAAGGACAGGTCGAACTTGGCCGTCGTGCTGCCGATCGGCAGCACCTCGGCGCTCAGGCCGGGCATCTCGGGCAGCGGGTCGGAACTGTTCTCGAAGGCCAGGATCACCTGGAAGAGCGGCTGCCGGCCCATCGAGCGGACCGGGTTGAGCTCCTCCACCAGGTGCTCGAAGGGCAGTTCGGCGTGCCCGTAGGCGGTCAGGTCGGTCTCCCGGACCCGCCCGAGCAGGGCGGTGAACGCCGGGTCGCCCGAGGTGTCGGTGCGCAGCACCACGGTGTTGACGAAGAAGCCGACCAGGTCGCGGACCGCGTCGTCGGTGCGCCCGGCCACCGGGCTGCCGAGCGGGATGTCGGTGCCCGCGCCCAGCCGGGTGAGCAGTGCGGCCAGGCCCGCCTGGACGGCCATGAACAGGCTCGCGCCGCCGCGCCGGGCGAGTTCGGCGAGCCGGGCGTGGGTCTCGGCGGGCACCGTGCACTCGACCTCGGCGCCGCGGTGCCCGGCGCGGGCCGGGCGGGGGAAGTCGGTGGGCAGGTCCAGCTCCTCCGGGATGCCCGCCAGCGCCTCGCGCCAGTGCGCGAGTTCGGCGCTGGCCAGGCTGTCCGGGTCGTCCTTGGAGCCGAGCAGTTCGCGCTGCCAGAGCGCGTGGTCGGCGTACTGCACCGGCAGCGGCGCCCAGCGCGGCCCGGCGCCGTCCAGCCGGGCCCGGTAGGCGTCGGAGAGGTCGCGGGCGAGCGGGCCGAGCGACCAGCCGTCGGCGGCGATGTGGTGCACCGTCAGGGCCAGCGCGTGGCTGTCCCGGCCGAGGGTGAACAGCCGGGCCCGCAGCGGCACCTGGGCGGACAGCTCGAAGGGGTGGACGGCCTCGGCGGCCAGCGCCGCCTCCAGCGCGCCCGGCGCCGCCCCGGAGAGGTCCACGACGACCAGCGGGGCGCCGGCCCGCTCCGCCTCCTCGGCGGAGAGCACCAGTTGCGACGGCAGCCCGTCGGCCTCGGCGAAGACGGTGCGCAGGCTCTCGTGCCGGGCCACCACGTCCCGGACGGCGGCGGCCAGCGCGGCGGCGTCCAGCGGGCCGGTGAGGCGGACCGCCAGCGGGATGTTGTAGCTGCCGGTGGGCCCGTCCATCTTGTCCAGGAACCAGAGCCGCTCCTGGGCGTGCGAGAGCGGCACCGAGGACGGCCGGTTCGGGACGGCGCGCAGCGCGGGGCGCCGGGGGGCCGGCTCCGCCGCCTCGGCGACCGCCGCCGCGTCCGGGTCGAGGGCGCGGGCCAGCGCCTCGGCCGTCCGGGCGTCGAACAGGGTCCGCACCGGGACGTCCACGCCGAGCGCGGCACGCAGCCGGTTGGCGACCCTGGTCGCGGACAGCGAGTGGCCGCCGAGTTCGAAGAAGTCGTCGTCGGCGCCGACCCGGTCGAGCCCGAGGGCCTCCGCGAAGACCGCGCAGAGCAGTTCCTCGCGCTCCCCCGCGGGCTCGCGTCCGGTGCCCGCCCGCTCGTCCGGCGGGGCGGGCAGGGCCTTGCGGTCGACCTTGCCGTTGGGGGTCAGCGGCAGGTCGTCCAGGGGAACGTACACGGCAGGGATCATGTGCGTGGGCAGCACCGATGACGCCCGCTCCCGCAAGCGGTCGCGGTCGATCCCTGCCGGTACGACATAGGCGACCAGGCGGGCGTCCCCCGCCCGGTCGGTGCGGGCCGTGACGACGGCCCGCGTCACTCCGGGCTGCGCCGCGAGCACGGACTCGATCTCGCCGAGCTCGATGCGGTAGCCACGGATCTTCACCTGGTGGTCGCTGCGCCCCGCGTACTCCAGGGCGGTGCCGGCGGCGTCCCAGCGGACGATGTCGCCGGTGCGGTACATCCGCGCGCCGCTCGGGCCGTACGGGTCGGCGACGAAGCGCTCGGCGCTCAGGCCGGGGCGGCCCAGGTAGCCGCGGGCCAGGCCGGTGCCGGCGAGGTAGAGGTCGCCGAAGGTGCCGTCGGGGACGGGGCGCAGCGCGCCGTCCAGGACGTACACCCGGGTGTTGGCGATCGGGCCGCCGATCGGCGGCGGCCCGGCCTCGGCGGCGGTCAGCGGCGCGGCGGTGGACCAGATGGTGGTCTCGGTCGGGCCGTACACGTTGGTCACGGACGCGCAGTGCGCGGTGAGGGTGCGGGCCAGCGGCTCGGGCAGCGCCTCGCCGCCGACCAGGGCGCGCAGGCCGGCCAGCCGGGGGGCGTGGTCGGCGGCGAGCGACTGCCAGAGGCTAGGGGTGGCCTGTAGCAGGGTGGCGTCCAGGCCGGTGACGGCGTCCGCCAGGGCGGCCGGGTCGCGGACCGTCTCGCGGTCGGCGACCAGCAGTTCGGCGCCGGCGGCGAGCGGGACGAACAGCTCCAGGTTGGCGATGTCGAAGCCGAAGGTGGTGACGGCGAGGAAGCGGTCCTCGGTGGTCACTTCGAAGCGGGCGACCATGTCCTCGACCAGGTTGACCAGCGCCCGGTGCGGCACCACGACTCCCTTGGGGCGGCCGGTGGAGCCCGAGGTGTAGATCACGTACGCGGGGTGGTCGGCGCGCGGGGCCGTGCCCGGTACGCGCTGCCCGGGCGCACCGGTCGCGGCGTCCGGGCCGTCCAGCACCCACAGCTCGCCGGTGCTCATCTCGCCTTCGGCGGCTACGGCGGCTTCGGCGGCGAGGAGTTCGCGCACCCGGCGGTGGGTGAGGGTGACCACCGGGGCGGCGTCGGCGAGCATGTAGCGCAGCCGGTCGGCCGGGTAGTCCGGGTCCAGCGGCAGGTAGGCCGCGCCGGACTTGAGGACGGCCAGGGCGGCCACCACCAGGTCGCAGGAGCGGTCCAGCGCGATCGCCACCACCTGCTCCGGGCCGGCCCCGGCGGCGTGCAGGGCGTGCGCCAGCGCGTCGGCGCGGGCGTGCAGTTCGCGGTAGGTCAGGCGCTCCTCGCCGCAGCGCACGGCGGGCGCGTCCGGGGTGCGGGCGGCCCGGGCGGCCAGCAGCGGGGCCAGCCAGTCGCCGGGCAGCGGCGCCCCGGTGGCGTTGCGGGCCTCGGTGATCTCGGCGCGCTCGGCCTCGTCCAGGACGTCCAGCCGGCCGCACGGCTCGTCGGGCCGGGCGACGGCGGCGGCCAGCAGCCGGGCGAAGCGCCGCCCGACCAGTTCGGCCTCGGCCCGGGTGACCAGCGCGGGCACGTGGTTGACGGCCAGGCCGAACGGGGTGCCGGGGAAGACCGTGAGGGTGACCGGGAAGTGGGTGGCGGAGCGGACGTCGGCGCCGGTCACCCGGGGGCCGGTGCCGGTGACCAGCGGCAGGCCGCCCATCGGGTAGTTCTGGAACATCAGGGCGGTGTCGAAGAGTTCGCCGCGCACGGCGGTGAGCTGCTGGACCTCCGCCAGGGTCAGGTGCTCGTGCGCCAGCAGCGCGGTCTGCGACCGCTGCACGTCGGCGAAGAGCTCGGCCGGGGTGCGGGCCGGGTCGACGTCCACCCGGACCGGGAGCGTGTTGGCGAACAGGCCCACCATCCGCTCGACGTCCGGGACCTCGGCCGGCCGGCCGGAGGTGACCGCGCCGAACAGCACGGTGTCCTGGCCGGTCAGCCGGGACAGCAGCAGCGCCCAGCAGCCCTGCACCACCGCGTTGACGGTCAGGCCGCGCGAGCGGGCGAAGCCGGTCAGCGCGGCGGAGACCTCGGGGGTCAGCTCCAGCGGGACGGCCTGCGGCAGCGCGGCCGCGCCGGCGGCCCGGTCGCGGCCGGCCGGCACCAGCCGGGTCGGGTCGACGACCCCGGCCAGGGCGGCGGTCCAGGCCTGCCGGGCGGCCTCCTTGTCCTGCGCGCCCAGCCAGGCCAGGTGCGCCTGGTAGCGGGCCGCGCCGGCCTGCGGCTGCCTGGCGGGGGCGCCGCCGGCCTTCAGCTCCTCGGCGAGCGCGGCGAGTTCGCCGATCAGCGAGACCATCGACCAGCCGTCCACCAGGATGTGGTGGACGGTCCAGACCAGCCGGCAGCGCCCGCCCTCGGCGCGGGCCAGGGTGAGCCGCTGGAGCGGCGGGCGGGCGAGGTCGAAGCGGCGCAGCCGGTCCTCCTCGGCGAGCCGGTCGAACTCCGCCTCCGGCCCGGCCGCGCCGACCGCCACCGCGACCTCGCGCCACGGCAGTTCGACCGACGTGGGGATCACCTGGATCGCCTCGCCGTTCCTGCGGTGCCGGAAGCAGGCCTTCAGGTTGGGGTGCCGTTCCAGGAGCAGGCCCGCCGCGGTGCGCAGCGCGGCGGCATCGGCGTCGGTCAGCTCGTCCAGGTCGAGGACCAGCTGAATGGTGTAGACGTCCGTCCCCTCACGGTCGTACTCCGAGAGAAAGAGCAGTCCCTGTTGCAGCGGCGAGAGCGGAAGGACTTCACTGATGGCGGACGGCCGATTCAAACCGGGCTCCTCGTGGAAGGCCTGCAAGTGCGGAATAACAAACGCTTTCCGATGGCGCTGACGAGCAACTGACCGGCAACTGACGGACGGCTGACGCGCGCCTCCGGGCGGGTCCGAAACCCTGGTCGCCGACCCCGTCAGCAGTCCGTCAGCCCCTCGTCAGCGCCCGGCGGGAGGCTTGCCGCCGAGGCTAATTCGTTACCGAAGGCCAGGAGTCTCCAGTGCCGGTCATTTCCGCGTCGCACGAATTCGAGGTCAGCGACCTCTTCGTGAATCTGCAGCCGTTCTTCGGGCACCGTCTCTTCCTGAAAGTCGAAGGGTTCAACTTCGCCGGGTCCATCAAGCTGAAAGCGGCCCGGGAAATGGTCGCGCAGGCCGAGGCGGCGGGCGTCCTCGGCCCCGGCTCGACCCTGGTGGAATCCTCGTCCGGGAACATGGGCGTCGCCCTGAGCGTGCTCGCCGCCAGCCGCGGCTACAAGTTCATCTGCGTCACCGACTCTCGTTGCAACGAGGTCACCCGCCGCACCATGGAGTCGTACGGCGCCGAGGTGCACCTGATCACCGAGCCGCACGAGACCGAGGGCTTCCTCGGTGCGCGGATCCGCCACGTCAAGGCGCTGCTCGCCGCCGACGAGAAGCGGGTCTGGCTCAACCAGTACCTGAGCCCGGGCAACTGGATGGCGCACTACCGGACCACCGCGCCGGCCATCGCCCGCCAGTTCCCGGACCTGAACGTGCTGTTCATCGGCGCGGGCACGACCGGCACGCTGATGGGCTGCGCCCGGTACTTCCGCGAGCGGCGCCCCTCGGTGCGGGTCGTCCCGGTCGACAGCGTCGGCTCGGTCACCTTCGGCGCCCCGCCGGCCACCCGGCACATCCCGGGCCTGGGCACCAGCGTGCGGCCCGCGCTGCTGGACGAGTCGCTGGTGGAGCGGGCGGTCCACGTCGAGGAGACCGACACCGTCCGGACCTGCCGCGAACTGATGCGCGGCGGCTTCCTGTTCGGCGGCTCCACCGGGACGGCCGTCAGCGGCGCGCTGCGCTGGCTGAACGAGCACTACGGCGACGGCGCGGGCGGCGTGCGCGAGCGGGTGACCGCCGTGACCATCTCGCCGGACCTGGGCGAGCGCTACATGGACACCATCTACCACGACGAGTGGGTGCGCGGTTCGGTCGGCCCGGAGGGCCTGCTGCCCGGGGTCGAGCACCGGGGCCTCGGGGCGGGCGTCGCCGCCGGGCTCCAGACGGTGTCCGGCTGACCGGACCGGCGGGGTCGGGGCCTGCGGGGCCGGGGCCTGCGGGGTCAGAGGGTCGAGAGTTTTCAAGGCGGGGCTGAGGCTGAGAATGACGGAGAGCAAAGCAGTGACGACAAACCGGAACGCTGTCCTTCCGCTCACCGCGGCACAGGCCGAGATCTGGTTCGACGAGCAGTTCGCCGCCGGGCCGCTGGCCTACAACATGGCGGACTACATCGATCTGCGCGGACCGCTCGACGCCGAGCTGCTCGGACGGGCGCTGCAACGCCTCGGCCACGAGGCCGAGGGACTGCGGGTGCAGTTCGTCGAGGAGGACGGCGCCCCCGGCCAGATCATCCGCCCGCTCGCCCAGCTCCCGCTCAAGACGCTGGACTTCAGCGGCGAGGCGGAGCCGTCGGAGGCCGCCGAGCGGTGGATGCGGGCCGACCACGCCGACCCGATGAAGGTCACCGACTTCCCGCTGTTCCGCGGCGCGCTGATCAAGCTGGCCCCGGAGCACCACCTGCTCTACCTGTGCATGCACCACATCCTCGCGGACGGCTTCAGCCGCTCGCTGCTCTACCCCAAGCTGTCCAGCGCCTACACCCGGCTGGCCGCCGGCGAGGGCCCGGCCGAGCTGGACGCCGACGCCATGCCGGCCTTCCACCGGCTGCTGGACGCCGAGCGCAAGTACCTCGACTCGTCGATGGTCGAGAAGGACCGCGCCTACTGGACGGACCGCCTCACCTCCGACCGGCACGGCGCGGTGCCCGAGCTGGTCTCGCTCTCCGAGCAGGAGCCGGCCCCCGGCCGGGTCGCGCTGCGCGAGACCGCCCGGCTCTCCCCCGCGACCACGGCCGCGCTGCACGCCCTCGCCCAGGACGGCAAGGTCACCATGCCGGTCCTGATGGTCGCCGCGATGGCCGCCTACACCCAGCGCGTCACCGGGGTCCCGGCGCCGCTGCTCACCCTGCCGGTCACCGGCCGGGTCGGCGCGGTCAGCCGCGAGATCCCCGGCATGCTCGCCAACTACCTGCCGCTGGCCGTCCGGGTGCGCCCGGAGATGACCCGCACCGAACTGCTGCGCGCGGCCTGGGTCGAGGTCGCCGGCACGCTGAAGCACCAGCGCTACCGCGGGGACAGGGTCCGCCGCGACATCGGCCTGCGGATCGACGACCAGCGCGCCTTCGGCCCGTTCATCAACGTGCTCAACCAGGACCCCGAACTGGCCTTCGGCGACTGCCGCGGGGTCGTGGTCAACCTGTCCACCGGCATCGTCAAGGACCTGATCATGACGGTCCTGAACGCGGACGACGGCACCGTCGAGATCCACCTCGACGGCAACCCCGAGCTGTACGAGCCGGCCGAACTCGCCACCCACCTCGCCCGGTTCGAGACCTTCCTCGGCGCCCTCGCCACCATGCCCGCGGACCGTCCGCTCGGCCAGGTGGGCCTGGGCGCGACCGGCGAACCGCTCGGGCTGCTCGGCGCCTGGGATCCGGCCACCGCCGCCGACCAGGGCCTGGTCGAGCGGGTCCGCGCCGTCGCGGCCGGTACGCCCGACGCGGTGGCCGTGGCCGACGGCGCCGAGCGGATCGACTACCGCGAACTGGTCGCCCGCGCGGCGGGCCTGGCCGCCCGGCTGACCGCCTCCGGGGTCGGCACCGGTTCGGTGGTCGCGATGTTCGCCGAGCCCGGCGTCCCCTTCGTCACCGGCGTGCTGGCCGTCCAGGCCGCCGGCGGCGCCTACCTGCCGCTCGACCCGGCCGCCCCGGCCGCCCGCAACACCGGGCTGCTGGAGGACGGCGGCGCCCGCCACCTGCTGGTCGGCGCCGGGTACGAGGCGCAGGCCGCCGAGCTCACCGCCGGGGCGGCCACCGCCCTGCCGCTGACCGACCCGTCCGACTCCAGCAGCGGCGCCGAACTCACCTCTGTCGGAGGTGAATTGGACCTGGCGTACGTGATGTTCACCTCCGGCTCCACCGGCAAGCCCAAGGGCGCGATGGTCCAGCGCTCCGGCATGATGAACCACCTCTGGGCC
>NZ_JBFBIR010000011.1:0-175707 GCF_040685715.1 Kitasatospora sp. NPDC088264
GGAGGTTCGGCCGCCGGCGCGGCCATCCCGGCGCAGTCCCAGGCGGCCACCGCCGTGCGCAGCGACAACTGCCCGCGCTGCGGCACACCCGCCGCACCCGGCGTCACCGCTCCCTGCCCCTCACCCCTCACGAGGATTTCCCGCCATGCGAACCCGACCCCTCGTCGTCGCCCTCGCCCTCGCCGGTGCGGCCGTGCTGCCCGCCGCCGTGCCGGTCGCCGCCCACGGCGACACCGTCCACCTGGACGTCTCCGGCCAGCGGAACGGCCGCGTCAGCACCATCGCCACCTGGGAGGACGACCACGACCCGGTCACCGGGGAGTTCACCGGCACGCTGGCCGCGACGGCCACCGACGGGCGCACGGTCGGCCCCTGGCGCCTGGTCGCCGTCCCGGGCGAGCCGGGGACGTACACCACCCGGGAGATCCTCCCGGCCGGGCACTGGCGGGTGAGCGTCGACTGCGCGTTCCCCTCGCCGGGGCACGGCGAGGGTGAACTCGACGTCGAGGCCGCGGTGATCGGCGATTCTCCGCTGTCGGGGGCGACGGGCGCGACGACCGGCGCCCCGGCCCCGATACCCGCGCCCGCTCCCACGGCCCCACCCACGGTCCCGACCGCCCCGACGGCCGCCGACAGCGCCGCCCGGGCCCGCTCCGCCGCCCGGGACACCCCCTCCGACACCACGCCCGACGCCGCCACCTGGGCCGCGATCGGCACCGCCGTCGCGGCCGTCGTGCTGGTCGCCACCGGATTCTGGCTCCGCCGCCGGTGAGCCCGGCGGCGGAACCATCGAGCGCGAACCACCGTCCCAGAAGCCACCGGGCGCCACCGGGCGCCCGGCCGACCGCAAGGGAGCGTCCGCGCATGAAGAAGGTCCTGATCACCGGCGGCGCGGGATTCATCGGCAGTTCGGTGGTGTTCGCCCTCCTCGACCAGGGCATCACCCCGGTCATCCTGGACGACCTGTCCAAGGGCCGGGCCGAGTTCGTCGAGGGCAAGGTGTTCTACCAGGGCGACGTCGCCGATACGGCCCTGCTCGACCGGATCTTCGCCGAGCACCCGGACATCGACGCCGCCGTGCACTGCGCGGCCAGGATCGTCGTCCCGGACTCGGTGGCCAGGCCGCTGTACTACTACCGGGAGAACGTCGGCAAGACCGTCGAACTGCTCGACGCCCTCCAGCGTCACGGCTGCACCCGCGTCGTCTTCAGCAGCTCCGCCTCCATCTACGCGCCCACCCCGGACGCGCGGGTCGACGAGAGCAGCCCGGTCGAGGCCAACAGCCCCTACGCGCGCACCAAGCTGATGATGGAGCAGGTGCTCCAGGACTGGACCAGGGGGGAGGGCGCCGAGCGGCAGCGGGTCATCTCCCTGCGCTATTTCAACCCGATCGGTGCCGACCCGCGGCTGCGCACCGGACTCCAGGACCTCAACCCCACCCACGCCCTGGGCAAGCTGATCGAGGCGCACACCAACGGCACCCCGTTCACCGTCACCGGTGTCGACTGGGCGACCAGGGACGGCTCCGGCATCCGCGACTACGTCCACGTGCGGGACCTCGCCGAGGCGCACGTCGCGGCGCTGCTCCGCTTCGACGAGGTGATCGCCGAGGGCGCCGAGGACCGCTACCGGGTCATCAACGTGGGCACGGGCGACGGCACCACCGTGCGCGAGCTGATCGCCGCCTTCGAGCAGGCCGTCGGCGTGAAGCTCGACGTCCGCGAGGCGGGCCCCCGGCCGGGCGACGTGATCGGCTGTTACGCGGCCGTCGACACCGCCCGGGAGCTGCTCGGCTGGCAGCCGCGGCGGGGCATCGCCGAGGGCGTCGCCGACGCGCTGGCCTGGCGCGCGCAGTGGGCCGCCCGCCTCGGCGCCAGCTGATCCCCGGCGCGGGCGCCCCCGGGGGCGCCCGCGCTACTGGACGGCCGTGCCGGACTTGGCCCAGTTGTCGTGCAGCCGGTCGAGGTAGGACTGCGCCTGGGAGCCCACCTTGACCCCGCGGGCGAAGGCCAGCATGTTGCCCGCGCCGGCGTTGTAGCCGAGGGCGAGGAGCTCGTCGTGGTTCAGCGGCGCGCTCGGCCGCGCCGGGAGCTGCCCGGCCAGGTCGTGCAGGTGCCAGGCGGCGGCCTGGACGGCCAGGTCGCGGTCGTCCGGCAGCTCCTCCCACTTGCGGTCGGCGAAGGGGCGGCCGGGTTTGGTGTCGTCGAAGGCGGCGCGGTGCATGTTGGCGATGCCGAACGAGGCTTCGGGCTTGCCGCGCTGCCAGGCCCGTTCGAGCTCCGGGTCGTGCGGCTTGTAGGACTCGTTGTAGAGGATCGCCATCAGCAGCTGCGGGTTGACCCCGGCCTCGGCGGCGTACCGGCGCACCGGGGCCGCGTAGTCGGCGGGGTCGTAGCGGCTGGACGGCTTCGACGGTTTCGACGGCGCGGTCGAGGCGGACTCGGACGGGGAGGACGCGGACGCGGAGGGCGCGGCACCGTCCGGGGAGGGGGTCGCGGACGGGGAGGCGTCGGACGACGCCGTGGTGGGGTGGTCGCCGCCGTGGACGATGCCCCACCCGGCCGCGACGAGTACGCCGACGACCAGCCAGCGTCCCCAGCGCAACCCCTGCTGCCCCTCGCTCATCGCTGCCGACCCCTCCCCGTGCGCCCGTGTCCTTGTTCGACCGTCGTACTGCCGATCGCGCCGGCGACCGTGCCCGGTGGCAGGCTACTCGGCCGGCTTCTGCTCGCCGTCGAGGTTGCGCAGGAAGCCCTTGGCCTTCTCGACGCCGGTGTCGATCTGGCCGCTGTACTTGCCGTCCGTGCGGTCGTCGATCACGTCGCCGACCTTGTCCAGGCCCTGCCCGAGCACGTCGCTGTGCTCGCGGGCGAGGTCGGTGGCCTTGTCCGCGAGGTTCTTCAGACTCTCAAACATGGTGACGCTCTGCTCCTCTGACGCGTTCCTGATGGTGTGCCGACGTGGCGGGGGATCATGACCATCCTAACGACGGCCCACCGGGCGCTCGGCCGCTGCCGAAGGACGGCGGATGACTTTGCTGAAATGGGTTTGTATGCTCCAGCCCAACTTCTACAGAACTGTAGAAGTTGGGAACCGCCACCAGGACGGAACGCGTCCCGGCACGCACGGCGGCGCGCACGCGCCGCGGCAGCCGAAACGAGCGAGGGAAGTGCGCATGGCCGGGCAGCGGGCGAGAACGCCGTACCAGGACGCGGGACCGCGCACCGAGGACCCCGCCCTGCCCGCGCAGCGCTCGCGCGCGGCCGACCGGGCGGAGCCCGCCGCGCCACCCGCCGCCCGCCCGCCACGGACCGCGGCCTCCCGCCGCCGGCCGCAGGCCCGCCGGGGAGGCCGGCTGACGGTGCTGCTCACCGCCGTCGGCCTGCCCGTCCTCGGCGGTGTCGCGGACGAACTCGGCGGCCCCGGCGTCGGCGTGCTCTTCGCGGTCGGTGCGGTCGGCGGGACGGGCGCCGCGGCGGCGCTGTGCAGCCGGGCCGGCCGCTGGTGGGTCGTCACCGCGGCCCCGCTCGTGGTGCTGCTCGGCGCCGCCGGCATCGAGTACCTGGCGAACCGGGACGCGTACCAGGGCAAGCAGCTCGGCACCGGCGCGCTGCGGTGGGTGGTGGGGGCGTTCCCGGTGATGGCGGCGGCGGTGGGGGTCGCGCTGCTGGTCGTCGCGGTCCGCGTCGCGCTCGACCGCCGACGGCCCCGCAGTGCGGGCACCCCGACCGGAAGGAGCCGTCGTGGCTGATCGCGCCGCCCGCCTCCGCCCGCGCGGCCGCGCCCCGCGCCGCGGCACCGCCCCGCTGACCGTCGCCGGGCGCACCCTTGCCTGCACCGTCTCCGTCGCCGTCCTCGGTGCCAGCGGCTTCACCTGGTACGAGTACCGCAGCCTCGACGACGGCATGACCAAGTCCACCGCGCTGAGCGAGGCCAAGAAGAACGCCCCGCCCCACCTCGACAAGTCCGTCAACCTGCTGCTGATCGGCCTCGACAGCCGCAAGGACATGGACGGCAACGACCTGCCCAAGCAGTTCGTCGAGGACGAACTGCACGCCGGGTCGAGCGAGATCGGCGGCTACAACACCAACGCCCTGATCGTCCTGCACATCCCGGCCAACGGCGGCAAGGTCACCGCGCTGTCCGTCCCGCGCGACGACTACGTGCAGACCGCCGGCGCCGACGGCAAGATGCACAAGATCAAGGAGGCCTACGGCATCGCCAAGGTGGCCGCCGAGCAGAAACTCGCCGGCAAGGGGCTCTCCAAGGCCGACCTGGAACGGCAGAGCCGCGAAGCCGGGCGCTCCGCCACCATCCAGACCGTGCAGAGCTTCCTCGACGTCCCGATCGACCACTTCGCCGAGGTCAATCTGATCGGCTTCTACGACATCGCCAAGGCCGTCGAGCCGATCCAGGTCTGCCTCAACCACCCCGTCGACGATCCGATCATCGCCCGTACCGCCGCCCACGAGGGCGGCGGAACCGGCCTCAAGCTCCCCGCCGGCATCAGCTCCCTCAACGCCGCCCAGGCCCTCTCCTTCGTCCGCCAGCGCCACCACCTCGCCAACGGCGACCTCGACCGCACCCACCGGCAGCAGGCGTTCATCTCCTCCGTCGAGTACCGGCTCAAGCAGCAGGGCATCCTCAACGACTTCGGGCAGATGCAGAAGCTGTTCGGGGTGGTGAAGAAGGACGTCGTCATCGACAACGAGTGGAACATCCTCGACTTCGCCCAGCAGGCGCCCAACCTCACCGGCGGGAACGTCGAGTTCAACACCCTGCCGATCACCGGGTTCAAGACCGTCGGCGGCCAGGAGGTCAACACCGTCAACCCGGAGCTGATCAAGAAGATCGTCCGGCAGCTGTTCAACCGCGAGCCGGCCCCCGTCCAGGCCGTCCCCGCGCCCACCGAGACGGCCGCCGAGACCGCCACCCCCTCGCCGTCCGCGGCTTCCCCGACCGTGACCAGGGCCGTCGTGGACGTCAACGCCGTCGCGGGCGCCGGCGCGGCCGCCACCGAGTCCAAGGCCCTCACCGAACTCGGCTACCAGCCGGGGAAGATCGGCGACGCCGCCGCCAGGACCAGGGCCACCACCGTCACCTACGGCAGCGGCGCCAAGGCCGACGCCCAGCAGCTCGCCACCCGCTACGGCGTCACCGCCACCGCGGCCGCCGTCGTCGCCCCCGGCCACATCGTCGTCACCCTCGCCGTCACCCGCACCCCCAGCCCCTCCGCCGCCGCCACCGGGCCGGGCGACGCGACCACCGACCCCGCCGCCGGCCTCCCCATGCAGGGCCCCGCCGTCAAGGCCGGCGGCATCCCCTGCGTGGACTGACGGGCGGCGGCGGGCGCCGCGCGGCCGCACCCACGAGGCGGCGGGCGAACCGGCCCGGCGGCCGAACCGGCCGTCACGGGAGGGGAGTCCGGCCCCGGGCGCGCTGGACGAGCAGGCCGACCAGCCACAGCAGGACCGCCGTGGCGCCCACCGCGGCCAGCACGTAGGTCGCGGGCATGTCGTCGTTGGGGTAGTGGTCACCGGCCACGCGGACGGTGGCCGGGTCGTCCGCCGCCGCCTCCAGGGGGACGGTCATCCCGACGTGCGGCTTCTCGACCCGTTTGAGGCCGAGCGCCGACGTGCGGTAGTCGCGATCCCCCACCCGGTAGGTGACGGTGTAGAGCCAGCCGCCCTTGCGCAGGGCCACGGCGCTGACCGTCCCGTCCACCCGCAGCGGCGCGGCGTCTATCCGGCTCGCGGCCCGCCACTGCGCGGACGCGGCGAACAGGCTCCAGCAGAGCACCAGCAGCGAGACCACCGCGCCCGCCAACGGAAGGGACCACACCCGGCGTAACACTGCCTTCATGGCCGGGACGATACCCGCCCCGTGACGCGCCGTCGGATCAGGGGAAGGAGCGGTTCGGGGGTTTCGTCAATTCTGCTTCCTGGCAAGCCAGTAGAGCAGCGCGGCCAGGCTGGTGGCCGCGCCGAGGAGGCAGACGGCCGTCCAGCCCCAGCGCTCGTAGACGACGGTGGAGCCGATCGCGCCCGCCGCGCAGCCGGCGGAGTAGAGGAGCATGTACCCGGCGGTGAGCCGGCTCTGCGCCTCGGGGCGGACCTGGTACAGCAGGTGCTGGTTGACCACGTGCACGGACTGCAGGCCGTAGTCGATCACCACCATGGCGAGCACCAGCCACCACACCGAGTGCGGCAGCAGGGCCGCCGGGATCCAGGCGGCGAGCATGGCCAACAGGCCGATGCCGGCGGTACGTTCGGCCCGGCCGCGGTCGGCCTGGCGGCCCGCGTGGCCGGCGCCCAGGGCTCCGGCGGCGCCGGCCAGGCCGAACAGCCCGATCTGGGTGTGACTGAGGCTGAACGGCGGGGCGGCGAGCGGGAGCACCATCGGGGTGAGCAGGACGGTGATGGAGGTGAAGGTGAGCAGCGCGAGGACCGCCCGGGCGCGGAGCACGGGCTCCTCGGCGAAGAGTGTGAACACCGAGCCGATCAGCCGGGGGTAGCTGATCCGTGCGGTCTGCGAGGTCTGCTCGGTCTGCTCGGTCTGCGCCGACGGTCGGTGGCGTTCGGCCGGGAGGACGACCGCGACGGCGAGGGCCATCGCGCCGGTGGCGACGGCGGACACCACGTAGACGGCGCGCCAGCCGGCCAGGTCGCCGATGGTGCCGGCGACGGTGCGGGCGAGCAGGATGCCGACCACGATGCCGCTGGTGACGGTGCCGACCACCCGGCCCCGGTCGGCGGGCGCGGCGAGCGAGGCCGCGTACGCGACGACGACCTGGGCGACCACCGCGAGGACGCCGACGGCAGCCATCGCGGCGAGCATCAGCAACGCGGAGGGGGCGAGCGCGACGGCGGCGAGGGCGAGCACGGAGAGCCCGAGCTGGGCGGTCGTGAGGGTGCGGCGGTTGACGCGGTCGCCGAGCGGGACGAGCAGCAGCAGGCCGAGCGCGTAGCCCGTCTGGGTGAGGGTGCCGACGAGGCCGATGGTGGCCGGGTCGATGCCGTAGTCCGCGGCGATGAGGTCGAGCAGGGGCTGTGAGTAGTAGACGTTGGCGACGGCGAGGCCGCAGGCGACGGAGAGGAGCCAGGCGGCGGCGGGTGGCAGGCCACGTGAGGGTGCTTCGGCGGCGGTGGCGGCGGTGGCGCGGGTGGGCGAGGTCATGGGCGGGTCTTCCTGGTGGCGGGCACGGCCGACTGGTTTCAAAGTGCTACCACGCCACCATGGCATAATGTGGTTTCAATAAGCAACCGCGCGACTCGCCGATAGGCTGGGCGCCGACCGGTGGAAGGTGGGAGAAGTGCCGAAGCGCACCACGCACGAGGAGTCGACCTGCCCGGTCGCCCGCCCGCTCGACGTCGTCGGCGACGGCTGGACGCTGCTGATCGTCCGCGACGCCTTCGACGGGCTGCGCCGCTTCGGCCAGTTCCAGAAGAACCTGGGCCTCGCCAGGAACATCCTCTCGGCCCGCCTCGCCAACCTGGTCGCCAACGGGGTGTTCGCGCTCGCGCCGGCCGCCGACGGCAGCCCGTACCAGGAGTACGTGCTGACCGAGAAGGGGCGCGCCCTCTTCCCGGTGATCACGGCGCTGCGGCAGTGGGGCGACCAGTGGTTCTTCGCTGAGGGCGAGCCGCGCGCCCGGCTGGTGGAACGCGGGACGGGCGCGCCGATCGAGGCGATGGAGGTCCGTGTGGCCGGCGGCCGGGTGCTGGGGCCCGAGGACGCCGAGGTGCTGCTGCCCTGAGGTGCGCCGCCACCGGCGGCGGATGGGCGGCGGGCGGTGCCGGGGGTCGGGCGGATCAGCTGGGGGTGGCGCTCCCGGCCGTCGCGGTCTTCGGGGGCTCGGTGGTCGTCGCGGTGGTCGTCGCGGTGGTGCCGTTGGTGGTGTTCGTCGCGGTGGAGCCGGTCGTGCTCTCCGGGGCCTTGGTGCTCGGCGTCTGGGTCGGCGTCTTGGTGGTGGACGACCCCGTGGACGAGCTGGCCGAGGAGCCGGTGGACGCGGACGCGGTGCCGGTCGACCTGGTCGTCCCGGTCGGGGCGCCCGAGGAGGTGGACGACGTTGCCGAGGCGGAGCCCGTCCCGGTCGAGGCGCCCGAGGACGTCGCTCCCGAGGAGGTCGAACCCGAGGTCGTCGCCGAGCCGGACCCGGAGGTCGCCCCGGAGGTCGAGGCGGAGGTCGCCCCGGAGGTCGAGGCGGAGGTCGAGGCGGAGGTCGAGTGCGACGTCGAGGCCGTGCCCGCCGGCGTGGTGGGCGTCATCTTCCCCGGCGGCGGGATGCCGGGCGCCAGCGGCCCCTTGGGCGGTCCGACGTTCCGGTCGACCACGTCGATCCGCCCGGTCAGCCGGGAGAACCAGCCGCCCGTCTCGATGTTCACCAGGATGATCTCGGTCACCGGCTGCGGCGCGGGCACCACGACGACCAGCGTGGTCGGGTGGAAGCCGGCCCATGCCTTCCCGGTGTACTTGGCGTCGCTCACCAGCACCGGCGGCTTCAGCGGGTTGCCGCAGGAGCAGCGCACCCGGGGCACGCCCTGGGCGTCCACCAGGACGGCGGTGCCGGCCTGGAGCGCGGACTGGTACTCGACGACGGCGCCGCTCTTGTAGTTGTGGTTGGTGACCCGGGTGTCCACCCGCAGGTAGGCCGAGGTCAGCGAGCGCAGGTAGGACGGGACGTCGGACTGCTGGACGCCCGCGGCGGAGGCCCAGGCGCGGCCGGCGTCCCCGCTGGAGACCATCCCGATCAGGCGCTCGGTGTCGCAGCTGGGCTTGGTCATCGTCCCGCCGTACAGCCCGGCGGAGCTGCCCTCGACGCTGTGGATCACCGCCGGGGAGGCGGCCGTGGACCGGCCGCCCGGCCCGGACTGCGCTGCCTGGGCGGACTGCGGCGCCTGGGCAGGGGCGGGGGCGCTCACCCCCTGGGTTTCCACCGATGGGGTGAACGGGTCCGGCCCCGGGTCGGCCGGGGCCTGGAGGGCCACCTCGTTGGCGGCCGGCAGGGTGTCGTGGTGACCACCACCCTGGCTGTTCACGATCAGCACCGTGGCCACCGCGGCCACCGCCAGCGTGCCGGCGGCCAACGCGAGCCCCCGCCCGGAGCGCCACCACGGCGTGTGCGGCCCCCGACCGTCCCCGGAGGGCGGGCCGGGCGGACCAGGCGGCCCGGACGGGGGGCCGGACGGACCGGACGGGCCGGATGCCCCGGACGGCGGCCCGAACCGGCCGCCGCCCGACGGGGGACCGGCCAGCGGGCCGGACGGGGGGCCGTGGGGCGGTTCGCTCGGCGGGCCGGACGGCGGCGGTTGGGAACTCATCGAGGCTCCGTTTCGCAGGCGGCCGACGGACGCGCCGACCCGGGAAGCTCCTGCCACTGGCCTCCATTTCCCCCCGGCTCCCCACCCGCCGCAACAGCAGGTGCGGGGGCCGTCGCCGAGCGTGCCCGCCCGCTGTCGGCCACCCTGGAACGCGAAGCCCGACGCACCGAGGAGGCGCCATGCAGCAGCCCACCACCCGGGTCGCGGGCCCGCCCGGCGCCCTGCGCGGCTGGCTGGACGCACTCGCCGTGGTGCTGGCCGGGTTCGCCGCCATGGCGGCGGTGGCCGCGCTCGGTCTCTGGCTGGCCGGCGCCGACGACCTCCCGGGCGGCGGCTTCCCGGCCGTGCTGGCCGGGGCGGTGGCGCTGGCCGTCGGCGGATCCATCCAACTCGACGGTGGGGCTGGGCAGTTCGCCGCAGTGGATGCCGGGATCAGCGCCATGCCGCTGTCCGTCTCGCTGGCCGGCGCGGTGGTGATGGCCGAGGTATTCCTGCGTCAGCTGCGTTTCCGCGCGGTGGCCGGCGGCGGCGAACTGCTCGGCCGGATCGCCCGCACGGTGGTGATCTGGCTGGTCGCCCTCGCGCTGCTCACCCTCGGCGCCCGGCACACCTTCGACGTCCCGCTCGGCGGCGACCTGGCGCAGACCATCGGCGGCGCGCTCGGGCTCACCCCGGAGGTCGGCTTCCACGCGGATGCCCCGAGCACGGTCGGCATCGGGCTGGCCTGGCTGCTCGTCGTCCTCGCGGGCACCTTCGCGGTGTCCCGGCGGGCGCCGCTGCCGCGCGCTCTGCTGCCCTACCAACTGGCCGTCCGCCCGGCCGCGTTCGCGCTCTGGCTGGTCCTGCTGGCGTACCTGGTGATCGGGCTGGCGGCCGGGGTGCTGACCGCGATCGTGCACGGCAACGCCCGGCAGACCCTGGCCGTGCTGCTGCTCGCCCTGCCCGACCTGGTCTGGCTCGCCTTCGGCGTCGGGCTCGGCGCGCAGTGGCACGGGCGGCTCAGCGGCGCGCTCGGCCTGCCGGTGCCCAGGCCGCTCGCCGAGGTGCTGCGGGCACCGGACGGGCAGCAGGCCACCATCAGCCTGGGCACCCTCGCCGACCAGGACGCGCGCAGCTGGTGGCTGCTGCCGCTGGCCGCCGTGCTGCTGCTCGCGGCCGGCTTCCTCGCCGCGTACCGCTCGCCGCGCACCGTCCGGCTCTGGCAGCACGCCGTCCGGTTCGCCCTGGCCGGCGCGGTGACGGTACTGCTGGTCGGGCTCTGGACCAGGGCGGACGCCGACTACGGGCTGTCGGTGCTCGGCGTCGGCGTCGGCCAGGGCGGCCTCGGCGACCTGATCGGCTCGCTCCTCGGCGGCGCCAACCCGCTGGCCGGCCTCGGTGGCGGCAGCCTCACCCTGCGCCCGGTGCTGTGGACGGCCGTCCCGCTGGCGGCGGGCTGGGGCCTGCTGACCGGTGCGCTGGGCGCCCTGCTGGCCGCCCGCACCGGCCGCCGGGGCGAGGTCTCCAGCGGCGATGTCCCCGGCGGCGAGGTTTCGGGTGGTGAAGTGCCCGGCGGCAAGGAAGTGCCCGGGGCGGGCTGACGGCTGCCGGGCGGCGCGCGCTCAGAACGCCTCGGCGATGAGGATCGCCGCCGCCGGCAGCGCCTGGGCGAGGGCGCCGCGCCAGACCTTCGGCTCCGAGGCGAAGAGGGTGATCCCGCCGGCGACCATGAAAGCGGCGACGTAGCTGATCACGGCGCGGCCGGAGGCGGCGTGCCCGGTGTGCAGCAGGACCAGTCCGGCGACCAGGCCGAGCGCCAGGAACAGGTTGTAGAAGCCGACGTTGAAGCGCCACAGTCGGACCTCCGGCGCGTCCGCCGTGCTGCCGGTGAGCAGGAAGCGCACCCGCGGGTGGCCGTACAGGAAGCTCTCCAGCGGCCACGCGAGGAGGTGGACCGCGGCGGCGATCACGGCGAAGACCTGGCTCACGGCGTTCATGGCGGTCGGCTTCCTGGGGGTCGGCTTCCTGGGGGGCGGACGGCGGTGGACGGTACGGCGCTCACCACGGCGGCGGGTGGACGACCGGGGCGGCCCACGCGGGCGGCTCGGGCACGACGGCCGCCGCGGCGAGGCCGGGGACGACCGCCTGGACGACCCGGGTCGGCGGCCCGTTCCCGTTCCCGCTCCACGCCCTTGGCGCGGCGCCGTGGCCGGGCACGACGGCGGTGGCCGCGCGCAGCTCGGCGACGAACTGCAGGCAGCTGGCGTAGCGGTCCTGGGGGGCCTTGGCGAGCGCCCGGGCGACCACCGCCTCGACGGCGGCGGGCAGGTCGGGGCGGTGGTCGCGCAAGGTGGGCGGCGGGTCGTTGAGGTGCGCCCAGAGCAGCGCCACGTCGCTCTCCCGGCGGAACGGCGGGGAGCCCGCGAGCATCTCGAAGACCACGCAGCCGAGGCCGTACTGGTCGCAGCGCCCGTCCAGCGGCCTGCCGGAGATCTGCTCGGGCGCGGCGTAGTCCAGCGTTCCGACGATCTGGCCGACGCTGGTCAGGCCGCTCAGCGAGAGGGACTTCTTGGTGAGGCCGAAGTCCGCCAGGTACAGGTGCTCGGGGTGCTCGCTGTCCGTCCCGGCGGCGACCAGCACGTTGCCGGGCTTGACGTCCCGGTGGACCAGGTCGTGGTCGTGCGCGGCGTCGAGCGCGGAGGCGATCTGCAGGGCCAGTCGGGCGGTCCGCTCGGCCGAGAAGGGGCCTCCCCGGTTCATCAGCCCGCGCAGGTCGCCGCCCTCGACGTGGCGCATCGCGATGAACAGGATGCCGTCGTGCTCGCCGGCCTCGAACACCGGGATGATGTGCGGGTGGTCGATCGCGGCGGCGGCCTCGGACTCGTGCATGAAGCGCTGCCGGAACACCTCGTTGCGGGCCAGTTCGGGGGCGAGCAGTTTGACCGCGACGGTCCGGCCGAGCCGCAGGTCCTTGGCCCGGTACACCACGGCCATGCCGCCGCGGCCGATCTCGCGCTCCAGCCGGTAGCCCGCGATCCGGCGCCCGACCATGCCGGCCGGCAGGCCGGGTGCGGACGGCCGGTCGGGGTGGTCGAGCTGGTCGGGGTGGTCCGGCTGGTCGGCATGGCCGGGGCGGTCGGGGCGGTCTCCGGGCACCCGTTCGGCCGGCTGGGCCGCGGGCCGGGCGGCCGGCCGGTCGAGGGGGCGTTCGGGAGGTCGTTCGGCCGGGGTCACGGCGCGCCCGGCCGGGTGGGGGCGTACGGACCGGGCGCGGGCCCCGGTGGGGCGGCGGGGGCGGGCGACGGGGCGGAGGGCGGTGTGGGCGACGGCCCGGGCACCGGCCGGTCGGTGGCCGCGTACGTCTGGAGCTGGAGCCCGTCGCAGTAGCACCAGCGGTCGCGCACCGCGTCGAACACCCAGAGAGCCTCGGCGTCGACGACCAGGCCGATCCGCAGGCCACGGGTCCGCTCCCGGAAGGCCTCCAGGTCCAGGGCGCCCGCCGCGAGGTCCTCCAGCAGGGCGCGGTAGCGGGCCACCGCGGCCTCGGCCTCCACGAGCGCCGGGCGCGGGTCCGCCGTCCGGGTGGGCGGGCCCCCGGCGGTGGGCGGCGGCTCCGGGAGGGCGACCAGCAGGCGGCCGTCGACCCAGGCCGTCCAGCCGTTGGAGCAGAGGATCTGCGCCCAGTCGCCCTGCCGGGCGACCACCCGCACCGGCAGCAGCGCGTCCAGCCGGGTGGCGGGCCGGGCCGGGTCCGGGGCCGCCCAGGTGGCCATCCCGGCCGGTGGGGCGACGTGGGTGGGGCGGAACGCGAACTCGTCCATGGGCGGCTACATTTCCTCCGCCGCGCGAGCCCGCGGCTGCGCGCGGTCATAGCGATGGGACTCGCACCACAGGTCGCTTCCCATTGTACCGGCGCTGGTCGGCCGGGGCCCGGGGCCGCTGTTCGGGACTCAGCGCCGCATGATCGCGGGCTCGTGCCGCCGCAGCAGGGCCAGCACCAGCAGCCCGTACGCGACCGCGAGGCCGGGCAGCACCGCGATGTCGAGCAGCCAGCCGGCGCGCTCGTGGCGGAACATCGGGTCGGCGGTGATCGAGCTCGGGAAGATGCCGTGCAGCTCGACGGTGCGGGCCATCGCGGCCATGCCCCAGCGGGACGGGATCAGCCAGGCGAACTGCTCCAGCCCGGGCACGCCGTGCAGCTTGAGCATCAGGCCGCTGAAGACGATCTGCACCACCGAGAGGAGCACCAGCAGCGGCATGGTGGCCTCCTCCTTGTCCACGATCGCCGAGACCACCAGGCCGAGCATCATCGCCGAGAACGCCAGCAGCGCGACCGCGATGATCAGTTCGGGCAGCTGCGGCATCACCACCCCGGTCGGCACCGCCCAGGAGAGGTCCACCCCGGCCAGGCCGACCACGGTCAGCACGACGGCCTGGGCGGCCGTGACCGTGCCGAGCACCACCACCTTGGAGACCAGGTACGCGGATCTGGACAGTCCGACCACGCGTTCCCGGCGGTAGATCGCCCGCTCCTTGACCACCTCGCGCACCGAGTTGGCGGCGCCGGTCAGCAGGCCGCCGATGCACAGCGTGAGCAGGCAGTTCACGGCGTTGTCCGGGGTGAGCCGGGAGCCGGCCATCACCCGGCACATCAGGCCGATCACGAAGGGCAGCACCACCATGATGGTCAGGAACAGCCGGTCGGCGGCGAGCACCGCGGTGTACCGGCGTACCAGGGTGCCCAGCTGGGAGAACCAGCCCTGCGGCTTCTCCCAGCCGATCGGGTCCCGCCCGGCCACCGGTGCCCGCGCCGGCTCCGCTGCCGGCCCCGCTGCCCCCGGCGCTCCCGGTGCCGCGGCCGGAGTCAGGGACACCGCCTCGGCGGCGACGTACCGCTCGTACTGCGGGGAGGTGCGGAAGCGGCGCTGCCAGGCCTCGTGGTCCTCGTTCTCGAAGGCCTCGAAGGCCTCCGGCCACTCCGCGAAGCCGAAGAACGCCAGTGCCTCGCCCGGCGGGCCGTAGTAGGCCGTCCGGCCGCCGGGGGCGAGCACCAGCAGGCGGTCGCACACGTTCAGGCTCAGCACGCTGTGCGTCACCACGACCACCGTCCGGCCGTCGTCGGCCAGCCCGCGCAGCATGTGCATCACCGAGCGCTCCATGCCCGGATCCAGACCGGAGGTCGGCTCGTCGAGGAACAGCAGCGAGGGCTTGGTGAGCAGCTCCAGCGCGACGCTGACCCGCTTGCGCTGGCCTCCGGAGAGGCTGCCGATCACCTGGTCGGCCCGGCCGGCCAGACCCAGCTCGTGGACCACCTCGACGACCCGGGCCTCCCGCTCGTGCTTCGCGGTGTCGCCGGGGAAGCGCAGCTCGGCGGCGTAGCCGAGCGCGCGGCGGACGGTGAGCTGGGTGTGCAGGATGTCGTCCTGCGGCACCAGGCCGATCCGGCGGCGCAGTTCGGCGTAGTCGCGGTAGAGGTCGCGCCCGTCGTACAGCACGGTGCCCTCGTCGGCGGGGCGCAGCCCGGTGAGTGCGTTGAGCAGGGTGGACTTGCCGGCGCCGCTCGGGCCGGCCACCGCCAGCAGCGCCTTCTCGGCGAGCGGGAAGCTCACGTCGTCCAGCAGCACCCGGTGGTCGGACCCGACCCGGACCACCAGGTGCCGCACGTCCAGGGAGATCTCGCCGGTGTCGGTGTACTCGACCAGGTGGTCGTCGGCGAGGCAGAGCGCGGAGTGGCCGATGCCGACGATGTCGGCCGGGCCGACCGCTGCCCGCTGCACCGGGCGGCCGTTGTGGTAGGTGCCGTTGTGGCTGTCCAGGTCGACGATCTCGTGGCCGCCGCCGGGCAGTTCGCGCAGTTCGGCGTGGTGGCGGGAGACCACGAGGTCGTCCAGGACCAGGTCGTTGTCGTGCGAGCGGCCGATCCGGACCGTGCGGCCGGGCAGCTGGAGCACCGAGCTAGGGCTGCGGAAGGTGCCGGAGGCCTGCGGGGCGAGCAGGGAGGGCCGTTCGCCGGGGTCGGGGCGGGGCAGGCCGGCGAAGGTCGCGGACGGGCCGTCGGCCGGGTCGCCGAAGCGCAGCCGGGTGCCGGGGCCGATGTCCTCGCGGTCGACCCGGCGGCCCTGGTCGTAGGTGCCGTTGGTGCTGCCGGCGTCCTCCAGCAGCCAGTGCCCGTCGGTGGCCCGCAGCACGGCGTGGTGCCAGGAGACCCGGGGGTCGTCCAGGACGACCTCGCTGGTCGGGTCGCGGCCGAGGTGGTAGGCCAGGGCCGGGTCGATCAGCAGCGACCCGGTGTCGGTGACCAGGACGAGGGGCGGCGCGGTGGGTGCGCCCGGGCGCTCTCCCATGCTGGGCATTCTATCGCCGCAGCAGTCCAGCGGCCTTTCCGGATCCCGGGATTGGACTGGACCACTGTGACGGCGCGGCACTATCGTTCGGCGTGCCCGCACGCCACCCGCCGAACAATCGGGGACGGAACGCATGAGTAGTTGGCCGGTGTTGCGAAGATCCCGGACTGTCAGGGCCGGCCGTGCCCCCGGAACGGTGCTGCACTGCGGCCTGATGGACACCATGCTGGCGGACCTCGCCGTCTCGGTCGTGCTCTACTTCGACCAGGCGCTGGACGAGGACCGGCTGGCCGCCGGGCTGGCCCGCGCGCTCGACCGGGTGCCGGTGTTCGCCGGGCGGCTGCGCACCGGCGGGGGAGGCGCCCTCGAAGCGGTCTGCGACGACTCCGGCGTCCCGCTGGACGTCTACACCGTGGACGGCACGCTCGCCGAGGCGATGGGCCGGGTGACGGCCGCCGGCTCCGAACTGGTCGATCCGGTGGACGCCCCGGCCGCGCGCGGTGGCGGCGTACCACTGCTCACCGTCCGGGTCACCCGCACCGGAGACGGCGGGACGGTGTTGGGCTGCTCCTGGCACCACGCGATCGGCGATCTGCACAGCTTCATGCTGCTGCTGCGGATCTGGTCGGCGGCGGTCGAGGACGAGGAGCTGCCGGAGGCCGAACTGGTCGAGGATCAGGACGAGTTGCTGGACCGGGTGCTCCCCGCCGAGGACTGCGGACGGCCCGGCTTCCGGGTGCCCTCGACGGCGCAGGCGCAGCTGCTGGCCCGCGAGGTGGCGGTCGGTCCGCGGGCCAACCGGACCGTCCAGATCTACTTCGGGGACGCCGAAGTCGAGCGGATGCGCGCGGAGTTCAGCGAGACGGCCGGCCGACGGCTCTCCTCCGGTGACGTGCTATGCGCCCATGTCGTCAGCACCATAAGGGAGTTGGATGGCGACGAGGCGGAGCGCTGGCTGACCGTACCGGTCAACGCCCGGCGCTGGCTCGGACTTTCACCCGCCCTGGTGGGCAACCTGCTGGGCGACGTCCACGTGTCGTACCGGCCCGAGGACGGCCCGGCGGCGCTCGCGGGCGCGCTGCGGGCGGCGGTCGAGGAGTTCCCGGCCGCCCACCTCAACCTGCGTTCCAATCTCGGCTTCCTGGCCTCGCTCGGCCGCTCCCGGTTGCGGGACTGCGTGCCGCTGGGCTTCGACCCGCAGGAGCGCCGGTTCAGCTTCTCGAACTGGAGCCGGTTCGGGGCCTATCGGGTGAGCTTCCAGGGGCACCGGCCGGTGTTCTTCAGCCCGGCCGCCAACTATCCGCTTCCCTGGGTGAGTTGGACGGTCGAGGGGTTCGGCGGCACCGGATACCTGACCACCGTGGTGCTGCCGGCCCGGCTCGCCGCCCGGGTGCGGGGGGCGGAGGGCCGGGCCGCGCTGCACCGCTTCCGGAGGGCGGCGGACGAACTGCCCGCGTCGGCCGCCGCCGTCCCGAAGGTGATCTGAGCCGTACCGCACGTGGCGTGAGTCGTACCGCGACGCGCGGGGTGAGCCGCGCCTGGGCCGCGCCTGGGCCGCGCTACGCGAAGGCGGCCTCGATCGCCGTCCACAGCTGCACCCGGGCGCGCAGCGCGGTGCGGACGGTCTCGGCGCACTCGTCCCACTTGGCCTGGTCGTCGCCGCACAGGTCGATCAGCATCTGCATCGCCATCGGGGTGTGCTGCTCGCCGTCGACCTCGATGTGCCGGGCCAGGTAGTCCTTGAAGACGGTGAGCACGCCGTCCGGGTCGTCGATGCCGACCACCTGCGCGAACATGTCCGGGATCAGGTCCTCGCGGCCGAAGGCGAAGGCGGCGGCCCGGCAGTGCACCGGCGCGTTCTCGATGATCGACCAGGTGGTGCCGGTGAAGTCGACGGCGGCCTGCGGCACCGCGGCGGCCTTCAGCGCCTGCGGGACGGCGGTGCCGGTGCCCAGCAGCCCCAGGAACTCCTCCACCGGGCCCGGGTCGGCGCCGGCCTGCCGCATGCCCTCGACGTACAGCTCGAAGTGGCTGGTGTAGCCCTCCCCGAGTTCGTCGCTCTCCTCGACCAGCACGATCTCGTTGATCAGCCGGCGGCTGGCGGTCGGCCCGCTCGGGACCCACGGGACCTCGACGCTGGTGAGGTCGCGTTGCAGGCTCTTCAGCAGCGACATGAAGTCCCAGACCGCGAAGACGTGGCTGTCCAGGAAGGTGCGGACGCGCCCGATGCTGGTCAGCCCGCCGTAGACGCCGTGGCCGACCACCTCGCGGCGCAGCGGGTCGATGGCCTGCTGGAGGCTGGTCAGGCCGGGGTGCGAACGGTCCCAGTGGTAGCGGTTGGTGGACAAGGCGGCTCCTTCTGCTCAGGGGTGCTTGAGGACGGCGTGCAGGGCATGGCGCAGTTGCTCGCGGCCGGGCTGGAGGGCGCGGTCGAGGGCGGGGGCGAACGGCAGGACGGCGCCGTCGGGGCGGGTGACCCGGCGGGGCGGGGCGATCAGGCGCATCTCCTCGGAGGCGGTGGCCAGCACCTCCGCGGCGAAGCCGCAGCTGCGGTTGGAATCGTCGAAGACGACCAGCCGGCCGGTGCGTTCCAGCGAGGCTGCGAGCGCGGCCCAATCTAGGGGGTACAGCGTGCGGGGGTCGAGGACTTCGACCGAGATGTCCTCGGCGACCTCGTCCGCCACGGCGAGCGCGTCGTGCACCAGGTGTCCGACGGCGACCACGGTGACGTCGGTGCCGGGGCGGTGGATCCGGGCCCGGCCGAGCGGGATCGGCGCGAGGTCCCAGGTGACGGTCTCGCGCACCGGGAGGGCGGCGGCGGGCGCGAACACCACGACCGGGTCCGGGTCGCGGATCGCCGAGCGCAGCAGCCCGTAGGCGTCGGTCGGGGTGGCGGGCACCACGGTCTTCACCCCGGCGTGCGCGAACAGGCTGTACGGGTGGTCGGAGTGCTGCCCGGCCCAGCCGTCCCGGGAGCCCGATCCGGGCACCAGGCAGGTCAGCGGGACGCTCGCCTGCCCGCCGGTCATCAGCGAGAACTTGTGTGCCTGGTTGACGAGTTGCTCGAAGACCAGGAACAGCAGCGAGGGGATCTGGAACTCCAGCACCGGGCGCCGCCCGGTGAGCGCCGCGCCGATCGCCATGGCGGTGAAGGCCTGCTCGGACAGCGGGGTGTCGACGATCCGCTCGGGCCCGAAGCGGTCCAGCAGGCCGAGCGTCGGGCCGGCCATCCCGGCGCCGATGTCCTCGCCGAAGACGCAGACCGCCGGGTCGTCGGCGAGTTCGTCGGCGATCGCCCGGTTGAGGGCCTTGGTGTACGAGAGCCTGGTCATGCCACCGCCCCGGCCCGGGGCCGCAGGCCGTCGGCGTACAGGTGGTCCAACGCGTCGGCCGGGTCGGGGTGTTCGGAGGCGAGGGCGAACTCCTCGGCGGCGGCGAGCTGGCGGGCCACCGCGTCGTCGAGTTCGGCGACGGCGGGCTGCTCCAGCTGGGCGGCGGCCCGGGGGAGCGGGTCGCGGGCGCGCCAGGCCTCGACCTCCTCGGGGGTGCGGTAGTGCAGCTTCATCCGGCGTTCCATGGTGTGGTGGCCCTCGTAGCGGTAGGTGCGGCATTCCAGGAAGCCGGGGCCGCCGCCGGACCGGGCCCGCTCCACCGCGCGCAGGGCGGCGGCGCGGACGGCCTCGGTGTCCATGCCGTCCACCTCCTCGGCGGGGATGCCGAAGGCGGCGGCCCGCCCGGTCGCGCTGCCCGCGACCGCGGTGGCGGCGGGCAGGGTGGTGGCGTAGCCGTTGTTCTCGCAGACGAACACCACCGGCAGGCGCCACATCGCGGCGAGGTTGAACGACTCCAGCAGCACGCCCTGGTTGAGCGCGCCGTCGCCGAAGAAGGCCACGGCCACCCGGCCGTCCCCGGCCTGGCGGGCGGTCCAGGCGGCGCCGACCGCGATCGGGGCGCCGGCGCCGACGATGCCGTTGGCGCCGAGGATGCCGAGCGAGAGGTCGGCGGCGTGCATCGAGCCGCCCCGGCCGCCGTTCAACCCGTCGACGCGGCCCGCGAGTTCGGCGAGCAGCCGGTGCGGTGCGGCGCCCCGGGCGAGCACGTGGCCGTGGCCGCGGTGGGTGCTGGTGAGCCGGTCGGCGGGGCCGAGCGCCGAGCAGACGCCGACCGCGACGGCCTCCTGCCCGATGTACGGGTGGATGCCGCCGGGGATCGCGCCGGCCTTCACCAGGCCGAGCGCCAGCTCCTCGAAGCCGCGGATCAGCCGCAGCATCCGGTAGCGCTCGGCCGGCGTGTCCAGCGGCGCGCTGCCGGGGGCCGCGGTGCCGGGGGGCAGGGTCGCCGGGGGAGCCGTCACCGGGCCCCCCGCCAGATGGTCGGGCAGAACTGCGGGTCCGCGTAGTCGGGCCGGCCGTCGGCGGTGCGGCGCACCAGCACGTCGTGGTTGTACACCACCGGGCCGCCGTCCGCCCGGGTGTGGCGGCGGTACTCGTTGGCGCCGTCCTGGAGGTGCAGCGAGACGGCCCGGCGGGGGAAGGAGGCCAGGTTGGGGCCGCTGCCGTGGTAGGTGCGGCAGTGGTGGAAGGACATGTGGCCGCGCGGGATGTGCATCGGGACGGTGCGCACCTGCTGCCCGTTGTGGGCGGCGTTGGCGGCCAGGATGTCGTCGAGTTGGGTGCGGTCGCGGTCGGCGAAGTGGCGGGTGGAGTCCTCGCCGGAGTCCAGCTCCCGCCAGCGGTGGCTGCCGTCCACCATGGTGATGGTGCCGTTCTCCTCGCGGCAGTCGTGGAACGGGATGAACGCGGTGAGCATCTCCTCCGAGGTGGAGGTCTGCCAGTAGTGCTTGTCGAAGTGCCAGGGCACCTGGTTGCTCGGCTCCCCGGGCACCGGCGGCTTGTAGATCAGGGTCGCCTGGAACACCCGGATCTCCTCGGCGCCGGCCAGCAGGGCGGCCACCGCGCCGATCAGCGGCTTGCGCAGGATCGCGCCGATGGCGTCGCTCTCGTAGTGCACGTAGTCGTTGTGCCGCTGGATCGGGCCCTGCGAGGGATCCCAGGCGGCCAGGCGCGGCGGGCGGGCGGGCAGTTCGCGGTCGCGGTGGCCGCCGTAGTAGAGCTCGGTGGCGGCCTGGAGGGTGTCCAGTTCCTCGTCGCTGAACAGCTTCCGGGACAGGTACCAGCCGTGCTCGCGGTAGTGGGCCACCTCCTCGGGCGTGGGCAGCAGGGCGTGTTCGGCCTCGCTGAGGCGGAACTCGACGGCGGTGGTCATGGGGTGTGCCCCTTCTTGAGGTGTGGGCGGCGGTCAGACGGCGGCGTCGGAGCTCTGCCGCTCGACGGCCTCGTACAGGGCCTTGATGTTCGCGGTGCCGAAGGTGCCGGCGCCCTGGCGCTCGATCAGCTCCAGGAAGTACGTCCGCCGGGGGTGGGTGGAGCGGACGAAGATCTGGAACAGCTGGCCGCCGTGGTCCTGGTCGACGAGCACGTGCAGGTCGCGCAGGGTCTCCACCGGGATCGCCGTCTCGCCGAACCGCTCGGCCAGGGCGTCGAAGTAGGTGCCCGGGGTGCTCAGGAACTCCACGCCGTTGGCCCGGGCGGTGCGGACGGCGGTGGCGATGTCGCCGGTGCGGAAGGCCAGGTGCTGCACTCCGGCGCCGTCGTGGGAGGCCAGGAACTCGTCGATCTGGCCGGGCCGCCGGGTGGTGTCCGGCTCGATCAGGGTGAAGGTGACCTCGCCGGAGGCGCTCTGCACCACGCTGGAGTCCATGGCCTGCCGGCCGACTTCGATGTACTCGCCGAAGATCCGGTGGAAGCCGAGCGCGGCCTCGCAGAACCGTACGGCGTCGGCGAGTTCGCCGGCCGGGACGCAGATCGCGACGTGGTCCAGGGCGTCCAGCAGGCCCGGCTCGTCGGCGGGTTCGGCCGGGCGCGGCGGTACGAACCTCAGGGCGGTGTCGCCGAAGCCGGCGATCAGCCGGCCGGCCCGGTCCAGCACGCGGGCGCCGTGCCGCTCGGCGCGCTCCAGCGCGGCCTGCGGGTCGGTGCAGGCGAGGGCGAGGGCGGCGACGCCGTCCCCGTGCCGGGCGACGAAGCCGGCCACCGGGTGGTCGGGGTCGGCGGCGGAGGCCAGGTGCATCCGGATCGAGCCCTGGCGCAGCCGGATGGTGCGGGCGCCGTCCGGTGCGGTCTCCGGGGCGTCGGCGGCGAAGCCGAAGTCGGCGCAGAGCCCGGCCGCGGTCTTGTCGGCGTCCGCGCAGTGGAACTCGACGTGGGTGATGGACTGGATGGACAACGGGATCTCCCCCGGAGGGATGGAAGGGCGCGGATCGGCGCGCTACTTGGCGGCCCGGGTGGACGCCGGGCCGAGGATCAGGCTGAGGTTGTGGCCGCCGAAGGCGAAGGCGTTGCTCAGCGCGGCGCGCACCGGTGCGGACCGGGCCCCGCCCCGGACGTGGTCCAGGTCGCAGGCCGGGTCGGGGTCGGTCAGGTTGAGTGTCGGCGGCAGCGTCCCCCTCGCCACCGCCAGGGCGGTCACCGCCGCCTCCAACGCGCCCGCGGCGCCGAGGAGATGGCCGGTGGCACCCTTGGTGGAGCTGACCGCGGGCGGGTGCGCGCCGAAGACGGCGCGCAGGGCGGCGGTCTCGGCCACGTCACCGAGCTTGGTGCCGGTGCCGTGGGCGTTCACGTAGTCGATGTCGCCCGGTGCCAGGCTGGCGTTGGCGAGCGCGGAGCGCATCGCGTCGGCGGCGCCGGAGCCGTCGGGGCGGGGCATGGTCGGGTGGTGGGCGTCGGTCGAGGCGCCCCAGCCGATGACGTCCGCGTACCCGGCGGCGCCGCGGGCGTCGGCGTGGTCGGCGCGTTCCAGGACGAGGACGGCGCTGCCCTCGCCGAGCACGAAGCCGTTGCGGCGGGTGTCGAAGGGCCGGCTGGCCTGCTCCGGATCCTCCCAACCCTGGGCGAGCGCACGGGCGTTGGTGAAGGCGGCGGCGATGGTCGGGTGCAGCGAGGACTCGGTGCCGCCGCACACCACCACGTCCGCGTCGCCGGAGCGGATCAGCCGCAGCCCCTCGGCGACGGCCTGGGCGCCGGCCGCGCAGGCCGTCACCACGGCCGAACTGTAGCCGCGGATGCCGTGTTTGATGGCGATCCGGGCGGTGGCCATGTTGGAGAGCATGCCCGGCAGCAGGTACGGGCTGACGCCGGGGCGGCCGCGTTCCAGCCGGCGGTGCGACTGCTGCTCGAAGGTCTCCAGTCCGCCGCCGCCGGTGGCCAGCACCACGGCGGTGCGGTGCGGGTCGGCGTCCCGGCCGACGACCAGGCCGGCGTCGGCGAGCGCGTCGTCGGCGGCGGCCAGGGCGAGCAGCACGAAGCGGTCCACGCAGCGGGTCTCGGTGGGCGGCAGCACCTCGCGGCCGTCCACGGCGGGGGCGATCCCGGCGGCGGGCAGCCAGCCGTGCGCGGCGTGGCCCTCGGGGACGGCGGTCAGTCCGGAGCGCCCGGCGTTGAGCGCGTCGAACACCTCGGCGGGCTTGCGGCCGAGCGGCGAGACCAGGCCGAGGCCGGTGACGACGGCGCCCTCGCGGCGGGTCATCGGGCACCGGCCGCGGCGTCGAGGTAGCGCTGGCGCAGCAGTACCTTGCGGACCTTGCCGGTGGGGCCGAGCGGGATGTCGTCCCCGGAGACGACCAGCACCTGGCGTACGGTTGCGGCGGCGGCCTCGTCCAGGGCGGCGATGACGTCCTTGGTCCGGTCGGCGGTCGGGTCGGCGTCGGCGGTGAGGATCAGCAGCACGTCGGTGACCACGCGCTCGCCGTCCCGCACGGCGACCACCGTGCAGTCCGCCACGTCCGGGCGGGCGGCCAGCACCCGCTCCTCCGACATGGCGGTGAACAGCCGCTTGCCGTCGCCGAGTTCGACCGAGTCGACGGCCCGGTCGACGTGGTAGTAGTAGCCCTCCCCGTCCCGGTACATCAGGTCGCCGGTGAGGAAGCGGCCGCGGATCCGGGTGCGGAAGGTGGTGGCCGAGTCGTTCCAGTAGCCGAGTGCCAGGGTCGGTGAGGAGGTGGCGAGTTCGCCGACCTCGCCGGGGCCGAGCGGCTCGCCGTCCGGGCCGACCACCTCGCAGTCGACGAAGGCGTGCGGGCGCCCGACGCAGCGCCCGTAGCGCTCGGTGCCGGGGCCGTGGGTGATGAAGAAGTGCGAGTGGCCCATCTCGGTGGAGCCCAGGCCGTCGACGAACAGCGAGCCCGGCGTCCGGGTGCGGCCCGCGCGGGTGACGGACTCCCGGCTGCCGGTGGCGATCAGGCGGCGGATGTGCACCTCGTGCGCGCAGTCGCCGGTGTTCCACCACAGGGCGACGGTGGCGAGGTCCCGGGCGGCGAGGTCGTGGTGGGCGAGTTCGGCCCAGGTGGCGGCGAAGCCGATCACCCCGGTGGGCCGCCACTGCTCGATCGCGTCCAGCACCCCGGCGCCGGACTGCCGTGACAGCACGGCGAGTTCGGTGTGCGAGCTGAGCGCCAGGTTGAGCGCGATCAGGGTGGCGGCGTGCGGCGCGGGCAGTGCGCTGAGCATCCGGTCCTGGCCCTGCGGGCGGGGCAGCCGCAGCCGGTGGCGGATCGCCGCGTACAGGCTCGCGTGCGAGTGGACGACGGCCTTGGGCATTCCGGTGGTGCCGGAGGAGTGGGTGATCGCCACCGGGTCGCCGGACCAGTGCCGGTACGGCTCGGGGGCGGCGTCCGGGTCGCCCGCGCCGAGGGTGGAGATCTCGGGCAGCAGCGGCGCGCCGGGGTCGTGGCCGGCCAGCGCGGCCAGGTGGGCCGGGTCGGCGAGGACGCCGACGGCGCCGAGTCGGGCGATGTAGCGGGCGGCCCGCTCGCCGTCCACGTTGGGGTTGAGCAGCGCGGGGATGGCGCCGAGCCGGGTCAGGGCGAGGAAGGCGAGCACGTGGTCGGCGGCGTCGCTCGCGAAGACCACCACCGGGTCGCGCCGGGTGATGCCGAGGGCGTGCAGGGCGGCGGCGCGGGCCCGGACGGCGCGGTCGAGTTCGCGCAGGGTGAGCGGTTGCCAGGCGGGGTGGTCGTCCACCGGGGTGTCGAAGGTCAGCAGCGGTTCGTCGAGGCCGAGGCCGAGTGCGAGCCGGGCGGTCAGGACGTTGCCGGCGCCCACGTCGGGGTCGTCCGCGATCAGGCTGCGGACACTGCGGATGGTCACGGGGTGGATCCCTCCCTCGGGGCCGGAGACGGCCCGGGCGGCTGATCGGTTGGCGTGGGTCGGGCGGCCGCGCGGGCGGCGAAGGGTGTCGGCGGGTGTCGGTGGGCTGTCGGCGGGTGCGACGGGGCCTGGGTGGGTGACGGGGCCGGGTGCTGGTCTGCCGGGTGCGGCTGCTTCAGTCGTCGGGCCTCGTTCGTGGGTACGGCCGGCGGTGGCCGGACGGTTCAGTCGGTGACTCGGTCGGTGACTGAGTCGGTGACTCGGTCGGTGACCGGGACGTCAGCCGGTGACCAGGACGGCCACCGCGTGTCCGGCGGCCTCGCCCGGTCCGTCGTCGCCCGGTTCGGCGGCGATGACCAGCACCTGGTCGGCGTCGCCGTCCGCGAGGAGCAGCGCTGCGAGGTCGAGCGCGTCCGAGGGCACCTGCCCGGGGACGGCGCGGGCCGGGCTGATCGCCACGACGGGGCCGGTCAGACCCCAGCGGGCGGCGATGTGCCCGAGGACGGCGTTGGGGTTGGACTGGAAGAACAACAGGGGTGCGGGGCGCCGTCCGGGTTCGGCGCTCCGGTCGATGGCCCGCGCGGTGGCGCGGTCGCCGTCGGCGCTGGCCAGCAGCAGTGCGGTCCGCCCGGGGGCGGGCGGGGCGCCGTGGTGGGCGCGCAGGCAGCGGTCGGCGGTGTCGGCGACCAGCGGGTTGAAGCCGGAGGCGGCGAAGCCGGGCAGCGGTGGTGGCGGGCCGGCCAGGTCGGGGTCGGCCGAGCCGGGGTCGGGTCGGCGGGCCTCGGCGAGGACCCGCAGCCGGGCGGCGGCCGGCGCGGGTGCGGCGAAGTTCGTGGCGTCGGGGTCTGTGGCGTCGGTGGTCATGGTGTGGGTGCCGGGGTACGGGGTCGGCGCCGTCGAACGGCGGGCGGGGGCCGGTGGCCGGTCATGCGGGGGCCACCAGCAGGGCGGTGTTGGCGCCGCCGAAGGCGGAGTTGAGGCTGAGTGCGTAGCGGGGGCGGGCGGCGCGGGGGCCGTCGAGGACGAGGTCCAGGCCGACGTCCGGGTCCGGGCCGAGCCAGCCGGCGTTGACCGGGAGCAGGCCGGTGCCCAACGCGCCGATGGTGACGGCGAGTTCGAGCAGGGCGGAGGCTTCCAGGGCGTGCCCGTGGACGGATTTGCTGGAGCTGACCGGGAGTTCGGCGGTGTGCGCGCCGAAGACCCGGCGCAGCGCGCTCGCCTCGGCCTGGTCGGCGAGGGTGGAGCCGGTGCCGTTGGCGTTGACGTAGCCGACCTCGGCCGGGGCGACGCCGGCGCGGGTGAGCGCGGCCTCGACGGCCCGGGCGACTCCGGCGCCGTCCGGTTCGGGGCGGCACACGTGGTGGGCGTCCCCGGCGCGGCCCCAGCCGGCCAGCCGGGCGAGGGCGGTGGCGCCGCGCCGTTCGGCGGCCGGGGCGGCCTCGACCAGCACGGCGGCGGCCGCGTCGCCGAGCAGGGTGCCCGTGCGGCCGGTGCTGAACGGGCGCAGCTCGCCGTCCCGGGCCAGCGCGCGGCCGGCGTCGAAGACGGCGAACACGCCCGGCTCGACCAGGTGCCCGGCCGCGACCAGGACCCGCTCGTGCCGCCCGGTGGCGACCAGCGCCGCGGCGTCCGCGACGGCGGTCGCGGCTGCCACGCAGGCGCCGGTGTACACCCGGGTGACGCCCGCGGTGCCCCAGGCGGCGCGGACGCCGGCGGCCACCGCGTCGGCGGTGCCCCTGGTCCGTTCGTCGCTGTGCAGGGCGAGCAGGACGGGCGTGTCCGCGCCGTCGGCGGCGGTCAGTCCGGCCTGGCGGCAGGCCTGGCCGACGGCGTCGAGCACCGCGCGGGCCAGCGGGAAGGTGTGCGCGAGCGGCACGTCGTCGGGCAGCAGGGCGGCCCGGGTGGCGCGGCGGGCGCTCACGTCGAAGCGGGTGACGGGGCCGAAGGCGGTCTTGCCGTGGGCGGCGGCCTCGGTCAGCGGGCCGAGTCCGCGCCCGGCGGCGCTGAGCACGCCGAGCCCGGTGACCACCGGCCGGCCGCGCGGCCGGTGTGCGGAGGGCGCGCCGGTGGTCATGGCCGGGCGCCCACACGTTCGGCCAGGACGGCCGAACGCAGCAGTTCGGTGGCGTCGTCGACCGTCCGGACGGCGCCGAAGCGGTCGTCGTCGAGGTCCACCTGGATGCCGTAGCGCTGCTCGAACTCGGCTATGAGCCAGGTGAGTTCGAGCGATCCGAGGTCGTCGGGCACGGTGTCGGCGGCGCGCTGCCCGAACGCCGCCAGCATCGCGCGGACCTCGGCCCGGTCGGGGAGGGCGGAGCCGCTCACGCCGGGCTGCCGGCGGTGGCGGTGGCAGTGGCGGCGGTGGTGCTGGCGGCGATCCGCTTGACGACGTCGGCGGTGAACTCGTCGAGCGTCATCAGCGCGGTGGTCTCCATCTCGTCGAGGTCGAACTTGATCCCGAACTCGTCCTCGACCTGCACCGACAGCTCGGCCAGCGCGAGCGATTCGAGGTCCAGCCCGGCCGGGCCGAGGTCGGTGTCCCCGGTGACCTCGGAGACGTCGTACTGCATCTCGGTGAGCGAGGCGAGGACGAACTCGCGGACGCGGTCCTGCATGGTGTGGCTCCTTGTCGGGGTGCGTGCGGTGGATCAGAGCGCGGCGGCCGTGGCGGTGCTGCGCAGGGCGGCCGGGTCGCGCAGGAGTTTTCCGGTGGCGGTACGGGGGAGTCGGGGCAGCAGGGCGAGCCGTCGCGGCCGCTTGTAGGCGGCGAGCCGGCGGGCCAGCCCGTCCTGGACGAGGGCGAGGTCGGCGTCGGGTTCGGTGGCGAGGTAGGCCTCGATCGCGCCGTCCTCGAAGACCACGACGGCCTCGCGGACCTCGGGCAGCGCGGTGAGCGTCTGCTCGACCTCGGTGAGGTCGACCTTGAGGCCGCCGATCGAGACCTGCGAGTCCAGGCGGCCGAGGACGGTGACCAGGCCGGTGGCCGGGTCGAGTTCGGCCGCGTCGCGGGTGTGCAGCCAGCCGTCCGACCAGCGGGTCGGGTCGTCCAGCCCCGGGTAGGGCGAGGATTCCGCGCCGATTCGCAGTTCGCCCGCGACCAGCCGCAGCCGCATCCCGTGGACGGGCTGCTTGGCCGGGTGGAGCGTGCCGGACAGGTCGGTGGCGATGACCCCGGTCTCGGTCATCCCGTACATGGTGCCGAGCGGGACGCCGTAGCGGTCGGCGAACAGCGCGGGCAGGCCCGGGCGGACCAGCTCGCCGGCCACGATCATCCGCCGCAGCCCCGGCAGCGCCGGGGGAGTGACGGCGCCGGCCAGCAGTTCGGCGTGGAAGGGCACTCCGATGACGGTGGTCGGCCGGTCGCCGGCGGCGACCGCGGCGAGGATGCCCGCCGCCGTCATCCGCTCGGGCACGGTGAGCGAGGCCCGGGCGTGCAGACTGTTGAGCAGTCCGCCGACCAGGCCGAGCACGTGCACCACGGAGGACAGCAGGACGACCCGCTCGCCCTCGCCGGGGAACTCCACCAGCCTGTGGTAGCAGTCGAGTTCGCGGAGCAGGTCGGAGGCCGTGCGGGCGATGACCTTGGCCGGGCCGGTGGACCCGGAGCTGAGCTGGATCAGCGCGTGCCCGGTGCGGGCCGGGCGCCCTTCCGGCAGCCGGACGGCCACCGGCTCGACCTCGGAGAAGCCGCGCAGGGCCGCCGCGGGCCGGTGGGCGGAGCCTACCAGGACCTGCGGGGCCAGCCGCGCCACCGCCGCGTCGACCTCGTGGTCCGTCAATCGGTGGTCGAGCAGCGCCACTTGGGCGCCGAGCCGCCAGCACGCCAGCAGCACCGTGACGAACGCCACCGAGGGCGGCAGCCGTAGCGCGGCCGTGCCGCCGGGGCCGAGTCCGGCCGCGGCGAGGTGCGCGGCCTGTTCGTCGACCAGGGCGCGCAGGGCGTCCCGGTCGAGTGGTACGCCGAGATGCAGGCACTCCTCGCCTCCAGGACCGGCCAGCAACAGCCGGTCGACCCAGGCGTCCGGGGCGTCGGCGTGCGGCGGTGAGGAAGGCGGAAGTGAAGAGGGGGAAATGCCGGTCAACACCGCTCCACACAAGTGAGGGGATTTGACATGGACGCCGTTCACAACCAAAACGGTCAATTCCGTTGCCAGACGATTGCACAGACGTTTGGTCAAATCAAGGTCTATACCAATGTGGTTGTTGCTCCTACGCTGCCGAACCGGGGCTGGTCCACGCGTGGCCGCCCGGAATCGAGGATGCCCGTGGGAGAACTCACGCTGGCCGGGATGGAGCGCGCCGCGCGCGCGCAACTTTCCCCGGAAATATGGGACTTCATCGAAGGCGGCAGCGGCACGGAACGCACCGTGGCGGCGAACCGGGAAATGTTCGCGCGCTATGCACTGCGCCCGCGCACGATGGTCGACGTCTCCGACTGCTCGCCCGCGAGCACGCTGCTCGGCGCGCCGCTCGGCCTGCCGGTCGGCATCGCCCCGATGGCCTACCACCGGCTGGTCGACCCGGAGGGCGAGACCGCCACCGCGCGCGCCGCCGGCCGCGCCGGGGCCCTGCTGGTCGCCGGCATGTTCGCCAGCCGCACGCTGGAGGAGATCGCGGCCGCCGCCACCGGTCCGCTCTGGCTCCAGCTGTACTGGCTGCGCGAGCGCGCCGCGCTCGCCGCCCTGGTCGAACGCGCCGAGGCGGCCGGCTACCGCGCGCTCGTCCTGACCGTGGACGCCCCCAGGATCGGCCGCCGCCTGCGCGACCTGCGCAACGGCTTCGCGATCCCGCCCGCCGTCCGCGCCGTCAACCTGGACCAGGACCTGATGTCCGCCAGCCACCGCGCGACGGACGGCGGCTCGGGCATCGCCGAGCACGCCCGCGAACAGTTCGACCCCACCCTGACCTGGGCCGACCTCGACTGGCTGCGCGCCCGCACCCGGCTGCCGCTGGTCCTCAAGGGCATCCTGACCGCCGAGGACGCCCGGCTCGCCGCCGAGCACGGCGCCGACGCCGTCGTGGTCTCCAACCATGGCGGGCGGCAACTCGACGGCGCTCTGCCCTCCCTGGCCGCACTGCCCGAGGTCGTCGACGCCGTACCCGCCGACCTGCCGGTGCTGCTCGACGGCGGGGTGCGCACCGGCGCCGACATCGCCGTCGCGCTCGCCCTCGGCGCCCGCGCCGTCCTGGTCGGCCGTCCGGTGTTCTGGGGCCTCGCCACCGAGGGGGAGGCGGGTGTGCACCGAGTCCTCGACCTGCTGCGCGACGAACTGGAGCACACCATGGCCCTGTTGGGCCGCCCCCGGCTCGCCGACCTGGACCGCACGGCCCTCGCCCCCTGGCCCTGCCCGGCCGGCTGAACCGCGCACCGCCTGCACCACGTTGTCCGTACTGGATGGAGAACAACAGATGACCGAACCGACCCCCGAGACCGAACGCAACGACCCCTTCCCCGGCTGGGACTGGGACGACCCCGACGGCCTCGCCACCCGCCTGGACGCCTTCAGCGAGCAGGTCGCCACCTGCGACACGCTCGAAGCGCACCCCGGCGGGCTGCCCCGCGACCACGCCGGATTCCGCGAACTCGGCCTCACCGGAATCGAGTTCGCCGCCTTCCGGACCGCCCACCCGGAAGGACTCGGCACCGACCTCACCACCCTGCGCAGCCCCGACGCCGCCACCGAACCCGGCACCCTCTACCGGGTCGACGGCGACCGCTGGTTCACCCAGCTCGACATCGGCCGGCCGCTGCCCTTCGCCGACGCCAGCGTCGACTGGGTCTACGCCGAGCACCTGATCGAGCACGTCACCATGCCGGTCGCGGTCGGCTGGCTGCGCGAGGTGCGCCGCGTCCTGCGCCCCGGCGGCGTGCTGCGCCTCACCACCCCGGACCTCGCCCGCTACCTGGCCGGCTACGCCAACGAGGACGGCTTCCTCGCCAAGCACCGCCGCCGCCTCACCACCCTCGGCTTCGGCCCGCCGATGCCCGCCCGCCCGGCCTTCCTGGTCAACCAGATCTTCCGCCACTACGGGCACCAGTGGATCTACGACCTGGACGAGCTGCGCCACGTCCTCACCCTCGCCGGCTTCGAACCCGAGCGGATCCGCCACTGCGCCTACCGCCAGGGCGCCCGCCCCGACGTCGCCGACCTCGACACCGCGTTCCGCACCGACGAGACCGTCTACGTCGAAGCCGACCGCTAGGCCCTCGTGTCCTCAGGCCCATGGACCCCTGGATCCTGAAGTCCTCAGGCCCTGAGTCCGCCCGCCGACGCCTCCGCACCGGATCTGTACCGAACGGGACCACCCATGCCCCTGCACCCCCAGGCCGAGGCGCTGCGCGCCCGGCGCGCGAGCGGCGGTGCGCCGCCGCTCTACACCCTCACCCTGGCCGAGGCCCGCGCCGCCGACCTCGCCGACATCCGCGCCGCGGCCGGGAGCCCCGAGCCGGTCGCCGCCGTCGAGGAGCACCGTATCCCCGGCCCGGGCGGCGAACTCGCCCTGCGGCTCTACCGCCCCGAGCCGCCCGGCCGTCAACTACCGGCCCTGCTTTACCTGTTCGGTGGCGGGTGGGCCCTCGGCTCGCCGGACACCAGCGACGCGATCTGCCGCCGGCTGACCAACGCGGCCGGCTGCGTCACCGCCTCCGTCGGCTACCGGCTCGCCCCCGAACACCCCTTCCCCGCGGCCGTCCACGACTGCCGCGCCGCGCTGTACTGGCTCGCCGCACACGCCGGCGAGCTCGGCGTCGACCCGGGTCGGCTCGCCGTCGGCGGCGACAGCGCCGGCGGCAACCTCACCGCCGCCCTCACCCTGATCGCCCGCGACGAGAACGGCCCGGCCCTGCGCCACCAACTGCTCGTCTACCCGAACACCGACCACGCCGCCGACACCCCCTCGCTGCGCGAGCACGACGACCCGATGCTCTTCAACCGCCGCTCGGTGGCCTGGTACTGGGGCCACTACCTGGCCGACCCCGCCGACGGCGCCCACCCGCACGCCTCCCCGCTGCGCGCCCCCGGCCTGGCCGGACTGCCGCCCGCGACCGTCATCACCGCCGAGTACGACCCGCTGCGCGACGAGGGCGAGCAGTACGCCGAGGCGCTGCGCGCGGCCGGCGTCCCGGTGGAGAGCCGCCGCTACGCCGGCATGCCGCACGGCTTCTTCGCCATGACCGGCACCCTGGACGCGGCCGCCGACGCCCAGCGCTACGCCGCCGAGCGGCTGCGCGAGGCCCTGCGGTGAGCGCGCCCGAGCCCCTGCCCCTGGCCGACCTGCACGCCAGCCTGGCCGACCCGCTGCTGGACGCGATGACCTTCCTCAACGAGGTCACCACCCGTTACCCCGACGCCGTCTCCTTCGCCCCCGGCCGCCCCTACGAGGGCTTCTTCGAACCCGAGGACGTCCCCGCCTACCTGGACACCTACCTCGCCCACCTGGCGGCCCGCGGCCTCGACCGGGACGCCGTGCGCACCGCGCTGTTCCAGTACGGCCCCACCAAGGGGATCATCGCCGACCTGGTCGCCCGCACCCTCGCCAACGACGAGGGCCTGGCGGTGGCCCCCGAGGCCCTGGTGCTGACGGTCGGCGCCCAGGAGGGCATGCTGCTCACCCTGCGCGCGCTGTGCGCCGGCCCGGACGACGTCCTGCTGGTCAGCTCGCCCTGCTACGTCGGGGTCACCGGCGCCGCCCGGCTGCTCGACCTGACCACCCTCCCCGTCCCCGAGGGCCCGGCCGGCGGCCCCGACCCGGAGGCCGTGCGCGCCGCCGCCCGGGCGGTGCGGGCCGAGGGCCGCCGCCCGCGCGCCCTCTACGTCGTCCCGGACTTCGCCAACCCCTCGGGCACCAGCATGCCCGTCGCGGCCCGCACCCGGCTGCTGGAGACGGCCGCCGAGGAGGGCCTGCTCGTCATCGAGGACAACCCGTACGGCTTCTTCGCCCGCGACCCGGGGGAGCGGCCGACGCTCAAGGCGCTCGACCGCCGCCGCCAGGTGGTCTACCTGGGCTCCTTCGCCAAGACCTGCTTCCCCGGCGCCCGCCTCGGCTACGTCGTGGCCGACCAGGAGGTGGTCGGCCCCGGCGGGCGGCGCACCCTGCTGGCGGACGAACTGGCCAAGCTGAAGAGCATGACGACGGTCAACACGCCCGCGCTCAGCCAGGCCGTCATCGGCGGCATGCTGCTGCGCCACGACTGCCGGCTGCGCGCCGCCAACGCCGCCGCCACGGCCCACTACGCGGCGGGCATGGACACCCTGCTGCGGGAGCTGGACCGGCACTTCCCGGCCTCCGAGCGGCGCCGTTCGGGCGTGTCCTGGAACCGGCCCGAGGGCGGCTTCTTCGCCGTGCTGACCGTCCCGTTCGCCGCCGACGACGCGGCGATGGAGCGCTGCGCCCGCGGGTACGGGGTGCTGTGGACGCCGATGGCGCCGTTCTACCCGGCGGGCGGCGGGGAGCACCGGCTGCGGCTCTCGATCAGCTCGCTGACACAGACTCAGATTATCGACGGTGTGGCAAAGTTGGCAGCGTTCATCGCCTCCCGGGCGATCGCTTCCTGAACGACGCTCGCAACAGCAGGAGGGGCCCGGCTCGTGAGCCGGGCCCCTCCTCGTGCACGTGTCCCCGTCCTCGTGCGTCGTGTCTCAGCGCACCCGGGTGGAGAACAACCGGGCCGACCAGTACACCGACAGCACGGTCATCACCACGACGACCAGCAGGCCCTGCCACACCGCACTGTCCCCGAGGTGGCCGGAGAACAGCGCGCGCATGCCCTCCACCGCCCAGTAGAAGGGGTTCCACTTGGCGGTCTGCTGCAGCCAGTGCGGCGCCAGGGTGAGCGGCAGCAGCACCCCCGAGAGCAGCGCGATCGGCTGCGCGATGGTGTTCACCACCGGTGCCATCGCCGCGTCCGTCGGCACCATCAGCGCGATGCCGTAGGAGATCGCCGAGGTCATCAGCGCCAGCAGCCCGAGCAGCAGGTAGGCGAGCAGCAGGTTCAGCGGGCTCACCCGCAGCCCGAACGGCAGCGCGATCAGGGTGATCAGGACGGCCTGCACCAGCAGCGCCACCATCTCCCGCAGCGCCCGCCCGAGCAGCAGCGCCAGCCGGCTCACCGGCGTCACCCGGGAGCGCTCGATGATGCCGGCCCTCAGCTCGCCGAGCAGGCTGAAGCCGGTGAACAGCCCGCCGAAGATGCACAGCACCGCCAGCAGGCCCGGCACGTACACCTGGTAGGCGTCGGCGTAGCTGCTGGCACCGTCGGGGGCGAGCACCTTCTTCAACAGCGGGGCGAACAGCAGCAGGTAGAACACGGGCTGGATGATCCCGACGGCGATCCAGATCGGGGTGCGGATCATCAGCAGCACCTGGCGCTGGAAGACCAGCCAGGTGTCGCGGGCGAGCTTCATGGTCTCCCCAGGAATGGGCGGATCAGGACTGCTGGAGCGAACGGCCGGTGCGGGCCAGGAACACGTCGTCCAGGCTGGGGCGTTGGAGCTGGACGGTGCCGGGCGTCACGCCCGCCCCGTCCAGTGCGCGCAGCAGCTGCGGGATGGCCGCCGCGCCGTCCTCCAGGTAGAGCCGCAGTCCGTCCTCCCCGCTGAACTCCAGCCGGTGCAGGTACGGCTGCGGGCGCAGCACCTCGGCGGCCCGCTCGGCGACGCCCTCTCCGGGCTCCAGCCCGAGCAGCACGACGTCGCCGGAGATCTCGCGCTTGAGCACCTCGGGCGTGCCCTCGGCCACCACCTGGCCGTGGTCGACGATCGCGACCCGGTCGCACAGGGCGTCGGCCTCGTCGAGGTAGTGCGTGGTGACGACGACGGTCATGCCCTCGGTGCGCAGCCGGCGGATCTCCTCCCACACGTACGCCCGGCTGGCCGGGTCCAGCCCGACCGTGGGCTCGTCCAGGAACAGCACCCGGGGCTCGTGGATGACGCCGAGCGCGATGTCCACCCGGCGGCGCTGGCCGCCGGAGTAGGTGGCGCACGGGCGGTCGCCGAATTCGGCCAGGTCGAAGGCCTTGAGCGCGCCCTCGGCGGCCTGGACGGCCTGCGCCTTGGCGACGCCGTACATCCGGGCCTGGAGCACCAGCTCCTCGCGGGCGCTGACGGTGTCGGTGGTGCCGCCGCCCTGGGCGACGTAGCCGATCCGGCGGCGTACACCGGCCGGGTCGGTGAAGAGGTCGGCCCCGGCGATGCTGGCCTGACCGCCGTCCGGGCGGATCAGGGTGGCCAGCATGCGCAGGGTGGTGGTCTTCCCGGCGCCGTTGGGCCCGAGGAAACCGTAGATCTCGCCCGCGTCGACGGACAGGTCGATGCCGCGCACAGCGTCGACGGTGGGGTTCTCGCCGCTCTTGCGGGAGGTCTTCTTGCGATAGGACTTGCGCAGTCCCGTGGTCTCGATCAACCGGAACTCCCGTGCGGGGATGGGCTGCCACGGCACCTGGGAAGGCGGTGCTCGGCACCTGCGAAGGCGGTGCTGGGCGCCACCCTAGGCCGAACTCCGGCCCGGAGACAATGGCCTAGACCAATGGACGTTGATCTTCCGGTCTGCTACAGGGTCCCCAGCCGCGGCTGTCGCAAGTCCTGCCCGGCTCGGGCCGCCAGGGCCTCCAGCCGGTCCGCGGCAGTGGCCGCCCCGCCGCCCGCGCGCAGCGCCTCGCCGACCCGAACCGCGTTGCGCCGGTAGTCGGCCGTGTCCAGCACGGCCCGCAGGGCCCGCGCCAGCCGCTCCGGCGTCACCCGGGCGAACGGCACCCGCAGCCCCGCCCCGGCCGCCGCCACCTGCGCCGCGACGAACGGCTGGTCGTGCCGGATCGGTGCGGTGACCAGCGGCAGGCCGTGCGTCAGGGCCTCGCCGACGGTGTTCATCCCGCCGTGGCACAGCACCGCGTCCAGCGCGCCGCGCGCCATCAGCTCCAGAACCGGCGCCCGGTCCACCGCGACGGCCTGCGGCGGCAGTTCGGGCAGCAGCTCGCGCGGGGCGGCGAACACCGGCTGCACGTCGTCGCCGCACAGCTCCAGCGCCCGGGCGGCCCGCGCGTGGAAGTCCGCGCCCAGCTCGCCGGCCAGTGTGCCCATGGTGACCAGCACCCGCCGGCGCCCGGGCAGCAGCCGCTCCCACGGGAAGTCCGGATCGGCCGGCCGAACGGAGTGGACCGGCCCGACCAGCGCGTGGTGCGGGGGCGGCGCGTCGTCACCGGTCAGCGCGGGACCGGTGGTCGCCAGCACCAGGGCGGGGGAGAAACGCGGGTCCACGTACTCCTGCACGGGCAGCCGGGCGCGCTCCCACAACCCGCGCAGCAGGCCGGTCATCCAGGCCTCCACCTGCGGCAGCGCCCGGTACGGGCGGCCCAGTTCCATCGCCCCGGGCGCGAAGCTCGCCCACGGCAGGCCGTGCCGGTGGGCGGCCAGCGCGCCCGCCGGGGTGTGCTGGTCGACGAGCAGGACGTCCGGCCGGAACTCCCGCACGATCGCGTCCAGCGGCTTCGCGGTGAACCGCGCGTACGGGACGATGAAGCCCTCCCAGAGCGAACGCAGCGCGGCGAGCCCGTGCCCGCCCTGCGCCCGGAACGCCCGGGTGCCGGTGCCGAGCACCTGGGCCCCGGGACCGAGCAGCGGGCGCAGCACCGACTCGGTGCCGGTCCAGGCGACGTCGTGTCCGCGCGCGGTCAACTCGGCGGCGATGCCCGCCGCGGGATTGACGTGGCCGGTCAACGGGGGCATCACCAGCAGGAACCGGGTCATCGCGCACCCTCCTCGGGGATCAGTTTCTGCAGGTCGGCGACGGTCAGCGCTTCCAGGGCGGCCAGGTCCAGCCCGGCGCGCAGCCGGGCCAGGTCGGCCGCCGGGCCGAAGCGTTCGCGCAGGCGCCCGGCGAGCGCGGCCAGTTCGCCCTCGTCGAGCAGCAGGTCGCCGTCCAGCCGGGCGTCCGGGGTCAGCCGGTCGGCCCAGCCGGGCGGCGCTCCGGCGGCCTCGACCAGCAGTGCGACCAGCTCCGGGTGCAACGGCGCGGCGGGGCGGTGCGGTTCACGGTCGGACGACGTGTGAGAAATGGCATCGGACATCGAAGGGGGTCTCCCACCTGCTCGACGGCACGGGGGTGAACGCGCCCGCCCAGGAGGCGGATTCGGCGGCCTCGGAGACGAACGCGATGCTGAAGGGGCCCGAGATCACTTGTGCGACCCGGCGGGCGTCGGAATACTAGCCCGCGTGACAGCACTGGAGGCAGTGGCCGTTCACCTCCCCCCGCACGCCGTGCCCATCGAGGCGGTTGGTGAGCGGATCGGCCTGACCCCACGTCAACTTCGACTCTTCCGCCGCTTCCACGGACTGGACCAGCTCCGCCTGGACCCGTCCGGGACGCTGCCCGACCTGCTTGACTCCGCCCTCGACAACCTGCCTGAGCTGCGCGGACGCGAACGGGACGTCCGCTTCGTGATCCACGCGCGCAGCATGCCGGTGGCGGTGCCCTACCCGCTCAACCCACTGCACGACCTGCTCGCCCCGCGCGGCCTCGCGCACGCCAACGCCTTCACGGTGACCCACCACGCGTGCGCGGTGGGCCTGCTGGCCATCGACCTGGCCGGCCGGCTGCTCGCCGCCGAGCCCGACCCGCGGGCACTGGCGCTCATCCTGGCGGGCGAGAAGACCTTCACCAAGGACGCCCAGGTGGTGCCCGAGACCGGTATCTTCGCCGAGGGCGCGGCCGCCTGTCTGGTGAGTGCCGACGGCGAGCGCCACCGGGTGCTCTCCTTCGCGGTGCGCCAGCGCCCGGAGTTCGACGGCCGGCTGGCCGAGGACGCGGACCTCCTGGCCCGCTACCAGCGCGAGTACCCGAACGTGATGGTGGAGGCGATCGAGGCCGCCCTGGACGAGGCCGGTCTGGACCTCTCCGACCTGGCCGCGGTGCTTCCGCACAACGTCAACCAGGCGTCGTGGCGGATGATAGCGCGCCGGATCGGCTATCCGCTCGACAAGGTGGTGCTGGACAACGTGCTGTCGGTGGGGCACAGTTTCGCTGCGGACAGCCTCATCAATCTTCACACCGCCACCACGCGGGGGCTGCTGCGCCGCGGCGACCACTACCTGATCGCCGCCGCCGGTGTCGGAGCCACCTTCTCCGCGATGGCGGTCCGCTGCTGACGAAGCGTCTACTTCGTCCATCTTTCCCACGCCAGACCACTCTCCCACGTACGACGGGACGGGACACCCATGTCAGAACCTGTGGTCCAGACCACTGACCCCGAGCTGCGCGAGCGGATCCGCACCGGCATCGGCGAGCTGCTGCCCCGAGTCCTCAAGCGCGAACTGCCCGAGATCCCCGAGAACGCCTGCCTCTTCGACGACCTCGGCCTCACCTCCGCCGGCACCATCGAGCTCATCCTGGAGCTGGAGGAGTCGCTCGACATCCAGGTGGACGTCGAGCAGATCACCGAGGACGACCTGCGCTCGGTCACCAAGCTGGCCGACTACGTCGCCGGACACGTCATCCCCGAGGACTGACCGGGTGGCCGACCACGGCCTGCGGATCACCCGGGCGCTCGCGCGGCGCTTCGACGGCCGCTCGGAGGCCTCGCTCCACCCGGACCTGCGGGTGTTCGTCTCCGACCTCGTCCGCCCCTACGGCCTGCCGCTGCGCGAGGACCTGCTGAGCGAGGGCGTCGGCCACTCCTACGAGGAGCTGGCCGCCGGCCTGGTGCGCGAGGCGCTCGCCGAGGACGAGCCCGTCGACCTGCTGATCCTGGCCTTCGACACCCCGGACGTCCGACCGGGTGCGCCGTCCTCGCTGGCGCTCAGCCGATCCTGTCCGGGCACGCCGCTCGCCTTCGCGGTCTGCGACCAGGGCGTCGCAGCGGCCTTCACCGCGCTGCGCCTCGCGGTCGACTACCACCGCACCGGATCCTGCCGCCGGGCGGTCGTGGTGCTCGCCGAGCAGACCGCGCTGCACCACGAGCCGGCCGCGCCGGTGGCGCTGCCGGAGCGGCACGGTGTGGTGGTGCTGGTCTGCGAGGAGGCCCCCGGGCCTGACATGACCGTCCACCAGATGCCCGGTGCCGAGCTGTCGGATGCGGCGGTGCGGGCCCGGGCCGCCGAGCTGGGGCCCGACCCGGCGCTCGTGCTCGGCCCCGGGCTGGCCGGTGCCGAGGACTCGGCGGCCCAGCCGTTCACCGGGGCCTGGGCGGAGCTCGCCGAGCAGCTGCCCGCCTGGCGGGCGCAGGGGCGCCCCGTCCTGGTCGCCGACCTGGACCGCAGGCTCGGCGTGCTGAGCGCGTTGACCCTTCCGTAGTCATGGTTCGGTTCATGCCAACTCTCTTGTCTCACACAGGAATTGGCGAATCATCGGTTAGGTGAACGATTGGTCTGGACCAGCGTGCGAGGTCGCTGGTAGCGTCCCGATCGCACCCCGCTGAACCCTTCCCCGGCGAGCCGAAAGGCGCGTACGACGTGACCCCGTACGGCGAGACACAGACCAGTAGACGGATCGAGGTCCGGTACGCGGCCTCGGCCGACGGCTCGGCCGGTGGTGCGGCTGTCGATTCGGGGCCGCTCACGCTCGGCCAGGACAACATGATCCGGTGCATCGGGCGCGATGCCCCCGAGCAGATCAACAAGGATTCGCTCTGGCCCGTCCCGGACGGCACCTCGGTGTCGGCCGGGCTGGCCGCCCTGCGCCGACTCGTCGAACGGCACGAGTCGCTGCGCACCTCCTTCCCCGCCGGCCCCGGCGCGGACGGCTTCCCGGAGCGCCAGGTGGTGCACCCGGAAGGCCGGTTCACCGTCACCGTGATCGAGGCGGGCGACCGCAGCGACCCCCAACTGGACGCGCTCGCAGCTGAGTTGGGTCGGGCCGACGTCGCCGTTCCGTTCGACCTGGCGGCCGCCCCGCGGCTGCGCTTCACCCTCGTCGCGGACGGGGAGCGACTGCTGCGGCTGGTCGCGGTGGTCTGCCACGCGGGGGCCGACGGCGCCGCCACCGTGCTGCTGATCCAGGACTGGCTGGACCTCGCCGCCGGCAAGGACCTCCCGCCGGTCACCGCCCCGACCCCGCTGCGGATCGCGGACGCGGAACGGAGCGCGCAGGGCCGCCGCAGGTCGGCCGCCGCCCTGCGGTACTGGGCCCGCAGCCTCGCCGCGGGCCCGCAGGTGGTGTTCGCCGACGCGCGGATCACCGGCCCCCCGCACGACCTCTCCGCCGTCCTGGTCCGCTCCCGCACCGCCGCCGAGGACCTCGCCGCCGTCTGCCGCCGCACCGGCGCGAGCCCGTCCGTCGTCCTGCTCGCCGCCTTCGCCGCGCTCGTCGCGCACCGGTCGGGCCGCACCGGGCTGGCGCTCTCGGCGCTCTCCGCGAACCGTCAGCGCGCCGCCCTGGTCGACCACGTCGGCACCCTGGCGCAGGACGCCCTGATCCTGCTCGACACCGGGACTGCCGACCTCGACCAGCTGATCGGCCGGGCCAAGGCGGCCTCGCTGAGCGCCTACTGGCACAGCACCCTGGACGCCGAACAGGTCTGGCGGCTCATCGAGGACTGCGCCCACCTGCGCGGCAGCCGGTTCCCCCGCCACGTCGTGGTCAACGACCTGAGCCTGACCATCCCCGCCGCCGTCGCCGACGCCCAACCCGCCGCGACCGCCGACCCCGAACTGACCCGGCTGCCCGCCCCACAGCTGCCGATCCGGCTGATGTTCACCATCCTGCGGATCAGCGGCAGCCTCGACTTCGCCCTGATCAGCTGCCCGCAGGTGCTGGACCCGGACGAGACCGACCGGTTCGCGCGGGCGCTGCTCGCCGTCCTGGCCGCCGCCGCCCGCGGGCCCGTGCCGCTCGACGCCCTGCCCGGCGTCGGCGGCGTGCCGACCCCCGACCGGAGCGGGGAGTGGCACCTGGTCGACGGCTCCTGGATCGACCTGGCCGCCGTTCGCGACCTGCTGGAGGCCGCCCTCGGCGCGCGGGCGGAGATCGAGCTGGCGCTGGACGAGGGAAGGCTGACCGCCAGGCTGACCAGCGCGGACCGCGAACTCACCCCGGCCGTCGCCCACCACGCGGTGGTCGCCGCTCTGCCCGGCCGCGACACGGCGATGGCGCCGCACCACTACGTCGTCCGGCACACCGGCTCCGGGGCGGAGGCCGTCACCTCCGGCGGCGGCCGCGACCCGGACATCGCCGCCCGGCAGGCGGTGCTCACCTGAACGGGGGAGCACGGGCAGGCGCGGGCGGGCTCACTCCAACGGGTCCTCGCCGTCCCACCGGACATCCCACGAACACTCCGAGGTCGCCCCCGAGGTGAGCCCCCACGGGCTCGGCACCTCCTCCTCGTCCTCGTCGCCCTGCAACGGCAGCCGGTCGATCACCGCGACCAGCCGCGGCGGCAGTTGCGGCGCCAGCCCGTGGTGGACCCGGGACAGGATGTCGCGCCGCACGTCGTCCGGCAGTAGCGGCCTGGTCATCCGCAACGGCATCGGCCCGGAGGGGCGTCCGGCCGCAACCAGCTGGTCCGACCAGGCCCGCCAGTAGTCGGCGTCGTCGTTCTCGCCGAGCTTCAGATGGTGCAGGTGCAGGCAGTACGCCGCCGTGCCGCAGCCCGATCCGGCGGCGAAGCGCCACCAGAACTCGGCGCCCTCCTCCCGCCCGGTCGCGTAGAGCAGCGCGGCGAACACCTCCGCGCCCTCGGGCTGGATCCGGCGGGCGTTCACCAGGAGGTCGAGCCCCCGGGAGGCGTCCGGTGCGCCCAGTACCAGGGCCACCACCAGGCCCAGTTCGAAGGCGGCCTGCTCGAACTCCGACGGCAGGTGTGTCGGCGCGGCCGTGAGCCGGGCCTGGCGCAGTGCTGCGATGCGCTCGGCGTGCGCGCGCTCCGGCCGGGGCACGTGGACCACCGCACGCCCCCCGCCGCTCGTACCCGCCTCGCCGCTCGTACCCGTCCTGTCGCTCGTGCCCGCCCCGTCGGGCGGGTCCGCTTCCTGCCCGGGCGTCACAGCTGACCCGCGTGGTCCGGCAGTTCACCCGCTCGGTCGGCCGGTTCACCCGCTCGGTCGGCCGGTTCGCCCGAGCGGTCGGGCAGTTCGCCCACGCCGAGCCGGCGCGCCAGTCGCTCCCGCGCGTGCCGCAGGTTGGAGTGCACCGTCGCCACCGGCCGCCCCAGGTAGGCCGCGATCACCTTGACGTGCAGGCCCAGCAGGTACCGCAGGATGATCACATCCCGTTGTCGGTCCGGGAGTTCGAGGATCGCCGCGTACAGCCGCACCTCGTCCGCCTCGCTGTGCAGCAGCCCGTTCGCGACCTGCTTGAACGCGCCGATCACCGCGGCGAAGGTGACGGCCTCCACCGCCACCGGTTCCTCGGCGGACATCCAGTCCGAGACGTGCCGGTTCGCCAACCGCCAGGCGTACGCGGCCGGCTCCTCGAACCGCAGCACCTGAGGCCAGCAGCGGGCCAGGTCCGCCTTCACGGCCTCGACCACCAGTGCGGCGTCCGCCTGGCCGCCTATCCTGGTCAACGCGAGAGCGTGCCAAGCGGGTTCATGGGTCTCGCAGAACGACGCGTAGGTGAGGTCCAGCCGCAGGCCGAGGTCGCCACCGGCCTCCCGGTCCGACTCCGCGCCGTCGGCGCGCTCCAGCGTCGGCCCTCCCCGGTACCCGCGCACGGGGGCGTCCCTGTCGATCGTCATCGAGCCTGCTTTCCGTGGCCGCCGGCAGCTCGGCGGGCCACTCGAGGTTCGGGCTGTCTGCGCCCATCCTCAGTCCATCCGGCTCGTCACTCCAGGCCGCATCCCGAATACAGATCGTCATCCCATGGGATCGCCCGACTGGTTGGAGCGCGGCGGTCCGCGCTCGACCTCCGGATACGGTGGGCACCAATCGACAGGTGTCCGCGACGCCGAGGGGGAACGCGATGAGCCTCTACGACGGAGTCGACCTGCGGCTCAACATGCCGCACTCGGCCCGGATGTACGACTACTACCTCGGCGGCTTCACCAACTTCGCCGCCGACCGCGAGGCCGCCGGGCACGCCCTCGCGGTCGCACCCTGGCTGCGCGTCGCCGCCCGCGCCAACCGGTCCTTCGTCCACCGTTCTACCCGCGCCCTCGCCCGGGCCGGCATCGACCAGTTCCTCGACATCGGCACCGGCATCCCCACCCCGCCCAACCTCCACGAGGTCGCCCAGAGCGTCGAACCGTGCGCCCGCGTCGTCTACGCCGACAACGACCCGATCGTGCTCTCACACGCCCAGGCGCTGCTCACCGGCACCCCCGAAGGCCGCACCGCCTACGTCGAGGCCGACGTCACCGACCCCGCCCGCCTCCTCGCCTCGCCCGGCCTGCGCGACACCATCGACCTCACCCGGCCCGTCGCGCTCTCCCTCAACGCCCTCCTGCACTTCGTCCCCGACACCCGTGGCGCCCACGAGCTCGTCGAGCACCTCAAAGCGGCCCTCGCCCCCGGCAGCGCCCTGGTGATGACCCATGTCACCCCCGACTTCGCCCCGACCGAGATCGCCGGCCTGGTCCGGATCTACGAATCCGCCGGCACCGCCGCCCAGGCCCGCACGCTCCCCGAGTTCACCCGCTTCTTCGACGGCTGGAGCCTCATCGCCCCCGGTACCGTCCCCACCCCCCACTGGCGGCCCACCCCCGCCGACCCGCCGGCCACCGCCCCCGAGGCCGCCGCCTACGCGGCCGTGGCGCTCAAGCCCTGACCCCGCCCGCCCGGTCGCCCCTGCCCGGTCGCCACCCAACCCCCTCCACCCGTGCGGCCCCGCCGTCCCGGGGACAGACTGGTGGTGGATCGATGCTGCCCGTGAGGCTGGGAGAGGCATGCTGCTGGGACTCACCACCGCCTTGGTCGCGACCGTCTGCTTCGGGTTCGGGGCGGTGTTCCAGGCGCGCGGGGCGCGGTCGGCGCCGCAGGCGGACCGGGTGCGGGCGGGGCTGCTGGCCGCGCTGGCGCGGTCGTGGGAGTTCCTGCTCGGCACGGTGCTGGACATCGTCGGTTTCGCGCTGAGCATCGTGGCGCTGCGTAGCCTGCCCCTGTTCCTCGTGCAGGCCGTCACCAACGCGAGCCTGGCCGTGACGGCGCTCGCCGCCGTCCGGCTGCTCGGGGCGCGGCTGCGCCGGGGGGACGTGACGGGAATCGTCGCCGTGGTGGTCGGCCTGACGCTGCTGGCGTCGGGGTCGGGCCGGGAGGGCCGGGAGCACGCCCCGCCGCTGTTCCACTGGGCGCTGCTCGCGACGACCGCCGTGATGCTGCTGCTGACCCTCGTCCTGGTGCGCCGGGCCGGTACCGTGGCGGCGGCCGGGCTGGGGCTGCTGGCGGGGGTGGGGTTCGGGGTGACGAGCCTGGCGGTGCGGGTGATGGACGCGTCGAGCCTGGTCACCGTCCTCACCGACCCGGCGGCGTACGCGCTCGCGGTGGGCGGCCTCGGCGGCTACCTGGCGTACGCGCTGGCGCTTCAGCGCGGCACGGTCACGGCCGCGACCGCCGCCGGGACGGTCGCCGAGACCTTCGGCCCGGCGCTGGTGGGCGTGGCGGCGCTGGGCGACGCGGCGCGTCCGGGGTTCGAGTGGTGCGCGCTGGCGGGCTTCGCGGTGGCGGTGGGCGGCACCTTCCTGCTGTCCAGGTTCGGGGAGTTGGAGGGGCAGTCCGCGGAGGTGGCCGCCGCGCGGCCGGGCTCGGCGGACCGGGACCCTGAACCGGGCCCGGACCCGGAGGCGGACGCGGAGCCGGCCGTCCCGCCCCGGTAGCCCGGGTGGCGCCGCCGTGCGAAGATGACTTGCCGGACAAATCGGACGGTGACACGCCCACGGAGCGGCAGGTGCGCGATGGCGGACGAAGCCCAGCCGGGCCCCCGACGGCCGGGGCCCGCCGACCCTCCGGTCGTGCTCGTCACCGGCGCGTCCTCCGGCATCGGCCTGGCCACGGCCGTCCGCCTGGCCGACGCCGGCTGGCGGACCCTGCTGTCCGGTACGGACGGCGCCCGCCTGGACGAGGTCGCCGCCCGGACCGGCGGCCGCGTCCTGCCCGAGGACCTGAGCAAGCCGGACGGCCCGAGCCGGCTCGCGGAGGCGGCCCTCGCGGAGGCCGGCCGGGTGGACGCGCTGGTCGCCAGTGCGGGCCTGGGGTGGCGCGGACCGTTCGCGGACACCCCCTCGGACGTCCTGGACCGGATGATCGAGGTCAACTTCGCCGCCCCGCTGCGGCTGGTCCGCCTGCTCCTGCCGGGCATGCTGGAGCGCCGCCGGGGCCGGATCGTGCTGCTCGGCTCGATGGCCGGCCAGGTTGGCGTGCGCGACGAGTCGGGGTACGCGGCGACCAAGGGCGGGCTGGCGATGTTCGCGGAGAGCCTCTGGTACGAGCTGCGCGGCACCGGGGTGGGGGTGCGCCTGGTGCTGCCGGGCCCGGTGGACACCCCGTTCTTCGACCGGCGCGGCACCCCCTACCAGCGGGAGCGGCCACGGCCCGTGCCGGCGGAGCGGGTCGCCGACACCGTGGTCGCGACCATCACCACCGGGCGTGACCGGCTCTTCGTGCCGCACTGGCTCGGCTTCCCGGCCCGGATCCACGGCGTGGCGCCGGGCGTGTTCCGGCGCATGGCCTCCCGCTTCGGGTGAGCCCGGTGAACACGGCCACCCGGGTGCTCGCGACGGCGACCGTGACGGCGGCTGCGGCGGAGTTCGGGCACCTGGTTCCGGCGGCGGTGCGCCTCCCGGCGCTGCGCCGCACGCTGGCCCGCCGAACCGCCGGCCACGGCGCCGACCCGCACCACGTCGCCCTGACCTTCGACGACGGCCCCGACCCGCGCAGCACCCCGGAGATCCTGGACGCGCTGGACGCGCTGGGCGGTGTCCGGGCCACCTTCTTCCTGCTGGGCTCGATGCTGGAGCGCGCCCCCGCCCTCGGCCGGGAGCTGGTGCTGCGCGGCCACGAGGTGGCCGTCCACGGCTGGCACCACCGGCCGCAGTGGTACCCGGCCCCGGCCCGTGACCTGCGCGAACTGCGCCACGCGACCGAGGCGGTGACCGCGCTGTGCGGGGTGCGCCCGCACTGGTACCGCCCGCCGTACGGGGTGCTGACGGCGGGCCCGGCCCTGGCCGCCCGGCGGCTGGGCCTGCGCCCGGTGCTGTGGACGGCCTGGGGCCGGGACTGGACGGCGGAGGCGACCGGGGCCTCCGTCTACGCGACCGCCCGCCCCGGCCTCACCGGCGGCGCGACCCTCCTCCTGCACGACTCCGACTGCACCTCCGCCCCCGACTCCTGGCGGGCCACCCTCGCCGCCCTTCCGCTGATCGCCGCCCACTGCCGCGCCCACTCCCTCACCCTCGGCCCGCTCCGCGACCATGCCGTCCCGGCGCCCGCCCGCGGCTGACGGCATCGCGCCCGCCGCCGAGCGCCGGGCGGACGGCGAAGCCCCGCCTCGACCGAGGCGGGGCTTCGCCGTGTGGCGTTGCTCGGCGTCTTCTAGCGTTCGCAGGCGACGCCGTCGTTGTCGCGGTCCAGGCCGGATCGGTACCCGGGGTCGCCCCGGTGCAGGGGGGCCTTGCCGGCGGCCTTCACCGCGTCGCAGTTCTTGTAGTAGGCGCTGCCGCCGGCACCGCCCTGGGAACCGCCACCCGACGCCCCGTCCGAGTTCGCGTCCGAGCCCCCGCCTGACGTTCCGCCCGACGTTCCGCCCGACGACCCGCCAGTGGAACTGCCGCCGGCGTTGCCCTGGTGGTTCGGGCTGGACGGGTCGTTGCGTTCGTCCGCGTAGAGCGCCGCGTACCGGTCCGCCGGGCACGAAGCCCCCGGCTTCACCAGCTGGAGCGCGGGAGAGGCCGCCGGGTACAGCTTGCTCCCGGGCTGGAGCACGTTCGCGCACACCACCCAGGCGTCGTGGTCGGCGGGCAGCGCTAGGTCCAGGTAGCGGCTGTGCTCCTGGATCCGGTCGGCTGCGACACCGGCCGCCACCAGTAGGGCACGCGCCTCCCCGGCGGTGTGCTGGGCGACGTCGGGCATGACACCCGACACGGCGCTCGGAGTCGGAGTGGGAGTGGGAGTCGCGCTCGGAGTCGGAGTCGCGCTCAGGGCCGGCGTCGGGGACCCGGCGTCGGCCGGGGTGGCCGCCGTCGTGGCCGTAGCCGTAGCCGTAGCCGTAGCGGTCGGAGCCGGAGCGGCGGTCGTCGCCGGGGCCGCGACCGGCTGCGCCTTCTCCGGCTTCGGCCCCGTGATGACGCCCAACCAGAAGAGCGAGCCGATCAGGCAGCAGAAGGTCAGCGCCACCTTGGCGGCGACGTGCAGGCGGCGGGAGCGCCACAGCCAGATCGCGGCGAGCGGCGGTACGAACAGCAGGGTGGCGGCTCGGACGAGCCGGTTGGCCGTGGTGCGGGGCGGTACGGCCTGGGGCCCGGGCGGCCGGTGCGGGTCGGGGGTCACGAGGGGGTTCCTTCGAGCAGGAGTGTGTCCCCGGGGAGAGCGGCACCCCGGGGTGGGTGCTCCGGCCTGGGCTGGACGGCCGCCGCTGCCGGCGGGCGAGGCCGCTGTCCGGGGCCGTCCGGAGGCTTCGGAGAGTGTAAAGGACTCGTATGGAACAGGTATGCGCCAGGTAGCGAACTCCGGCCCCGGCCCCCGCCCGGGTGCACGGCTCCACCCCGGCCGGGACTCCCGTATGGCTCGCCCCGGCGCTCGGCTACGCCAGCCCCACCTGTGCCAGGGCCGCGGTGAACCCGGTGCGCCAGCGCTCCGGGGTGGCGCCGGGGGAGGGGGTGGGCGCGGGGCGGGCGAGGGCGGCGAGGGCGTTGCGGACCACCTCGGCGGGGTGCGCGGAGGCGACGTCGGCGTGGCCGAGTTCCAGCTCGTGTTGGAGGTTGTCGCGGCCGTGGCCCTGGACGACGTCGAGCAGCAGCAGCCGCCGTCCGAGGGCGCGGGCCTCGCTACAGGTGTCGCCGGAGCTGGTGACGACGAGGTCGGCGGCGGCCATCAGGGCGGGGACCCGGTCGGTGTAGCCGAAGGGGTGCAGGCGCGGCTCCCGGCGGGCGGCGGCCCGCAGCCGCCGTTCCAGTTCCCGGTTGCGCCCGGCGACGGCGAGCACGTGCGGACCGGCGGCGGCGAGCGAGGCGGCGGTGCGGGCGAGCGGCCCGAGCCCCCAGGCGCCGGACATCAGCAGCACGCACCGCCCGCCCGCCGGGACGCCCAGTTCGGCACGCGCCTCGGCCCGGCCGGGCGGCCGGTAGAACGGTTCCCGCAGCGGAGCCGGCAGGACGGTGACGGCGGCGTCCGGCCGGTAGCGGCGCACGGCGCAGGCGGCGACCTCGGAGGTGACCAGGAAGAGGTCGGTGCCCTCCTGCACCCAGAGCCGGTGCGGCGTCACATCGGTGCAGAACACGAAGTGCCGGAAGTCCCGTCGCGGCAGCCGGTTGACGGCCGAGGTGGCGGTGGCGAACACGGAGACCACCAGCTGCGGCCGCTGCGCCGCGACCAGTTGGCGCAGCGCCGGGACGAGCCGGCTGCGGGCGGCCGCGTCGGCGAGCAGCGCGAGCCGGGCGCCGGGCCGCAACGCCGAGAAGTGGAAGGCGTCGTACACGCCGGGCAGGTCGAGCAGCCGCCGGAACACGGCCTCCCCGGCGGCGCCGGAGCGCTGCCCGAGCAGGGCCATCGCGTCGACCGTGTGGGTGGTCCAGCCGCGGGCCCGCAGGGTGTCGGAGCAGGCCTGGGCCATCACGTCGTGGCCCTGGCCTAGGGAGCCGGAGACGAGCAGGGCGTGCGGCATCGGGCGGCCCGCTCAGGAGGCGGCGGAGGCGGCTGCGGCGGCCCGGTACCAGTCGGCGTAACTCCGCACGCCGTCCGCGAAGTTGGTGTGCGGAGACCAGCCGAGCAGACGCTTGGCCTGGGCGCAGGAGATCCGCCGCCCGGTGTAGTCGGCCTTGCGGCCGTCGATGTGCTCGATCGAGACCGGCCCCAGCAGGTCGTCGACGGTGTCGGCGATGTCGCGCACCGAGACGGCGGTGGAGCCCTCCAGGGCGAAGGTCCGGTCCTCGGCGGCGGGGGACAGGGCCCGGACGTGGGCGTCGGCGAGGTCCTCGACGTAGACGAAGTTGCGGCTCTGCCGCCCGTCGCCGGCGATGGTGATCGGCCGCCCGGTGAGCGCGGCCTGGACGAACCGGGCGACGACCAGCTCGTCGCGCATCCGGGGCCCGTACGGGATGCCGTAGCGCAGGATGGTGAAGTGCTGCCCGTACAGCTCGCGGTAGCTGTGCACCAGCATCTCGGCGGCGAGCTTGGTGGCCACGTAGAGGTGGCCGCTGTGTTCCAGTTCGATCGGCACGTGCTCGTCCAACTCCTGCTCTCCGCCGTCGAGTTGCTCGTCGGTGAGAGCGGCGCCGTAGACCCAGACGGTGCTCGCCAGCACGGTGCGGCTCAGTCCGCTGCGCCGGGCGGCCTCCAGGACGGCCTCGGTGCCGTCGATGTTGGTCCGCACGGCCCGCACCGGGTCGGCGGAGACCTGTTCGACGTCGGCCATCGCGGCGAGGTGGTACACCACTTCACTGCCGGCCAACGCGGAGGTGAGGGCCGCGAGGTCGAGGATGTCGAGCCGGGCGTGTTCGGCGTCGGGGTTGAGGTACTTGTCGGTCGTGTCCACCGCGAGGACGTCGTGGCCGGCCGCGATCAGGTGGTCCACGACGTGTGACCCGATGAATCCGCATCCCCCGGTGACGGCTATCCGCACGATCTCTCTCCTTGTCGGGCTCCGTGTCGAGCGCCTTCTCGCACTCCGTGTCGAGCGCCTCGGCGCGCCCGCCTGGTCGGGTCGACCCCGCCCCGGCTATCCGGCGAGTCTCCGGTGCACCGCCGAGACGGCCTCGATGACCTGCTCCGTCTCGTCCCCGGTCATGTCGGAGTGCACCGGCAGGCACACCTGCCGCGCGCAGACGTCCTCGGCGACCGGCAGCGGCCCGCGCCGGTAGGGGGCGAGGACGGGCTGCAGGTGCAGCGGCAGGTCGTACACCTCGCCGGAAAGCCGCACGCCGTACTCCTCGGCGACCGCCCGCTTGAACGCGGCGCGCTCCACCCCAGGCGGCAGCAGCGCCACGTACTTGTAGTAGTTGCCGCGGCAGCCGGACGGTTCGAGCACCGGCTCCAGGCCGTCGAGCCCGGCCAGCGCCTCGTCGTAGCGGCGGGCGACGGCCCGGCGGGTCTCGATGAACTCCTTGAGCCGGCGCAGGTGCACGGCGCCGACGGCCGCGCCGAGCTCGCTCATCCGCCAGGCGTGGCCGAGCCGGACGTGGTGGTTGGTGGTGAAGGAGCCCTTGCCCTGGTCGCGGTAGGTTCGGGCCTCGTCGCGCAGCTCGGGCGACTCGGTGAGGATCAGGCCGCCCTCGCCGCTGGTGGTGACCTTGGTCGGGTAGAACGAGAAGGCCCCGGCCAGGCCGAACGTCCCGGCGCAGCGCCCGTCGAGGCTGCTGCCGTGGGCGTGTGCGGCGTCCTCGACCAGCGGGACGCCGTGCCGGTCGCAGAGCGCGCGCAGCTCCTCGACCCGCGGGGTGATCAGTCCGCCGATGTGGACGAGTACGACGGCTGCGGTATCCGGGGTGAGGGCCGCCTCCAGCGTCTCGGGGGAGAGCGCCAGGGTGGCCGGGTCGACGTCGGCGATCACCGGGCGCCCGCCGGCGTGCAGGACGGCGCCGGCGGTCGCGTAGAAGGTGACGGCCGGTACGACGACGTCGCGGCCCCGGACGTCGACCGTGCGCAGGATCACCTCCAGCGCCGCGGTGCCGCTGCTCACCGCGACGGCGTGCGAGGCGCCGTGCTCGGCGGCGAAGGCCTGCTCCAAGCGCTCGGTCCACGGGCCCAGGGTGAGGGCGCCCGTGGTGAGCATCTCCATCACCGCCTCGGCGACGGCCGCGCGGTCGGATTCGTCGAACACGATGCGGGCGGCTGGAACGCCCATGGGCACCTCCGGCGGCGGGCTGGGGTCAGCACCGATCGGGTCAGATGGGTCCGAACCGTACGAAAAGTGTCGGTCCCGGCACATCACGCTACTTCGCCCGCCGGGCCGCGGCCCGTCGTCGCCGCCCGCCCGGGTGACGATGCCCGGCCCCGTCGCCGCCCTGCCGCTGCCCCGCCACCGCCCCGTCGCCACCGCCGGGAGTGCGCCCGACCGCTCCCACCACAGCTGATGCGCTTCCGCCGTCCGGGGAGGGGCCGTACTGCGTCCGCAGTACGCAAACGGCCTGCGCAGGGACGACGACGGAGGAGGGGCCGGCCGTCAAGGATGGGTCATGCTGCGGGCGGTCCGCGCCGAAAGGCGCCGGGGCGGCCGCGGTGCGCACTCTGACCGAGATTCGAAGGAGTCCACTCTTCCGTGGCCACGTTCCTGTACCGCCTGGGCCGCTGGGCCTTCGTCCGACGCCGGCTGGTGACCCTGCTCTGGGTGGCCGTGCTGGCGGTCTGCGGAGTCCTGGCGGCCAAGGCGCCCGCCGCACCCGACGACGGCTTCGCGATGCCCGGTACGGAGGCGCAGAAGGCCTTCGACCTGATGAACGAGCGCTTCCCCGGCGGCCACGCCGACGGCGCCTCGGCCCGCCTGGTGTTCGTCGCCCCGTCCGGGCAGAAGATCACCGCCGAGCCCAACCAGCAGGCGGTGGAGCGGACGGTCGCCGAGCTCGCCCACGCCGACGAGGTCTCCGGCGCGGTCAGCCCGTTCAAGGCCAACACCGTCTCCAAGGACGGCACCACCGCGTACGCGACCGTCAGCTACTCCGTGAAGGCGGGCGAGCTGTCCAAGGGCGCCACCGACGCCCTCGAACAGGCCGCCCAGCACGGGCGGGACGCCGGGCTCAAGGTCGAGGTCGGCGGCAACGCGCTGATGGCCAAGCCCGAGGCCGGCGGCAGCAGCGAGATGATCGGCATGGCGCTGTCCGCGGTCGTCCTGGTGATCACCTTCGGCTCACTCGTGGCCGCGGGCCTGCCGCTGCTCACCGCCGTGATCGGGGTCGGCCTCGGCATGGCCCTGATCACCGGGCTCGGCAGCACGCTCGGCCTGTCCTCCACCACCAGCACGCTGGCGATGATGCTGGGACTCGCGGTCGGCATCGACTACGCGGTGTTCATCGTCTCCCGCTACCGGGCCGAGCTCGCCGAGGGCCGCACCCCGCAGGAGGCGGCCGGCCGGGCCGTCGGCACCGCAGGCTCCGCCGTGGTGTTCGCCGGGCTTACCGTGGTGATCGCCCTGGCCGGGCTCTCGGTGGTCGGCATCCCGATGCTCGCCAAGATGGGCATGGCCGCGGCCGGCACGGTGGTCATCGCCGTCCTGGTCGCGCTCACCCTGGTCCCCGCGCTGCTCGGCTTCATCGGCCGCCGGGTGCTGCCCCGCAAGGCCCGCAAGGGCGCCGTCCAGCCGAAGAAGGAGAACGGCGGCTCCCGCTGGGCCAAGTTCGTGCTGCGCCGCCCGCTCGCGGTGCTGCTCGGCGGCGTGATCGGCCTCGGGGTGCTCGCCGCCCCCGCGCTCGACCTGCGGCTCGGCCTGCCCGGGGACGAGTCGAAGCCGACCTCCACCACCCAGCGCCGCGCCTACGACCTGCTGTCCGAGGGCTTCGGCCCCGGCTTCAACGGGCCGCTGACCGTCATGGTCGACGTCAAGGGCACGCCCGACCCGAAGGCCGCCGCGAGCGAGGTCGCCAAGACGGTCTCCGCGCTGCCCGGCGTGGTCTCCGTCACCCCGCCGATGTTCAACAAGGCGGGGGACACCGCCCTGCTGAACGCCGTCCCGTCCACCGGCCCGAGCGCCGCGGAGACCAAGGACCTGGTCCAGGCCATCCGCGGCCACGCCGCCGGCCTCAAGACGGCCACCGGGGCGACGGTCCTGGTGAGCGGCACGACGGCGATGAACATCGACGTCTCGCAGAAGCTCACCGACGCGCTGGTGCCCTACCTCGCGGTGGTCGTCGGCCTCGCCGTCGTCCTGCTGCTGGTGGTGTTCCGCTCGGTGCTCGTCCCGCTGAAGGCGGCGCTCGGCTTCCTGCTCTCGGTGGCCGCCGCGCTCGGCGCGGTCGTCGCGGTCTTCCAGTGGGGCTGGCTGGCCAACCTGATCGGCGTCGAACAGACCGGCCCGGTGATGAGCATGATGCCGATCTTCATGGTCGGCGTGGTCTTCGGCCTCGCCATGGACTACGAGGTGTTCCTGGTCACCCGGATCCGCGAGGGCTTCGTCCACGGCGAGCAGCCCGACGAGGCCATCGTCACCGGCTTCCGGCACAACGCCCGGGTGGTCACCGCCGCCGCGTTCATCATGATCGCCGTCTTCGCGGGCTTCATCGGCATGGGCGAACCGATGATCAAGATGATGGGTCTGGGCCTCGCCGCGGCCGTCGCCTTCGACGCCTTCGTGGTCCGGATGACCATCGTCCCGGCCGTCCTGGCCCTGCTCGGCCGCCACGCCTGGTGGCTGCCGCGCTGGCTGGACCGGCTCATGCCGGACATCGACGTCGAGGGCAGCAAGCTGCAGACCGCCGCCCCCGAACCGGCCCCGGTCCGGGAGTCCGTCGGCGTCTAGGGCCGACCCCCCGCGGACCAGCCGGGGCCCGTCCCGATCCACGGGGCGGGCCCCGGCCCGGACAATGGTTCGATCCCTACCGTTACCGTTGCTGTCGGGGTCCGCCACGCACACGGCGGCCCCCGACCCGGCCCACCCCGCCCGGCAGGGCGCGGTTCGGCACGAACTGGCAGAACCCGGCGAGGGTGCCGCCAGGGCACCCCCGACCCGGAGAGCACCACGATGAGCGACACCTGGCAGCGGCTGCGCCGCGACCACCCCCGGCTGCTCGACGCCGTCGGCGGCGCCGTGCTGATCGCGATGACCGGCATCGGCGTCACCGTCGACCAGACCGGCCACGTCATCTCCTTCAGGCCGCTCAGCGCCACCATCGCGCTGGTCTCCGCCGTCACCGTGTTCGCCCACCGCCGGCACCCGCGGGCAGTGGTCGTCATCACGCTGATCTGCACGATGGCCCTCATCCTCACCACCCCCCGCCTCACCCCCGGGCTGGCCACCCCGCTGCTGCTCGCCCTCTACTTCCTCGCCGTCCGGACCGACCGCGCCACCGCCCTGCGCGCCTCGATCGCCTCCGCCGTCCTGCTCACCGGCACGTCGCTGATCGGCGACGGCGGCGGCCCGATCGGCCAACGGATCGGTGTCCTCGCCTGGGCCCTGCTGCCCGGCGCCCTCGGCGACTCCATCCGCAACCGCCGCGCCCACCTCGCCGCCATCGAGGAACGCGCCGAACGCGCCGAACGCACCCGCGAGGAGGAGGCCCGCCGCCGGGTCGCGGACGAGCGGATCCGGATCGCCCGCGACCTGCACGACGTCGTCGCCCACCACATCGCCCTCGCCAATGCCCAGGCCGGCATCGCCGTCTACCTCATGGACCGCCACCCCACCCAGGCGCGCGAGGTGCTCAGCCACATCACCGACGCCACCGGCTCCGCGCTCCAGGAGCTGCGCGCCACCGTCGGCCTGCTGCGCCGAGCCGAGGAGCCCGCGCCACTCGAACCGGCCCCCGGCCTCGACCGGCTTCCCGAGCTGATCAACGCCTTCGAACGCACCGGCCTGCCGGTGCGGCTCACCGTCGAGGGCGAGGCTCGCGCGCTCTCGCCCGGCGTGGACCTCACCGCCTACCGGATCGTCCAGGAGTCCCTGACCAACGTCGCCAAGCACGCCCAGGGCGCCGGCGCCGAGATCACCCTCGCCTACAGCGGCAGCCGGGTCGCCGTCAGCGTCGCCAACGGACGCCCGCCGACCAGCGCCCGCCCCCGGCAGGCCCTGCTGCCCCACCCGGCCCCCGGCGAGGGCGGCTTCGGACTGATCGGCATGCGCGAACGGGCCGGCGCGGTCGGCGGCCGCCTCACCGCCGACAGCCGGCCCGACGGCGGCTTCCTGGTCACCGCCGAACTTCCGCTGCGCACCGGCGCCCGGGACGACGGCGCCGGTCGCGGTGGCTGTGCCGTACGGGCGGACCGGGCCGGCCGGGAAGACCGTGCCGTTCGAGTAGACAAGGACCACGCATGACCATCCGGGTACTGCTCGCGGACGACCAGGCGCTGCTGCGCGGTGCGTTCCGGGTGCTGATCGACGCCGAGGACGACATGGAGGTGGTCGGCGAGGCCGCCGACGGCCACCAGGCCGTCGAACTCGCCCGCGCCACCCGCCCCGACATCGTCCTGATGGACATCCGCATGCCCGGCGCCGACGGCCTCGGCGCGACGGCCGCCATCTGCGGCGACGAGGAACTGGCCGGCACCCGGGTCCTGATCCTCACCACCTTCGAGATCGACGAGTACGTGGCCCAGGCGCTGCGGGCGGGCGCCGGCGGCTTCCTCGGCAAGGGCGCGGACCCGGCGGAACTGCTCGCGGCCGTCCGCGCCGTCGCCGCCGGGGACGCCCTGCTCTCGCCCGCCGCCACCCGGGCCGTCATCGACCAACTCCTCGCCCAGCCCGATCCGGCGGCCGGCGGCACCGCCGAGCGGCTGTCCGTGCTCACCGCGCGCGAGCGCGAGGTGATGTCGATGGCCGCCACCGGCCTCACCAACGAGGAGATCGCCGAGCGGATGTTCGTCAGCCCGTTCACCGTCCGCACCCACGTCCACCGCGCGATGGCCAAGCTGGACGCCCGGGACCGGGCCCAACTCGTCGCGATCGCCTACCAGTCCGGCCTGGTCCCGCCGGGCCGTCCGGCCTGACCGGCGAAGGCCCGCCCGCCGACCCGTCCGCCGGCCCGCCTGCCGATCCGTCCGTCCAACTCGCCTGGTTTGCGGCGGTAGCAGGACTGATCGACCGTCAAACTCCGGCCATATGTCGGTGATCTGAATTCCAGCCTGCCCGAAAACGACCTCCGAACTGGTGTATCAGCGAGTAGTCTGCCGATGACTCAGGATGAGGAGGGTGTTCGTGGAAACCAAGGACACGGCAGGCGAGGTGCGGATTCTCCAGCCGTTGCCCGGGCGCACGGCGGACGGATCGCAGGAGTTCGACCTGCGGTTGACGCGTTTGCTCCGCCTGCTCGGGGCTGAGGCCGCGCACGGGGCGGACTTCCCGAGCGCGGCCCGGTGGGAGGTCCACAAGGCGCTTTCCGGGCGTACCGACCTGCCCGAGGAGTACTTCGAGGCACTGCTGGAGGCGGCGGTCTACGACCCCAACCCGAGCTTCAACCGGCGCTTCGTCGAGCCGGCCCTGCTCGCTTTCGGCCAGCGCCGGGTGCGGCTGACCCTGCTCGGCTACCTGCACACCGGCACCGACGCCGAGCGCGCCGGCGCCGCCCGGGCCTGGTACTGGACGTCCCTGTCGGTCGGGGACGGCCGCAGCACGGCCGCCGCCGACGAGGGGTCGACCGTGCGGGACGCCTGGTACGAGGCCGCGCTGCGGGAGTTCGTCGCCAACGAGGACCTGGACGTGCGGCGCTGCATCCTCCCCGGGCTGCCCCTGGTGCCGCGTGCCTACCCGTCGCGGCTGCACGCCCTGGTGGAGGCCGCGGTGGCCATCGCGAGGGCGCACCCCGACGAGTACATCCGGCACCGCGCCGAGGTCCAGGTCGGTCTCTGACCACCCCTGCCCCCGGCCCCGCTACGCCCCCCGGCGGGGCCGGGGCGGTCAGCCCGTCTTGACGGTGATCTCGCCGATGTTCGTCCCGAGGTCCAGCTTGTACTGGCCGTTCGGGTCGTTCTGGACGCCGATGTGCTTCTCGCCCAGGTCGGTCGAGGCGGTGACGTGGTAGGAGGCGGTCGGCACGGTCACGTTGATCTCGCCGTTGGAGGTCTTCGCCGTGATGTTCTGGGCCTTGCCGGGGGTGAGCTTGATCCCGCCGTTGTCGGTCTTGGCGCTGACCCGGTCACCCTTGAGCGAGGTGCCCTTGATCTCACCGTTGTCGGTGCGCACGTCGACCGGCCCGGCCACGTCGTCGAGCGTGATGTCGCCGGAGCTGGTGTGCACCGAGACGTCGCCGACCTGGGTGAGCTTGATCCCGCCCGCCGACGTCCCCCCGGTGATCGGCAGCCCCGGCGGCAGCTCGACGGTGTAGTCCACCGAGCAGTTGCGTCCGCAGCCGCCGAGCACCAGTAGGCCGCCGTCCACCCGGGTGCTCGCGCCCGGCTTGCCGCTCCGGTACGTGATGTTGCGGTGGACGGCGGCCTGGGTGGCGCCGGCCTTGCCGCGCACGGTCACCTCCCCGGCGTCGCTGTCCAGGCGGATGCCGGTGATCTTGTCCGTGACGGTGGCGTCGTCGGTGAAGTTGGTCCCGATCGGGTTGCAGGCGCTGAGCACCCCGGCGGAGAGCCCGGCGACCACGAGAGCCCCCGCGAAACGGTGGTACCTGCCCATGTTCGTCCCCCATGTGTCCTGCGCTGCTTGTTGCGCGATAGCCCCTGATGACCGCCCCCGTCCGGAGCCGTCCCGACGACAGTAACCGCACGTGGTGGCCCCGGTCGGTGGTATTAACCCCCCTAAAGCGACTCCAGCCAGCCCCCCGGCGCCGCTCCACCCACCCCCACCTGGGCCTACCCGCGCCCGCCGTCGCCCCCGCCGTCGCCCCGGGATGAATCTGTAGACCGGTCGGTATATTCGTTCCGGGGAGCTGTCAGGGCTTGCGACCCACCGCGCCGTAGATGCTGACGCGGTCGGCGCCGGAGGCGGGGGCGGTGTCGGGGCGCCAGAGGGGGACGGTGGTGATGCCGGGGTCGAGGAGGTCGAGGCCGTCGAAGAAGGCGCGGACCTCGTCCCGGGTGCGGCCGACGAGGGGGGCGGTGGCCTTGTCGTAGATGCCGGTGACGCGGTCGCGGACCTCGGCGGGGATGAAGTCGGCAGTGCCGTGCGAGAGGACGAGGTGGCTGCCGGAGGGGAGCGCGTCCATCAGTGTGTCGACCGCCTGATGGGGCTTGTCCTCGTCGCGCAGGAAGTGCAGGACGGCGGCCAGGACGAGGCCGACCGGTCGGGAGAAGTCGAGGAGCCCCGCGGCCTCGACGACGGCGAGTACGGCGGACGGCTCGCGCAGGTCGGCCTGGAGGACGGCGGTCCGCCCCGGGCCCGTGCCGGACATCAGGGCGCGGGCGTGGCTGAGCACGATCGGGTCGTTGTCGACGTAGACGACCTGCGCCCCGGGATCGGCGGCCTGGGCGATCTCGTGGGTGTTGCCGGCGGTGGGGATGCCGGTGCCGACGTCGAGGAACTGGTCGATGCCGAGGTCGGCGACGCAGCGCACCGCGCGGGTGAGGAAGCCCCGGTTGGCCCGCGCGGTGGAGCGGAACTCCGGATTGGCGGCGAGCGCCTTCTCGGCGGCGGCCCGATCGGCGGGGAAGTTGTCCTTTCCCCCGAGGTAGTAGTCGTACATCCGGGCCGGGTGCGGGATGTCGGGCCGCAGGTCGGCCGGGGTTCCGGCCTCGCCGGACTCCCACAGGTCGTCGTGTCCCACGGCCGCTGCCTCCGTCTGTTGACGATCGGGTGATCTGCTTGCAACTCCCTCGGCGGACAGCCTAAAGCCCAGGTCACGGCCCTGGTGGCGGTTGGTCAGGTCACCCCTGTATGTCCGTTTTCGTCGCCCATCGCGCGCCCCTGGTCGTCCCGGCGGAGGATGGGAGGTCCCGGCGGCGAACCGTTGTCGGGCGACGGAAGCGGAAAGACCGGGGAACAGGAGGTCCGACGCTGTGGTGATCGCTATGGCAGACATCCGCGAATGGCGCGGCCACGCCGTGGTCGACGAGAAGAGCCACCGCATCGGCTCGCTGGAGTCCGTCTACGTGGAGACGGCCACCGACCAGCCGTTCTTCGCCACCGTCGCGGTCGGCCTGGTGACCAGGCGCCGCCTGGTGTTCGTCCCGCTCGACGGGGCGGTCGTCGGGCCGGACTACGTCCAGGTGGCGTTCCCGAAGAACCAGGTCAAGCAGGCGCCGTCGATCGGCACCGACGACGTCCTGCCCGCCGAGGACGAACCGACCGTGTTCGCGCACTACGGGCTCCCGTACGAGACCGGCGCCGGTGGCGAGCGCCGCCTCGCCCGCCGCTGAGCACAGCCGCCGAGCAAAGCGGCTGAACACCGTCGCTGAACCGCCGAACACCCCAGTGCCCCCGCCCGCATCGCCCCGCCCGGGAATGGATACCCCACCGGGTACAGTTGTCAGTCGACAGTCGATGCGAAAGGCGGCCCGGACATGCAGGTGGACGAGGAGTCGGTCGGCGCGGTCCTGAACCGGCTGCGCCGTGCCCAGGGCCAGCTGGCCGGGGTGATCGCGATGATCGAGGCGGGCCGTGACTGCAAGGACGTGGTCACCCAGCTCGCGGCGGTCTCGCGCGCCCTGGACCGGGCCGGGTTCAAGATCGTGGCCAGCGGCATGCGCCAGTGCATGGCCGCCTCCGACGAGGACACCCCGCCGATGAGCGAGGCCGAGCTGGAGAAGCTGTTCCTCGCCCTGGCATAAGCCAAGAAGTCAAGAAGCCGAGAAGCGCAGAAGCCGAGAGGCGCAGCAGCGCCGGAGGGCCGCGACGGATCCCGTCGCGGCCCTCCCGGCTCTTCCGGCCCCCGGCCCCCCGGCCCCCGGCCCCCGGCGTCTCCGCCGAGAATTCCCGCCGCCCGCCATGGAGTTCCCGAACCGCCCGATGGGCCGTCACACGCCGTTCACGTCCCGGTCGCTGACTTTCGGATGAATGAGGGCCGCCCACAGTTGTACAGCCAACTGCCGGGCCCTCCCTTCCCCAGCCTCCGTGACCAGCCGCGCGCGGACCCGGCGCCGACCCCCGGCGGACCGGGCCCCGGGCGGCGGACAGGACAACCGTGGCCGCAGGCAGCGCCCTGACCCTCACCTCCTCCGCCAACCCCACCGAAGGCGACCGGCTCACCTTCCACTGGACGACCGACGCCCCCGACGCCAAGAACTGGGTCGGCGTGTACGACGGCGACCGCCAGCCCGGCAACGGCGGCTCCCTCCTCTGGAAGTACGTCCCGGGCACCTCCGGCGACCTCCAGCTCGACACCTCCGCGCTGACCGGCGGCCCCTACACCGCCTACCTGCTCGCCAAGGACGGCTACGGCGTCCTCGCCCGGACGGCCCCGTTCAGCTTCCGCGCCAAGCCGGCCGTCGTCCGCCCGCACAGCGCCGTGGACGCCCTCACCACCGCGCCCGTCGCCCCCGGCGCGGCGGTCTCCGTCAAGCTCGGCGGCCTCTGGTCCCGCCCGGTCGGCAACCCGGCGGGGACCGCCGTCTTCCGCAAGGTCAGCGGGCCGTCCTGGCTGAACGTCACCGCCGACGGCACGCTCACCGGCACCGCGCCCGCGGCGGGCAAGAGCCCCGAGCTGGCCGTCGTCGGCGTCAAGGACAGCGCGGGTGCCGTCGACACCGTCACCGTCCTCATCCCCGTGGTCGACCCCGCCGCGCCGCCGCGCCTCAAGGCCGCCAGCTGGAACCTGCACGACGCCGGCGCCGGGTACACCGACGCCCTGGAGAAGCAGCTGCGGGTCGTCCTCACCCAGGGCCTGGACGTCCTCGCCCTCCAGGAGACCGCCGGTGAGCGGGCGAAGACCCTGGCCGACGCGCTCGGCTGGTACGCCTACCAGAGCCCCGGCAGCGTCGGCATCCTGAGCCGCTACCCGCTCGCCGACGTCACCCCGCCGACCGCCGACCTGCCCGCCGCCGGGGCCACCGTGCAGCTCCCCGGCGGCCGGACCGTCCGCTTCTGGACCGCGCACCTCGACGAGGCCGGCTACGGCCCGTACGCGCTCCAGGACGGTCGGACGGCCGCCCAGGCGGAGGCCGCCGAGACCGCCTCGCTCCGCCTGAAGCAGGCCAAGGCCCTGGCCGCCGCGGTGCGCGCGGACATCGCCCGGCGCACCCCGGTGGTGCTCGCCGGCGCCCTCTCCTCGCCGTCCCACCTGGACTGGACGGCCGCCACCGCCGCCGCGCACGGCGGCGTCGGGGTGCTCAACTGGCCCGTCAGTGTGGCCCTTCAGGGCGCGGGGCTGACCGACACCTTCCGCGAGGAGCACCGCGACCCGGTCAGGTTCCCGGGCGCGACCTGGTCGCCCACCCGCAAGCAGCGCGGCGCCAAGCCCGAGCCGCAGGACCGCATCGACTACGTCCAGTACGCCGGCCCGCTGAAGCTGGTCGAGGCGCACACCCTGGTCGCCGACTGGCCGCAGCCCGAGCCGAACACCGCCGCCAACGAGTGGCCCTCCGACACCGCCGCCGCCGTCGCCACTTTCCAGCTCTGAGAGGCCAGTTCGTGATGTCCGAGCTCTCCCGCCGCACCTTCGTCGGCGCCACCGCGGCCGTCGGCGCCACCGCCCTGACCGGATTGGGCGCCGCCCCCGCCGAGGCAGCCCCCGCCGCCGCCCCTGCCGCCTCCGGCCGGCTGACGGGCACCATCAAGGACGTCAAGCACGTCGTCGTGCTGATGCAGGAGAACCGCAGCTTCGACCACTACTTCGGCACGCTCAGCGGCGTCCGCGGCTTCGGCGACAAGCAGGCGCTCCAATTCCCGGACGGCGCCGACGTGTTCCGCCAGCCGGACAGCCGTCGCAGCGACGGCGGCGCCATGCTGCCGTACCGGATGGACACCTCGAAGTACAACGCGCAGAACGCCGGCGGCCTGCCCCACGACTGGGCGACCGGCCACCAGGCGATCAACAACGGCGCGATGAACAAGTGGATCGCCGCCAAGGGCGAGCGCACCATGGGCTACTTCACCCGGGACGACATCCCCTACCAGTATGCCCTGGCCGACGCGTTCACCCTCTGCGACGCCTACTTCACCTCCCTCGCCGGCCCGACCGACCCCAACCGGCTCTACCTCTGGACGGGCACCTCCGGTCCCGGCCGCGACGGCACCACCGGGCCCTGGATCGACAACACCCCGGTCACCGACAACCCCGTCGCCGACTGGACCACCTACGCCGAGCGCCTGGAACAGGCCGGCGTCAGCTGGCGGGTCTACCACAACCCCAGCAAGGACGACCGCACCGGCGACTACGACGACAACGCCCTCTCCTACTTCAAGCAGTTCCACAACTTCCCTCCCACCGACCCGCGTTACATCAACGCGATGACCAAGTTCGACCCGGCCGCCTTCGACCGCCACTGCAAGGACGGCACCCTGCCGACCATCTCCTGGCTGGTCGCCCCCTACCTCTTCTCCGAGCACCCGGAGGCCGGCCCGGCGTACGGGGCGCACTGGGTCGACCAGGCCCTCCAGTCGCTGATGTCCAACCCGGCCGTGTGGCAGCACACCGTCTTCCTGGTCATGTACGACGAGAACGACGGCTACTTCGACCACATGGTCCCGCCCACCCCCGAGCCCGGCACCCCCGAGGAGTTCACCCAGGGCCGCGCCATCGGCCTCGGCAACCGCGTCCCGCTGTGGGTCGTCTCGCCCTGGTCGCGCGGCGGTTGGGTCAACTCCCAGGTCTTCGACCACACTTCCGTGCTGCGCTTCATGGAGCTGGTCACGGGCGTCGCCGAGCCGAACATCTCGGCCTGGCGCCGGTCCGTCTGCGGTGACCTCACCAGCTGCTTCGACTTCGCCGCGCCGAACCCGTCCGTCCCGTCGCTGCCCGACACCACGGCCCTGATGGCCAGGGCCGACGCGGGCACCAAGCTGCCCGGCGTCGCCCTCCCGGCGGTCGGAGCCCAGGCGATGCCCGTCCAGGAGCGCGGCGAGCGCCCGCACCGCCCGCTGCCCTACCAGCCGTGGGCCGACGTGGAGGTGGACCGCAAGACCGGCAAGGTCACCTGCACGATGAGCAACGACGGTTCGGTGGCCTTCCCGTACACCGTCTACCCGAACATCGCGCTGCCCTTCGCGGGCACCCCGTACACCGTCGCCCCCGGCGCCACCGCCCGGTACGTCTGGGACGCCGCCGCCACCAACGGCCGCTACGACTTCACCGTCCACGGCCCGGACGGCTTCGTCCGCCGCTTCGCCGGCACCGTGGTCCGGGACGGGCAGGACGGCCAGAACGACATCGGCGTACCGATCGTCACCGCCGACCTGCACGGCAGCGTGCGGCTCACCTTGCAGGTGGCCAACGACGGCATGACCGACGTCTCCTTCACCGCCGCGCCCAACGACTTCGCCGGCACCGCGCAGACCGTCCGGGTCAAGCCCGGGCAGCAGGCGAACCTGTCCTGGCCGCTGGACAAGCAGGGCCGCTACGACGTCGTCGTCACCGCCCACACCGGCCTGCGCTTCGTACAGCGCTACGCGGGCTGGGTGCACTGACCCGGTGGCGGGCGGGCCGCGGGCCGGGGGCGCCGAACCGGTGACCCCCGGCCGTGGCTCGGCCGTCCGGGCGGGGCCCGGGGCTACCGTCGGGCGCATGCAGAAGATCACCACCTTCCTCTGGTTCGACGACCAGGCCGAAGCGGCCGCCACCTTCTACACCTCGCTCTTCCCCAACTCCCGCATCACGCAGGTCACCCGCTACCCCGAGACCGGCCCCGGCGGAGCAGGCTCGGTCATGACCGTCGCCTTCGAACTCGCCGGGCGGGAGTACGCGGCCCTCAACGGCGGCCCCGAGTTCCACTTCACCGAGGCCATGTCGCTGCAGGTGGAGTGCGACGGCCAGCAGGAGGTCGACGAGCTCTGGGCCAAGCTCACCGCCGACGGCGGCCAGGCGGGCCCGTGCGGCTGGCTCAAGGACCGCTTCGGCCTCTCCTGGCAGATCACCCCGCGCGTCCTGCTCGACCTGATCGCCGACGAGGACCGGGCCAAGGCCGGCCGGGTGATGGCGACGATGATGCGGATGCAGAAGATCGAGGTCCAGCCGCTGCTCGACGCGGCCAGGGGCTGACGCGATGGCCGCGCCCGCCCTCCGCAGCACCCTCTACCTGCGCGCCACCCCCGAGCGGGTCTGGCACGCCCTCACCAACGCCGACGAGTCCGGCCTCTACTGGGGCCACCGCAACGTCTCCACCTGGCTGCCCGGCGCGCCCTGGGAGCACCAGCGCGCCGACGGCTCCGGGACGGCCGACGCGATCGGCGTCGTCGAGGCCGCCGACCGCCCGCACCGGCTGGTCACCACCTGGGCGGCGCCCGGGGAGCGGCGCCCGGGCGGTCCCTCCAAGGTCACCTTCGAACTCCGGGGCTGGCACGACCTCACCCGGCTCACCGTCACCCACGACCAGCTGGCCGACGAGGCCGAGCGGGCGGACGTCGAGCGGGGCTGGTCGGCGGTGCTGTCCAACCTGAAGACCTACCTGGAGACCGGCCACCCGCTCCCGCAGGAACCCTGGTCGATGCCCTGAGCCCCCAAGCCCCCCAAGCCCCCGCCCCCCGGAGTCCGACGCGGGCTCAGCGCCCGGCCCGCACCGCCGGGCGCGCCCGCTCGCCCCGGACGAACCGGCGCAGCCCGGCGAACCGCGAGAACCGCTCCCGGCTCGCCACCGAGGCCCGGTCCAGCTCCTCCATCAGCCGCCGGCTGCGGTGCTCCAGGTCCAGTTCGTCCAGGATCCGGTCCACCTCGGCCAGTATCGAACCGTGCAACTGCCACGCCTCGGGGTGCTCCCGCACCTTCTGCAGCAGCACCTGGGCGACGTTCTCCCGGCAGGTCCAGGCCGCGGCCAGCTCGGCGGTCAGCCGCCGCTCCGCCTCCTCGGCGCTGCGGCTCACCTGGGTGGTGACCAGCACCGCGAAGCTGACCATGGCCCCGCCGACGTGCGCCAGCAGTTCCTCCAGGCCCACCGCGACGTCCGGCGGGAACAGCCGCTCGCCGGGCGCGCGCCGCTTGGCCAGGTCGGTCAGCGAGCGCGCCAGCACCCGGATCACCACCACGCAGATCTCCAGGGTGTCCAGCCCGGTGCGCAGCACCAGCCGGGACAGCAGCCCGTCGTTGATCCGCGGATTGAGCCGCAGGCTGTCCTCCGCCTGGCGCAGTGCCACGTCCACGTCGGCGATGGCGTGGTCGAGCCGGCGGGCCTCGTGCAGCTGCTCGGCGGCCCGGGCGACCGGGGTCGGACGGCCCAACTGCTCGGCGATGTCCAGCAGCAGCTGGCGGGCCCGCCGGGCGAGGTCCTCGATCGATTCCCCGGCGGTGTCCACCCAGACCGGCGGGGCGAACAGCAGGTTGAACAGCAGGCCGACGGCGGCGCCGATCAGTGTCTCCAGCACCCGGTCCCAGGCCTGCGAGGCGAGCCCGCTGACGCCGAGGATCAGCATGGCGCTGATCGCGACCTCCTGGACGAACTCCTCGACCCGGACGAACCGGCCGACGACCAGCGAGGCCAGGATGATCAGCCCGAGGCTCCACCAGGAGAGCCCCACCACGGCGCTGAAGCCGGTCGCGATCAGCACGCCGACCACCACCGAGTTGACCCGGCGGATGCTGGTCTTGAGCGTCGAGTAGACGGTGACCTGCACCACCAGCAGCGCGGTCAGCGGGGCCGTCAGCGGGGCCGGCTCGCTGCTGAGCCGGGTGGCCACCGCGAAGGCGAGGGTGGCGGCCACGGTGGCCCGCACGGTCTGGACGACGAAGGGTTCTCGGGCACCGCGGCGGATCAGGGCCGTGAGGGACTCCGGGAGAAGGGCCATGTCGCCCTTCTTTCCCCGTGGTCGCCCTTCACACCGCCGAGCCGTCCGACCGGCACCCGTATGCCCGGGCCCTGGCTCTGACCCGGGTGAGGGTCACGGCCCGGCGGGCTACGGCCTACCGCGGGTCCTGGCGGTTCAGCCGCAGCTTCCAGGGCGCCAGCGCCGACTCGACCTGCACCCCGATGCTCATCTTCGACGCGCCCTCGATCCGCTCCTCGAAGCGGATCGGCACCTCGCGGATCGTCAGGCCGCGCTGGACGACCCGGTAGTTCATCTCGACCTGGAACGAGTACCCGCTGCTCTGCACGGTCGGCAGGTCGATCGCCCGCAGGGTGCTCGCCCGCCAGGCCTTGAAACCGGCGGTGGCGTCCCGGACGCCCAGGCCGAGGATGGTGTTGACGTAGAGGTTGGCCCAGGCGGAGAGGGCCTTGCGGTGCCAGGGCCACTCCGCGGCGGTCGAACCGCCGGGCACGTAGCGGGAGCCGAGCACCACGGCGGTGTCGTCGGCCAGCAGGGCCTGGACCATCGCGGGTATCGCCGAGGCCGGGTGCGAGAGGTCGGCGTCCATCTGGACCACGACGTCGGCGTCCTCGTCCAGGGCCCGGGCCATGCCGGCCAGGTAGGCGCGGCCGAGGCCGTCCTTCTCGGTGCGGTGCAGCACGCCGACGGTGCCGCCGGACTCCGCGGCGAGCTTGTCCGCGATCTCGCCGGTGCCGTCCGGCGAGTTGTCGTCGACCACCAGCAGGTGCAGGCCCGGTACCGGGAGGTCCGCGAGAAGACCCGCGAGGACCGGAAGGTTCTCCCGCTCGTTGTACGTGGGGACGACGACAACGACCTTCGGGGAGGCCTCGACCATGTTCTGTTTCCCTCGTGCCCTTTCCGGCCGGCACCCGTGCCACGCCGGACGGTTGTCCTTGACGACCTGCTGTGGATGAGACCGTGTGAGTGTATCGGTGCGGCGGACGGTTCCTCGCCCCGGGTGACGGGCTGGGCACGGCCGGCCACGGCCCGGAAATCCGTTCGACCGCGATGCGTGCCCGGGGCGCCGCGGCACCGCCCCGATCCGTCGTTCCGGGAAATTTCTGCGACGGCCCCTCGCAGACGGTCCCTCGCAGCCCCCGACGGGCTACGCCCCGTCGTAGACGGTCGCGAGGTTGTCCCGGGCCGGGTGGGTCAGGCCGGCCGGGCCGGCGGCGAAGGTGCGCAGGACGTTCTCGGTGACCCGGCGGACCAGGTCCCCGGTCCGGGCGTCGATCCCGTGGTCGGCGCTGCCGCCCCCGGGCCCGTGCGCGTCCAGGGCCTCCACCCAGCGCATCGTCCCGGAGGCGAACACCCCGGCGCCGCCCGGCACGGTGTAGTACGCGGTGTCGGAATGCGAGCGGCGGCCCTCGCAGACCACGGGGGAGTGCGCGATCACCTCGATCGGACGCGGGGTGGGGAAGGCGGTGTCCACCCGGTCGTACTCGACGCCGACCAGGTGCGGGAACGACGCCCCGGCGGCGACGCCGGTGCCCTCGAACGCCCAGTGCTCCGGCGAGCCGACCACGTACGGGGCGTCCACCGGGTAGCCGTCGTAGATCACGCCGAGCATCGAGCTCTCCGGGTCGGCGCCCGGGCCGGCCCGGAAGTCGGTGGTCGCCGGGGCGCCGGCCTGGTGGCCCGGGTCCTGCGCCCACGCGTCCTTGTAGCAGACCACCGTCCGGTCCGGGCCCAGCTCCGAGGGCTCGAAGCGGACCCGGCGGAAGCAGCAATTGGCCCCCAGGACAGCCAGGTTGGTGCCGGCGTCCCGGGCCGCGACCACCTGGGCGCGCTGCTCGGGGGACCAGTACTCGTCGTGGCCGAGGGAGAGGACGGCACTCGCGCCGTGCAGCAGCCCGGGCTCCCGGGCCACGTCGATCCCGGTGGTGTAGGCGAGCGGCAGCCCGAGCCGCTCGGCGAGCGCGACCAGCGGCGCCTCGTACACCAGGAACAGCCCGGCGCCGTGGTCGTAGTCGTAGGGCCGGTCGAAGACCACCCGCAGCGAGCGGGTGGCCAGACCGCCGGTGGGGCCGTTGTAGAGGCTGTACCCGCCCCACTCGTTGTACGCCTGCCAGGTGGCGGGGGCGCTCATCACGACCGTCCGCCCGGCGGTGGCGGCGGAGCGGACGGTGAGCGGGACGTAGCGCTGGCCGGAGCCGTCCTCGGCGTCCAGGCGCAGCAGGTAGGCGCCCTCGGGCCAGCCGGTGGTGTCCACGGCGAGGGTGCGCTGCCAGCCGGTCAGCACAGTCCTGGTCGCGGGGTCCACGCGCGGGGCGGGCTGCCGGCCGCCCGGGACGTGCTCGCGGCGCCAGACCAGGCGGGCGCGGGCGCCGTCGTACCAGCCGGTGCGGTAGGCGGAGACGGTGAAGGCGGCGGCCGGGGTGGAGACGTGCAGGCCGAACTGCTCACCGGGCAGCACGCTGACCCGGTCGGCGAAGCCCTCGATGGCGTCGGCGGGGCCGGGGTCGGTGATCTCCCAGTCGGGCGCGCCGGGTAGGGACTGCTCCGGCGGGACGCCCACGTGCTGGGCGGCGGCGGTCGGGGCGGCGTCGTCGGGGGAGGGGCGCGGGGCGGGACCGTCGGACGAGGAGTGCGGGGCGGGGTCCGGGCGGTGGGTGCCGCAGGAGGCGGTGGCCGCCGCCAGCAGGCCCAGGCCCAGAATGCCCCGCCGACTCGGTTCCGCCACCGCTGCCTCCCTGGTGTCCGTTCTCGGCAAACCTGCACGCATCCGTCGATCGCGCGGATATCCTCGCCCGTTCCGGGCAGTGCGTGCGGCCCGCCGCGCCGGGACGGCCGGCACGACGGGGCGCCGTCCGCCACCGCTGAGGGCCGTCCGGGGCACCCCTGGCGTGTCCGGACGCGCTGCTCCCCGGCGGCACCGGTCCGGTCCCCTAGCCTGACCAGGCCCGCCGTCCGGCGGCCTTTGGGGGGCCGGAGCCGAGCGCGGCCGGCCGACTGGTGGACAGGGGTGCACGTGGTGTCGTCGGGTTCGGCCGATCCGGGGGTGGCACCCGCGACCCGCGGCGCGAGGTTCCGGGCGTGGATGCTGGAAGGCCTGTCGGACATGGCCAAGCAGCACCCCGGCCCGCACGCCGAGGCGCCGCACGTCAAGGGCCAGCGCTGGTGGCGGGTGATGTGTCTGACCGGCCTGGACTACTTCTCCACGCTCGGCTACCAGCCCGGCATCGCCGCCCTCGCCGCCGGCCTGCTCTCGCCGCTGGCGACCATCGTGCTGGTGATCGTCACGCTGCTCGGCGCCCTGCCCGTCTACCGGCGGGTCGCCCAGGAGAGCCCGCACGGCCAGGGCTCGATCGCCATGCTGGAGCGGCTGCTGTCGTTCTGGCAGGGCAAGCTCTTCGTGCTCACGCTGCTCGGCTTCGCGGCCACCGACTTCATGATCACCATCACCCTGTCGGCCGCCGACGCGACCGCGCACCTGGTGGAGAACCCGCATCTGCACAGCCTGCTGACCGGCAAGCAGGTGACGATCACCCTCATCATGGTGGCCCTGCTCGGCGGGGTCTTCCTCAAGGGCTTCAGCGAGGCGATCGGCATCGCCGTCGTCCTGGTCGCGGTCTACCTCGCGCTGAACGTCGTGGTGGTGACCAACGGACTCTGGCACGTGCTGAAGGCCCCGCACGTCGTCGGCGACTGGACCGACGCGCTCACCGCGGAGCACGGCAACGTGATCGCGATGATCGGCGTCGCGCTGATCGTCTTCCCGAAGCTGGCGCTCGGCCTGTCCGGCTTCGAGACCGGCGTCGCCGTGATGCCGCACATCGAGGGCGACCCGGACGACACCGAGGAGAAGCCCACCGGCAGGATCCGCGGCGCCCGCAAGCTGCTCACCACCGCGGCCGCGATCATGAGCTGCTTCCTGATCACCACCAGCCTCATCACCACCCTGCTGATCCCCGCGGACGCCTTCAAGGCCGGCGGGCAGGCCAACGGGCGGGCGCTCGCCTACCTCGCCCACCAGAACCTCGGCAACACCTTCGGCAGCGTCTACGACCTGTCCACGATCGCCATCCTCTGGTTCGCCGGCGCCTCCGCGATGGCCGGACTGCTCAACCTGATGCCGCGCTACCTGCCCCGCTACGGCATGGCCCCGCACTGGGCCCGCGCGGTGCGGCCCACCGTGATCGTCCTCACCCTGATCGCCTTCCTGGTCACCTGGCTGTTCGACGCCAACGTGGACGCCCAGGGCGGCGCGTACGCGACCGGCGTGCTGGTGCTGATCAGCTCGGCCGCCATCGCCGTCACCATCGCCGCCCACAAGTCGGGGCAGCGCCGCAGGACGGTCGGCTTCGCCGCGATCGCCGGGGTCTTCCTCTACACCACGGCCGTGAACATCGCCGAGCGGCCGGACGGCGTCAAGATCGGCGGCTGCTTCATCGCCGGCATCATGCTGGTCTCCTTCCTCTCCCGGCTCAAGCGGGCCTTCGAACTGCGCGTCACCGACGTGGTGCTCGATGTCGTCGCCGAACGCTTCGTCCGGGACTACACGTACCGCCCGCTGCGGCTGATCGCCAACGAGCCGAACAGCCGGGACCTCGCCGAGTACCGCGACAAGATCCGCCAGATCCGCGCCGACAACGACATCCCGACCGAGGACGACCTGGTCTTCGTCGAGGTCACCGTGCTCGACCCGTCCGACTTCGAGGCCGAACTGACCGTGCGCGGCGAGGTGCTGCACGACCGCTACCGGGTGCTGACGCTGCAGAGCTCCAGCGTGCCGAACGCGCTGGCCGCCCTGCTGCTGCGGGTGCGGGACCTCACCGGGCAGCAGCCGCACATCTACTTCGAGTGGACCGAGGGCAACCCCTTCGCCCAGTTCCTCAGGTTCTTCCTCTTCGGCCAGGGCGAGATCGCCCCCGTCACCCGCGAAGTCCTGCGCGAGGCCGAACCGGACCGCAGCCGCCGCCCGGCCGTCCACGTCGGCTGACGGCGCCTCCCCGCCGAACGGGTCGGCCGCCTCCGCCTCCTGCCACCGGCGGTCCGGGGCGGCGGCAGCCTGGGCCGTCCGGGTCAGCGGCTCGGGTGGGACTTGCTCCAGGCCGGGGCGACGAAGGCCACCAGGGCGACGGCGAAGCCGAGTTGGAGTAGGTGCCGGATCCAGTCGATGCCCGAGGTGTGGCGGACGCCGATCCATCCGGAGACGGCGTTGCCGAGCCAGGCACCGGCGGCGCCGAGCAGCATCGTCAGCCACCAGGGGATCGACTGCGGCCCGCGCAGGATCAGCTTGGCCAGTACGCCCAGCACGAAGCCGATGAGCAGAATCCACAGGAGCTGGAACATCGCAGTCCACCTTCCGGGCGCGGCCGGACTGACACCGGTGCGCCGAATCGCCGAGACGCGGTTCGTCCCATGATCGCCCGGATCGGCCGAACGGGCACGTCGGGAGCTTCTACGGCTCCGGCCGCGCCTGCTCGGTCCCGAGCTTCACCGACGACTCCTGGCAGCGAAGCGCGTCTCCTGACGGCCGGCCCTCAGCGCTCCAGCGCCGCCTCGACGGCCTCGCGGACGTCCGGGTGCGGGTCGTTCGCGAGGCCGTCGAGCAGGGCGGCGACGCCCGGGGTGGACCAGCCGGCGACGGCCCACACCAGTTCCTCGCGCACGGCCGGGTCCGGGTGGGCGGCCAACCGGGCGAGGCGGTCCAGTGGGCCGCGGCGGCGGCGCCCGAAGCTCTGCAGGGCGGCGAGCAGTTCGGCGGGGTCGCCCGGCTCGCCGGCGGCCTCGATCCGGGCGAGCAGGACGGGCACGGGCGGCGGCGGGGCGTCCAGCGGGTGCTGGTGGCGCTCGCGCAGCCGACGGCTGCCGTACCCGCCGACGGGCTGGCAGCCCATGCAGGGGCACGGCCGGGTGCCGTGGGCGTTCGGCTGGTAGCGCCAGCCGGCGACCTGCGGCACGCCGCGGATCCGGTGGACCTCGCGGGCGCCCACCGCGCGCGGCACGAACACCTCCCAGCCGCGCGGGTCCGCCAGTTCGGCGACCCGCCGCACCGCCTCGGCGGCGGGCACCCACTGCTGGGCGCCCCTCGCGCGGTCCCGGTAGTGCCCGGTCAGCACCTGCTGTGCGTCGTCCAGCCGGAGGTGCACCGCGACCAGCGAGCCCCCGGTGCCGAACCGGGCCAGTTCGCGCAGCCACTGGTGGGTCAGCGGGTACGAGGGCAGTACCGGGAAGCAGTACAGCCCGCGCACCCCGCCCTGCCCCCGGCTGTCGGCCCGGATCCCGGCACGGCGGATCCGCGGCGCGTTCGCCGCGGTGGTCAGGTGCACGAACATCGCCATGGTCCGGGATGCTAGCGGCTGACCGAACGCAGGCCCATCGGATTTCCTCGCGAGGCGCGGCGGGGCAGGTGGCGTCAGGCGGTGCCCGTTCGGCGGGTGATCAGGGCGGCGAGGCCGTCCAGGATGCGGTCCAGGCCGAAGTCCAGGGCCTGGTCGCGCCCGTCCTCCCCGGTCATGGCGGCGGCCAGGGCGGGGTAGCGGTCGGCGTGCTGGTGCACCAGTGTGCCGAGGGCGGTGAGGAGTTCGGCTTCGGGGGAGCCGTCGGGCCCGGCGGCGCGGGACTGCTGGGCGATGCTGCGGACGTGTCCGGCGAGCAGGACGGCGGCGTCCATCCGCTCGGGGCCGGTCAGTCCGTGGCCGTCGAGGGCGGTCACCACCCGTTCCAGCCAGGTGAGTTCCTTCGGGCCCATCACCCGGGGGCCGACGGTGGCATCGAGCAGCCACGGGTGGCGGCCGAACGACTCGGTCAAGTGGTGTGCCCAGGCGGCGAGTTGGGCCCGCCAGTCGTGGGCGTGCCGGCCCTGCGGGGGCTCGCCGACGGCGGCCTCGACCATCAGGGCGACGAGTTCGGCCTTGCCGGGCACGTAGCGGTAGAGCGACATCTTGGTGAAGTCGAGCAGCCCGGCGACCTTCTGCATCGAGACCGCGCCCAGGCCTTCGGCGTCCGCGATCTCGACGCCCGCCGCCGCGATCCGCTCCAGGCTGAGGGCCGGTTTCGGCCCGCGGGTGGGCTTGGCCGGGGGGCCCCAGAGCAGCCGCACCATGTCGTTCGCCGCCTCGCTCACAGTCCGCTCCCGTTCTGGGGGTTGCTCGTCCGACCTAACTGCGTCTACCGTACACAGCAGAAAACGGTATCCACCGGACACAGTTTCTCGACCCTCTCGGACGGAGTGGTTCCCATGAGCACCAAGGTCCTGATCTCGGGCGCGAGCATCGCCGGCCCCGCCCTGGCCCACTGGCTCGGCCGGTACGGCTTCGAGGTCACCGTCGTCGAACTCGCCCCGGCGCTGCGCGGCGGCGGCCAGAACGTCGACTTCCGCGGCCGCACCCACCTGACGGTGCTGGAGCGGATGGGCGTCCTCGACGAACTGCGCGCGCTCGACACCGGCGGCAGCCCGATGACCTTCCTCGGCGCAGACGGCCGTCGACTCCTGCACCTGCCCGCCGAGTTCGCGGGCGGCGAGCTGGAGATCCCGCGCGGCGAACTCGCCCAGCTGCTGTACCGGCACAGCCGCGCCCGCGCCGAGTACGTCTTCGGCGACTCCATCACCGCCCTGGAGGAGACCCCGAGCGGTGTGCGGGCCGCCTTCCGGCACGGCGCGCCGCGCGAGTTCGACCTGGTGATCGGCGCCGACGGGCTGCACTCCAACGTCCGCCGGCTCGCCTTCGGCCCCGAGCAGCGCTACGTCCGACACCTCGGCTACTACGCGGCCACCTGGCAGTTCCCCAACGACCTCGGCCTGGCGCCCGGTTCGGTCGGCCTCAACGTCCCCGGCCGGCTCGCCTCGATCGGCGCCGACCACCGCGACCCGGCCCGCGCGGGCGCCTTCTGCCTCTTCGCCTCGCCCGAACTGCGCTACGACCGCCATGACCCGGAGCAGCAGAAGGCCCTGGTGCGGGACGCCTTCGCGGGCCTCGGCTGGGAGGTGCCGCGCCTGCTGGAGAGCCTGCGGCACGCCCCCGAGCTCTACTTCGACTCGATCAGCCGCACCGACGTCCCCACCTGGTCCAGCGGCCGGATCGCCCTGCTCGGCGACGCGGCCTGCGGCGCCACCATCGGCGGCATGGGCACCGGCACCGCCGTGGTGGCCGCGTACGTCCTGGCCGGCGAACTGGCCCGGGCCCGCGGCGACCACCGCACCGCCTTCGCCCGGTACGAGCGGCTGCTGCGCGGCTACGCCGAGGGCTGCCAGAAGGGCGGGGACCGCACCGGACCGTTCCTGGCGCCGCGCACCGCCACCGGCCTGCGCGTGCGCAACGGGCTGCTGAACCGGCGCTGGGTGCTGAACCGGATGCTGGAGCTCGGCAAGCAGGTCTCCAGCGTCGAGCTGCCGGACTACGAGCTGCCGAAGAGCGAGCTGCCGTGCGACGAGCTGCCGAAGAGCGAGCTGCCGGGCGACGAGCTGCCGGAGTACGCGCGCGAGTCGGCCGGCCGGTTCAGCGCGGCGGGCTGATCCGGGTGCCGCCGTCCAGGGCCGCCTCCACCTGGACGGTCGCCCGGGCCGGGCGCTCGACGGCCAGCGTGTGGTCCGGGACGGGCCGGTCGGCGGACCAGTCCGGGCCCTTGACGGCGAGCCGGGTGACCCGCCGGCTGCCCGCCGCGAGCAGGAACTCCGCTCCCTGCGGGGAGCGCCACCAGGCCCAGCCGACGACGTCCTGCTCGAACCGGCTGCACGCCCGCCCCGGGCCGCCGCCGGTGCGCTGCGGGCCGCGGGCGGTCGGCAGCAGGACGGCGGTGGCGGCGCTGCCCTCACCGGTCCAGCGGTCGGCGCGCAGGCAGACCCAGGACGCCGAGCCCGCGTTCTGCGGCAGCGGCTGCACCGCGAAGGCCCACAGGTTGAGCTGCTTGACGCCCGGCGTGCCGTCCGGGACGGCGCAGCCCGCGCGGGCCCAGGCCAGCAGCGCGTCCTGGCCGGTGGCCTCGCGCGGCTCGCGGGCCGGCTGGGCGCGGTCCGGCGGCGGGGAGTAGGTGAGGTGCGCGGGGACGAGCCCGCCGAGGTCGGTCAGCAGGAAGGCGTGCTTCTCGGCGATGGCGGGGGAGGAGTGCAGCTGGAGAACCGTGGCGCCGTGGCAGTCCGCGAGCCCGCCGCCCGGGACCGCCGCCGTGACCCCGTCAGGGTGGTCCAACGGCCGCGCGGGGGAGTCGGGTTGGTCGATCCGGCGGGTCTCGGCGGCGTCCACCCAGGGGGCCAGCAGATAGCGCACGGCGGTGCCCTGGCGACGCAGCACCACCGCGCCCGCCGTGGTCACGTCCGAGTCGTCGGCCCGGGCGAGGTCCAGGCCGCCGTCGCGCCCGTCGGCGTAGCGGGCGAGCCGCCGGCCGTCGAACAGCACCACCAGGGCGGTGCCGTCGACCGTCCCGGCGAACAGCAGGGCCGGCGGGGCGACGGGCGGCGTGGCGTCCACGCCCGGCTCGCCGCGGGTCTGCGGGCCGGGCCGCTCCCAGGCGGCCAGGGCGCGGCCGAGCAGCGCGCCGTCGTCGCGGCGGTCGCCGCGGGCGGGCCAGGCGGTGAAGTCGACCCGCGCGGTGTGCTGCCACCGGTCCGGCTCGACCCGGGTCAGGCGGGCCGGGTCGGCCGCGGTGCCGGACGGGGCGGGCGCGGGGCGGGCCACGGGCGCGGCCGGCCCGGAGTCGGCCACCACGGCCGCCGTCGTGCTGAGTCCGAGCAGGCCGACCAGCAGCGCGGCGCTCCACGTCCGGCGGCGGCGCAGCAGGTCGGTGGGCTGGACCCGCACCGCGCACGGGTCGAAGGCGGGGGGCTCCGGGTCCGCCCCGGCGGTCACGCCGGCCGCCGCCGCGACGGCCTCCTCGGGGTGCTCGACCCCGGCCCGTCGCAGCGCCCCGGCCGTCTGCTCCGGCGTCAGCCCCTCCACCGCGCGTAGGGCGAAGGCCGCCCGGGCGGGGGCGTCGAGGGCCGCGAGTGCGCGGTCCAGCGCCGCGTCCTCCTCGCCGCCGTGCGGGGTGAACAGCCGCAGTCCCCAGATCCGGGGAGCGGGCAGCCGCCGCGCGGGGTGCGGCCGCAGCGCGGCGCGCAGCACCCGCAGGCGCAGTGCGGCGTACACCGGGTCCTCGTCCGCCGCCGGCGGACCGGCCGGGCGGGTCCAGCGGGAGGGCAGGGCGCGCTGGACGGTCGCGTGCGCGGCCAGCACCCGGCTGTGCCGGTCCCGGTCGGCGGGCAGCGCGAGGTACGCCAGCCGGGCCAGCCGGCGGTAGTGGCGCACCAGCGCGGCTTCGGCCTGGGCCACCGGGCGCGCCGCGGCGCCCTGCGCCGACGATGCCGCGCCCATCGTCCGTCCTGCCAACGTGCCCTCCCCGGATGCCGTTCGTGCTGTCGTGGTGGACGGTCCAACGAGTCGATCATGTGATGGTTGCGCCGTCCGGGTCACCGGGTCGCCGGATCGCAGGGTCGGTGGTTTCGGCGAGGCGCCGGGCAGGCGGTGGTTCGGCACGGTGTCGGATCCGCGTTCGGCGGGCGGGCCCAAGGTCCCACCCGTTCAGCCCCTTGGCCCCTGGCGGCCCGTGCCACCGGGCGCGATGCTGCCGGTACCGGTCGGGACGATCCGCGCCCGGCCGCAAGAGTGTCGTGGACGAGGTGAACCGGCGTGCGGCATGCCACCGTCGAATCTGTGATGACCAGCCCCGTGGTCCGGGTTGCGCCCGAGACCGGCTTCCGGGAGATCGTCGCGCTGCTGACCGAGTACGACATCACCGGGGTGCCGGTGGTGGACGCGGAGGGGCGGCCGCTCGGGATCGTCTCCGAGGCCGACCTGCTGCGCACGCTGGCCGCGCAGGAGGATCCGGGCGCTCTGTTGCCAGCCCCCGAGGCGGCGCAGGCCGGCCCGGGCGGTGCCGTGACCGCGGCCGACCTGATGACCGGGCAGCCGGTCTGCACGACCCCCGGGACCAGCGTGGTCGCGGCGGCCCGGTTGATGAGCCGGCACGGGCTGAAGCGGCTGCCGGTGCTGGACGAGGACGGGCGGGTGACCGGCATGGTCAGCCGCGGGGACCTGCTGCGGGTCTTCCTACGCGAGGACGTGGTGATCCGGCGGGAGATCGTCGAGGAGGTGCTCGGCCGGATCGACGGGGTGAGCCCGGCGGAGATCGGCGTCGAGGTCGATCAGGGCCGGGTGGTGCTCAGCGGTACGGTGCCCGAGCCGTACCTGGTCCCGATCGTGCTCAACCTGTGCCGCTCGGTCGACGGCGTGGTCTCGGTCACCGACCGGCTCGGTGCGGGCGGGACGGCCGCTCCGGTGGGCTGATCCGTCGATCCGTCGATCCGTCGATCCCGAGATCCTGCGATCCGACCGCTGCGCGCTGCTCCGGCCCAGGCTTTCCGCTCCGCATACTGCGGAGCGTATCGGGTAACTCACCCTGTGTGCCTGGCGGGTCGAACTGCCGGGGCGCCGGAGCACAGGGGAGGCGGCCGTGGCGGTCGTGTTCGACGCGGACTTCACTTCGGCCAGACAGTGGACCGCCGGGCGCAGCAGTGCCTACCCCCGGATGGGGCCGACCAACCGGAGCGACCACAAGCTCGACTATCTCGGCCGCGGCTACTGCCCGGGCGGCGTGTTCAGCGCCACCCGGCGGCTCGTCGGCGGGCTCTGGACGTGCAACCTGCTCACCACCGAGGGCAGTCCGGACGGCTTCCAGGCCCGCACCGGCGACCAACTGTCGGCACGCATCACGCTGCCCGTCGGGCTGGGTGCCTGGCCGGCCGTCTGGACCTGGCGGGGCGGCGGCAACGAGGTCGACCTCTTCGAGTACCACCCCGACCATCCGGACCTGTTGGAGTTCTCCAACCACGTCCGGGGCGGGTACCGGTACTGGCACGGCGCCGGCTCGGGGATCGCACCCGGGGCGACCTTCGACCTGCGGGTCGTGCTCGGCGCGAACTCGGTGGACTGGTACGTCGGGGACGAGCTGGTCTACGCGGACCTGCACGGGGTCGGTCCCGCCTGGCAGGCGTACCTGATCGTCAACCTGTCGGTCGCGGACGGCACGTACCACGACCGGCCGCCGCTGCAGGGGCCGGACCGGCTCAGCTGGGTCTGCCACAGCCTTCAGGTCGAGCGCTGAGCGTCCCGTCTCACGGGGCGAAGGTGGCGGTGACCGGGCCGCGCGGGCCGGAGCGCTGGAACCAGACCGTCCGGCGGTGCGCACCGATGTGCGCGGGGTGGGCCACGTACAGGTCGTCGCGCGGGGCGCGTTCGTTGCCGGGGGCCAGGGCCGCGTCCACGGCGCGTGCGGCGATGGCGCGCAACAGGGCGGTGGCGGTCGCTTCGGCCGCGGGCGGTGCGATGGCGAGCACGGTGAGTTCGGCCCAGAGCGCGGTGGAGACGTAGCTGATCGGGGAGTGGCCGAGCGCGGGGTGGGGGCGGTGGTCCCCGTGGCGCCGCAGCACCCCGGCCGCGACGAGCTGCTCGGGCGAGCGGTCGTCGGCCGGCGGGTGGTGGTTCATGGGCGGCAACGCTACCCCGGTGGGCCGGGCGCTGAGCGCCGGAACGTTTTCTCAGGCTTTCTTCAGGGCGCTTCGGTCCGGTGCGGGCGCACGATGGTGGTGAGGCGCTGGTCACCTCGGCGGGCCCCGGCTACGGGGCCGGAGGAGGAGGTCCCGATGAGGTACTGGCACGGACACGGCCACGTTCTGGGTGGCTGGGGCATCGGCGTGATGGCGATCTTGACTCTGCTGGTCCTGCTGGTCCTGGTGCTCGCCGCCATCGCCCTGTTCCGGTACGTGTCGCGGTCGCGCCGGCCGCTGCCGCACGGCCCGGCGGGTCCGGGTGCGGCGGCTTCGGGTGCGGCGGGGCCGGGGTGGGGCGCGCCGCACGGCGCGGTGGCCGGGCCGACGCCCGAGCAACTGCTCGCGGAGCGGTTCGCGCGTGGCGAGATCGACACCGAGGAGTACCGGCACAGGCTCGACACGCTGCGCTCGGTGAACGGGCCGGGTGACGGCTGAGCCGGGGCGCGGGCGGGCCCGCCACACGGTGGTACGTGTGGCGGGCCCGTCTGTGGTGGCGGCCTGGCCGGCGTTTGCGTAGCCCGTTCGGCCTACTCGGCGTGCGTGGCCTGCTGGGCCTATTCGACGACCAGCTCGACCGGGATGTTGCCGCGGGTGGCGCGCGAGTACGGGCAGACGTCGTGCGCCTGCTTGACCAGCTGCTCGCCGGTCCCGTCCGCGAGCGCCTCGGGCAGTTCGACGCGCAGCACGACGGCCAGGCCGAAACCGGCGCCGTCCTTGCCGATGGACACCTCGGCGGTGACCGAGACCTCGCTGGTGTCGACCCGGGCCTGGCGGCCGACCAGGCCGAGGGCGCTGGCGAAGCAGGCCGCGTAGCCGGCCGCGAACAGCTGCTCCGGGTTGGTGCCCTGGCCGCTGCCGCCGAGAGCGGGCGGCATCGCCAGCGCGAGGTCCAGCTGCCCGTCGGAGCTGACGGCGCGGCCCTCCCGGCCGTTGGCGGTGGCGGCTGCGGTGTAGAGCGCGTCCATGGTCGGTTCCCTTCGTGTGTTCCGGCGGCCGCCCGGGCCGCCCTCTGGAGATAAGTAGAGCACGCAATTCAATTGCGCACAACTAAATGGCGTGAGGGTGATCGGTACCATGGAGCCATGACCACGCTCCCCGGCATGGCGGACGAGGAACTGCTCCGCCTCGACCAGCAGATCTGCTTCTCGCTGAACGCGGCCTCCCGGGCCTTCGGTGGCGTCTACCGGGTGCTGCTGCGTGACCTCGGGCTCACCTACCCCCAGTACCTCGTCCTGCTCGTGCTCTGGGAGGACGGCGACCTGCCCGTCAAGCGGATCGGCGAGCGCCTGCGGCTCGACTCCGGCACGCTCTCCCCGCTGCTCAAGCGGCTGGAGGCGGCCGGACTGGTGCGGCGCGAGCGCAGCCCGGAGGACGAGCGGTCGGTCACCGTCAGCCTCACCGCCGAGGGCTCCGCCCTGCGCGAGCGGGCCGGACAGGTGCCGCGCCGGCTGTTCGACGCGACCGGGCTGCCGGTCGAGGACCTGGCCGCGCTGCGCGTACTGCTGGAGCGGGTGACCGCCGCGCTCGACTCGGCGGTGGTGGAGCCGGCGCCGTAGTCGCGGCATTCGCCCTGTCAAGTCGGACGGCCCGCAGCCTGTGACGTGGGTCACGTGCGCCTGGGTCCCGGGCTCCTGTCGGGGCCGAACCGGCAGGTCAGCGCCGGTGTTCGAAAGTGAACGGAAACGGTCGCCAATTGTCCGCCCGATCCGGTCAACAACCCGGGCCGCCCGGACGGTTACACCACGAGCCCCCAGGGGCCGTCGGCGTGCCACCCGGTGGGCCGGCCAGCTGACCCACGAAAGGGGGGCGCGTGTGCTGAACACCCCCGGGCCGGGCGAGAAGCGGGACCTGCGGGCGGACCCGCTCGGCGCGCTGCCGGCCGACTTCGAGGCCTTCTTCACCCGCGAGCACCCGGGCTACCTCCGGTACGCCCAGCAGCGCCTGCGACATCGCGAGGACGCGCAGGACGCCGTCCAGAACGCGGGCGCCACGCTCTACAAGAACTGGCGCCGCGCCCTGGCCAGCGCCGACCCGCAGGCCTTCGCCTTCAAGGTCGTCAAGGACGCGGTGGTGGACCTCCTGCGCGAGCGCCGCCGCGCCGAACGCAAACGGCTGCGCGTCATCGCGCAGCGCCGGCCCGACACCAGCCAGGACGAACTGGACCAGCTCGCCGAACTCGATGCGCTGGACTGGGCGATGGAGGAACTCGCGCGCGCCGCCCCGGTCCAGGCCGACGTCGTCCGGCTGCGCCAGGCGGGCCTGTCCTACCCGGACATCGGCCGCAGCCTCGGCATCGCGCACACCACCGCCCGCACCTACTACAGCCTCGGGCGACGCCACCTGGAGTACCTGCTGGAGCAGCCGGACGACGGGCAGGCGCCGTGAAGGTCACCGAACTGCTGCGGGCGGACGCCGCCCTGCTGGAACGCGAGTTCCGCGACCACGACCCGGCCGCCTTCACCCGTCGGCTGGCCGAGCGGCTCGCCGCCGCCCGCCGGCCCGCGCCGCCTGCCCGCGAACGCCCGGCCCGCCCGCCCGCGAACGCCCGGCCGCCGCACGCCTTCGGCGAGCCCCCGTGGGCCGGCGGCCGGACGGAGCTCCGACGCGACCTGCGGCACCTGTGCGCCACCGTGGCGGGCGCGGTGGAACCGGGCGAACTGGCGCTGGACCTCGAACTCGCCGAGAAGACGGCCTTCCGCACCCTCGGCTGCCTGCTCTACGGGATGGGCCGCACCGCGGACGGCGTCTTCTGGTGGCGGATCGCGACGCAGTACGGCGACCGGCTGGCCGTGCACTGCCTGGCCGTCCACTATGCGGCCGAGGGCGAGACCCGGGACGCGGCCCGCTGGGCCGCCCAGGCCGAGGACCTCAGCGCCCCCGGCCACCTGCCCGCCCTGGCCCCGGACGCCGGGCCGGGCGGTGCCGCGCAGCTGGCGCGGGAGCTGGCCGAGCGCTACGACGGCGAGATCCTGCTGACGCTCAGGGACGTGTTGGCGGTGCGCCCGGGGGCGGACGGCGGACGGCTGGGCCTGCGGTCGGTGCGGGGGAGAGGGGTGGTGCGCATCCGGTGAGCCGGGCGCTGGTGGGTGGAGGGCTGTGGTGGTGTGGGGCCCGGCGGCTCTGACAGCGGGCCGGCCGCCGAGGGGCGGCTCACGCGAGCCCGGTGATGAGGGCGGGCTCACGCGAGCCCGGTGATGGCGTCGCCGACGTACTCGGCCCCGATCACGGCCAGCACGGTGGTCGTGATCGCCGTGCTGTGGGTGGCCAGCCAGGCCTTCCACTCCCCGAGGGTCCGCGCCGAGCGGTCCCCGCGGAGCAGGTGGACCCCGAGCGGAAGCAGCGTGCACAGCGAGCCGATCAGCACCATCAGCGCGGCGGCCACCACCGTGCCGCCGATCCCGGCCGTACTGGCGGCGATCGAGGCCGCGCCGCCGACGGCCAGTGCCAGGTTCTTCGGGCCGGTCGTGACCAGGGCCACCGCGAGACCGGCCGACCGGCCCGCGCTGAAGCGGCCCACCTCCCGCATCCACCTCGGCGGCGCGGTGACGTGCCCCGCGCGGGGCCGGTCGCGCCACCGCTTCCAGGTCATCAGGACGAACAGGACGCCCAGCGCGAGCTCCAGCCAGTACGGCCAGTCCGGCCGGCCGCCACCCGAACCCAGTGCTCTGCCCGCCGCCACCACGACCGCCACCACCGCCGCCAGGCCGGCCGCCCAGCCGGCCGCGAAGGCGAGCCCGATGGTCCGCCCGCGCGGTGCGGCCAGCATCAGGACCACCGCGACCAGCGCCGGCGGGCTGATCGCGATGCCCACCGCCGACGCCAGCATCGAACCGACCGCCTCGCCCATCCCGCTCCCGCCTCCTCGCCGTCGCCCGGGCTCGCCCGGCGGGGCCGCCGTCCGGGCCCGCCTCCGGTGGAGCCGCTGCCCGGGGCGTCCGGTGAAGCCGTCGCCCGGGCCCTGCTCCCGCCGGGCACACGTCTGCCCCATTCAGCTACGCCCGGGGCCGCCGTGCACGGCCGGGGCCGCTGTGCGGGTGAGGCCCGGAGGGCTCAGGCCCGGAACGGCCGCAGCTCGCCCGGAACCGCCGAGGGCCGCCGCACCGGTGTGGTGCGGCGGCCCTCGGACGTGGTCACGGCAGCGGATCAGTCGTTGCCCGACTCGATCGCAGCGCTGTCGAGCGCGGTGGACTTGGCCGCCAGCGCCTCGGCGTCGGGGCCGGCGGCGGCGATCGGTGCCGCCCCGCCGGGCGCCAGCTCGCCGATCAGGCCGCTCCACGGCGCCAGCTGGCCGTGCACCGCGTACTGCTCCAGCTTGCTGCGCGAGTCGGCGATGTCGAGGTTGCGCATGGTCAGCTGGCCGATGCGGTCGTCCGGGACGAACGCGGCGTCGACGCTGCGCTCCATGGACAGCTTCTCGGGGTGGTAGCTGAGGTTCGGGCCCTGGGTGTCGAGCACCGAGTAGTCCTGGCCGCGGCGCAGTCGCAGCGTGACGCTGCCGGTGACCGGCTGGCCGACCCAGCGCTGGAGGCTGTCGCGGAGCATCAGCGACTGCGGGTCGAACCAGCGGCCCTCGTACAGCAGCCGCCCGAGCCGACGGCCCTGGGTGTGGTAGGTGGCGACGGTGTCCTCGTTGTGGATCGCGTTGAGCAGCCGCTCGTAGGCGGTGTGCAGCAGCGCCATGCCGGGGGCCTCGTAGATGCCGCGACTCTTGGCCTCGATGATGCGGTTCTCGATCTGGTCCGACATGCCCAGGCCGTGGCGCCCGCCGATCCGGTTGGCCTCGTGCACCAGCTCGACGGCGTCGGCGAACGCCCGGCCGTTGATGCGGACCGGACGGCCGAACTCGAACTCGATCGTCACGTCCTCGGTCTGGATCTCGACCGCCGGGTCCCAGAAGGCCACGCCCATGATCGGGCTGACGATCTCCATCGAGGTGTCCAGGTACTCCAGCCGCTTGGCCTCGTGGGTGGCGCCCCAGATGTTGGCGTCGGTGGAGTAGGCCTTCTCGGCGGAGTCGCGGTACGGCAGGTCGCGCTCGGAGAGCCAGGCGGACATCTCCTTGCGGCCGCCGAGTTCGGTGACGAACCGCTGGTCCAGCCACGGCTTGTAGATCCGCAGGCTGGGGTTGGCGAGCAGGCCGTAGCGGTAGAACCGCTCGATGTCGTTGCCCTTGTAGGTGGAGCCGTCGCCCCAGATGGAGACCTCGTCCTCGCGCATCGCGCGGACCAGCAGGGTGCCGGTCACGGCGCGGCCGAGCGGGGTGGTGTTGAAGTACGTCTGCCCGGCGGAGCGGATGTGGAAGGCACCGCAGGCGAGGGCGGCCAGGCCCTCCTCGACCAGCGCCGCCCGGCAGTCGACCAGCCGGGCCTGCTCGGCGCCGTAGGCGCGACCGCGGGCCGGGACGTCGGCGAGGTTCGGCTCGTCGTACTGGCCGATGTCGGCCGTGTAGGCGTAGGGGACGGCGCCGTGCTCGCGCATCCACGCGACGGCGACGGAGGTGTCCAATCCACCGGAGAATGCGATGCCGATCCGTTCACCGACCGGCAGCTTGCTCAAGACCTTCGACATGCATGCACCCTTGACCCGCGAGGCGCGGGCTCCTGACTTAGCGACGTGTGAGGGGATTCGGCGTATCCGATGCCCGCACTCTGGCATAGGTTTGCAGAGTATCGCAAGAGCATACGATCGGCTCGGCGAGGGGTGGCCGCTCCTGTTGCCGCCCCTCGCCGTGGCCGATCGGTGGTCGCCTGGCCTCAACCCGGCTTTCTCCCAGGCGCGTTGGGTGGCCGGACGCCGGGGAGAGGAGTCAGGAGGCGCTGTCGGCGTCCGGCCCCTGGGCGCGCAGGCGGCGGACGTTCTCCAGCGACTCGCGCAGTTCGGTGAGCCAGGTGTCGGAGTGGCGCTGCACCAGGCGGACGCACCAGGCGAGCGCCTCGCTGCGGCTGCGGGCGACGCCCGCCTCCACCAGGGTGTCGAGCACCTGCCGTTCGGGCTGGCGCAGCCGGGTCATGACGGGGGCGGAGACGGTGGTGAACATGCCCCTCAGGTCGCCGCACTCGGCGCCCCAGGAGACCTTGCGGCCGTAGCGGCGCTCGGCCTCCCGGGCGACGGCGATCCGGGCGTCCCTGGTCCGGTCGCGGAACTCGGCGATCCGGCCCTCGGACGCCGCTTCGCGCTCGGCGTCCGAGGCCGTCCGGTCGAGGGTGGGCTCGGTGATGCGGCCGACGACGGTGATCTCCTCGCGGTCCGCGGTGATCTCGACGAGATCGGTGAACAGGTCGGCGGGGAGGCGGCCGGTGAACCACCCCCGGAGCTCTTCGGGTGAGGTTGTAATCATGTAATCAGCATTACTCGGGGTGGGGGTGATCGCAAGACCCCGGGGAGGAGCGCCGGGGGGAGTGTCGGAGGGCCGTCAGCGTGCGGCGGAGACCGGCATCCGGGCCCGGGCCCGGATGCGCAGCCAGGGCGTCCGGGCGGCCAGTGCGCCGAGGCCTAGCGCCACCAGGTGCCCGGCGTCGGCCAGTTGCTGGTCCAGCGCCCAGGTCACGGCCAGCCCCAGCCCGAGCGCGGGCAGCCCGAACCGGCGCAGCGGGGCCGGGCCCAGGGCCAGCAGGCAGCCGGCGGTGCCGACCAGCCCGTAGCTGATCCCGACGTCACGCGCCCGGGACAGCGCCCCCGGGATCCGGGCGGTGAGCATCACCCACATGGCGCCCTCGGTGAGCAGGGTGGCGCCCAGGTGGCCGAAGACGAAGACCGCGCCGGCCCGGGCCGGGCCCCAGCGCCACTCGGCCAGGCCCAGCACCACGGCCACCGCCGCGATGCCCGCCCAGGCGGGCACCCCGTCGACCACCAGCCCGCTGGTGAACATCGTCCACCACTTGCCGACCTCCATGTGGTGGACGTTGCTGCTGTTGTGCCGGACGAACCGGGCCCGGGCGCCGTGGCTCTGGCCGGCCAGCCAGCAGGCCGTCGCGGTCAGCAGCAGCACGTACACCGTGGTCAGCCGCAGTCGGTCCGCCACGCGCAGCGCCGGGTGCCGAGCTCCGGGACCGGCGTCGATACCCGCAGGTGCGGTCGTCGTGCCGCGCTCGCTCATCGTGCCCGTCGCCCTCGCTGTGCGGTCCCGGTGGTGCCGCCCGGCAGCCCCCGGCGGCCCGTTCCGGGCGGTCAGAGCGCCAGCGTACGCCAGCCCCGGGTGATCTCCTCGCGGACCGAACTCGCGTTCGGTGCCGGGACGCCCGGGGCCGGAGCGGCCGTCAGCAGCTCCAGCAGCGCCGCGCCGTCCGCCGGGCGCCCGGCCGGGTCGGCGTTCAGCGCGCGGACCACCACGGCGGCCGGCGCCGGGTCCAGGGCGTGGACGGCGGCCGGCGCGGCGGGCTCGGGCCCGGTGTCCACGATCCGCCGGATCACCGCGCCCGTGCTGGTCGCCGCGAATGGGCTGGCGCCGTGCGCCGGGTCGGCCTGGGTCGGGACGTGCGCCGGGGGTTGCTGGGCCCCGGCGGCCGGTGCGTAGACCGTCCGCGAGACCCGGTCACTCGAAGGGCGCACCGCGTAGACGCGCCGGGGGCCGCCCCGGGTGAGGGTGAAGGGAACCGTCGAGGAGGCGCCGATGACCGGTGGCACCACCAACGCGCCCGGACACCGGCGCCCCTGGTGGGCACGCCTCGCGCACGCGGTCCGGACCTACGTCCGCCGGGCCCCGGGCACCTACGTCTGGCTGGCGATCCTGCTCGCCACCACACAGGTGATCCGCCACGTCGACAGCGCGACCGCCGACCGGATCCTGGAACGGCGCTCGACCAACCTGCACCACCTCCAGGTCTCACCGGTGCGCGTGCTGATCACCAGTGCGCTGTGGATCGCGGGCGGCGGCTGGCTGAGCTACTTCCTGCTCTACAACCTCTTCCACGTACCCGCCGAACGCTGGCTCGGCACCCTGCGCTGGATCTCGGTGGCGATGATCGCGCACGTCGGCGCGACCTACCTCAGCGAGGGCCTGCTCGGGTGGGCGATCCACCGCGGCATCGCCCCGCCGAGGGCCGTCTACACCCTCGACTACGGCGTCAGCTACGCGCTCGCCGGGGTGGTCGCGGTGCTCACCTATCTGATCGTGCGGCCCTGGCGGTACCTGTACGTGGCCGGCGTGCTGGTCTTCTACGGCCTGGGCGTCGCGCAGAGCCGGGACTACACCAGCATCGGCCACTTCAGCGCCGTGCTGATCGGCCTGGCCTGCTACCCGCTGACCCGGGACCGCCCGGGCTCCTGGGACCCGGTTGCCACGGGCCGGCTCGTCCGACGGCGGCTGCGCCGGCGTTGACGGTGGTGGTGGTGGTGGCGGCGGTGGTGCTTGGTGGCTGCTCCGTGGTGGTGGCGGCGTCGACGGATCAGCCGGTGCGCGGGGGGTCCGGGGCGGGCGTGCCCAGGTAGACGTTCAGCGGGGGCCCCTGGGCCAGCACCGCCCCCGCCGTGACGGAGAAGGTGACGGCGGCGCAGAGCGCGATCAGCCAGGACAGCAGTATCAGCACCAGCCCCAGCGAACCGTACTGGGCCAGACTGCGGTTCAGCGCGCCCGGCATGTAGACCCGGGCGGTCAGTGACATCGCGGTGGCCGCGGCGGCCGTCAGCAGCGCGCCGGGCAGCAGCGGCAGCCAGCCGACCCGGGCGCTCAACAGCAGGTGGGTGGTCCACCACCAGACCACCAAGGACGCCGCGAAGGTGAGCGGCAGGCCCAGCCAGAAGCCGACACCGAAACCGTCCCGCAACGAGCCCTGGAAGAGCAGCACCGTCAGCCAGGCCACGATCCACAGCAGCCACCGCCAGGCCGCCGCCCGGGTACCGGCCTTCGGCAGCCGCCAGGCGTGCTCGCAGACCCGGGCCACCGCGCGGCTGCAACTGGTCGCCGACAGCAGTGCCATCAGCACGCCGATGATTCCGGTGGTGCCTCGCAGGTCCCCGGTGCCGTACAGCGCCTGGCGCAGCTCCTGATCCGAGGCGCCGGAGACGCCGAACAGCGCGCGGAGCGAGGCCACCAGCTGGTCCCGCACATCGGGCGGGGCGAACGCGGCCACCGCGAACAGCAGTGGTACGGAGGTCAGGAAGATCTGGGAGGCCATCCGGGTGGCGGCGTCCAGCAGTCCGGGGGAGAGCAGCCGGGCCGTCAGCTCGGTGATCACCGGGAAGCGCCGCTCGGCCTCGACCCGTGCCCGCTCCCACTGCCCGCGGCCCCGGGCCAGCCGCTCCCCCCAACGGCCGGCGGCCTCCCTCACCGACCTCATCCCTCGGTCCTCCCGCAGCGGGGCAACGATCCGCCCCAGTCAAGGCCAGCCCGGCCCGCCCCGCCACCGGAGGTGTCCGTCCGCAGGCGGGTGGGCGGCGTCGGGCGGCGGCATCGGGTGTGGGGATCGGGGACGGGGAACGGGGACGGGGAACGGGTGTGGTGTGGTGTGGTCGTGGGTCTACCGTCGGGGCGGCGGGCTCATGGGGCTCGTGGGACTCCGCCCGATGAGCGTGTTGAGCACGTTGAGGGCCGCCTTCTTGCGCTGGGCCTTGCGCGACCAGACCGCCGGGCAGACGACCCCGAAGAAGAACAGCAACACCACGACGAGGCTCGGGGCCGCCGAGATGATCGCGATGGTGTTGTTGCTCTGGAATCCGGCCGCGACCGGGCCTGCGCCGGTCGCGGCGACTCCGGCCGGAGCGAGCCAGCGGGGGCCCGGTGCGGGCGGTGCGGTGCCCGTGGCCTGGGCGCTTCCGCCCGACGCGGGAATCCCCGTACCCTCGTGCATGTAGTTCTCCGGGTGTTGATGGGGCTACGAGTGATGACGGCTTCCTGTTGACGCAGGGAGCCGTCGCTCCGTTGTGGGGCGTACGGCTCGTACCGACAGTGGCTACGATGACAGAGCCGTGGAAGGCCAAAAAACCGCAGAAAACATCGCGGGACTTGAGAAAGTTGATGTTGGTCCAGGTCAGAGGCGCACTGGCGTCATCGATGTGACTCACATCACAGGAAATGGGAGAGGAACTGTGAGGAATCTCACGGTGGGGATATGGCGCGCAGGCTCCCGCTGAGTGGAACGGGCCCGCTGGTCTCCTTTGCCCGCGAGCTCCGCGAACTCAAGGAACGCTCCCGGGGCACGGTCGAGACGGTCGTCGCGCGAGGCGCCTCGCGGACGGCGGTCTACGCCGCCCTGAACGGATCCCGCCTGCCGAGCGCCAAGAACCTGGACGCCATGGTCGAGGCGTGGGGCAGCGGCAGCGAGCTCGAACGGCGGCAGTGGCACGACCGGCGACGTTCCGCCGAGGAAGGCCTCGCGGAGGCGGCCCGGCGGCAGGGCGCGGCGACGGCCGGCCGCACACCCGAGGAGGAGGACTTCACTCGCGCGCTGCGCGGACTGTGGAGCAAGGTCGGCGACCCGTCGACCGAACGGGTGGCGCGCCACTGCGACCTGAGCGCGCGAACCCTCGACTCCTACCTGGACGGACGGACCATTCCGACGGAGTCGCGGCTTCGCGAACTCTTCGACGGGCTGTCCGCGCTGCGCGCCGATGACAGCGCCTGGCTGGCGGCCACCCGGGACACCTTCATCGGGGAGGTGCTCTTCCGCGCCCAGACGGCGCGGCAGGAGGAGCGGGCGAGGGTCAGGGAACTGGCCACGGCCCTCCCGGAAGGGCAGGCTCCCGTCGAGTTCGGCCCGTTCCCCGACGGCATCGGGCCGGTGCCGGGCGTACGACTGGGCCAGGAGTTCGACAACCGGCGGACGCTCTCGCTGGCCGGTGTGCACCGGCCGCTCCAGGCCGGTATCTGCGGTCTGCGAGAGCTCGGCGCGGAATCGATCGTGGTCTCCGGTGGGTACGAGGAGGGCGAGGACCTCGGTGATGTGATCCTCTACACCGGGGAGGGCGGGCGAAGCCCGCAGACGGGGCAGCCGGCCCGGAACCAGCAGCTGACGCGCGGCAACGCGGCCCTGGCGACGAGCGCGGCGACCGGGGCCCCGGTTCGCGTGGTCCGGGGAGTCACCACCGCGACCCGCTCCTTCTACCGCTACGACGGGCTCTTCCGGGTCGAGGACCTCTGGTCCGAGACCTCCTCCGACGGTTTCCTCGTGTGGCGGTTCCGCCTGGTCGCCCTTCCCCCGGCCGAACAGGCTGCGGCAGTCGCCCGGGTATCGGATCGGGTGACGGCTCAGGTAGCGGCTCCGGTGACGGATCGGGTATCGGATCGGGTGACGGCTCCGACGGATGAGGACGGTCGGGAGGCGGGGCCGGTCCGATCCGCGACATCGATCGAGCGCGTCGTCCGGAACACCGCGATCGCCACCCACGTGAAACGTGCGCACGACTACACCTGCCAGGTGTGCGGTGTCCGCATGGTGGTCCCGGGCGGCGCCTACGCCGAGGCCGCACACATCACGCCCCTGGGGAGACCGCACCACGGGTCGGACACCGTCGACAACGTTCTCTGCCTGTGTGCCAACCACCACGTGCTGTTCGACTTCGGCATGCTGATCGTCAACGACGACCTCACGGTGGTGAGTCGCGACGACAGCTCCGTGCTGGGCCGGCTGCGAGAGGCGGCGGATCACGTCGTCGACCGGAAGCGCCTCGCGGAGCACCGGCTGCGGCACGGGGTTCCCCGGCACGAGGGCATGCGCTGACCCCTGTCCGGGCCGGGCAGGAGCAGAACCGGTTGTGCTGGCCCAGCCGTTGCGGTGAGGGCCGGTCGTCCGGCGGTCGCGAGGCTGCTGCCCCGCCCGCTCGTGGTGAGCGGGCGGGGCAGCGGATTCGGCCCGGGGGGTGGGGATTGGGGGGTTGCGCTACCGGCTGACGGACTGGGCCAGGCAGAGGATGTTGCCCTCGCTGTCCTTGAACCAGGCGGCGCGCAGGTTGTCGCGTTCGGCGATGCCGTTGACGGTCTTCAGCCCGGGGAAGTCGTACTCCTCGAACGTGATGCCGCGCTCACGCAGGGCCGACATCGCGCCGTCGAGGTCGGCGACCTTGAAGCTGGCGAGGGTGTGGGCGGCCTGTCCGCCGCTGGGGGTGTGGTAGATCGTGAACTGGGTGCCGCCGCAGTCGCAGACCAGTTCCTCGTCGGTCTCCTCGGCGAGCTTGAGGCCGAGGGTGTCGGTGTAGAAACTCCTCGCGCGGGCGAGGTCGGCGGCGGGGATGACGGCCTGCAGTGGTGCGTCTCCAAGCATGGTGCTTCGCCTCCTCCTGCTTCCAGGCTAGGGACGTTGGCGGGCGGGCGCCCACGGGGGCGGGGGCGGCGATGGGTGGCGGCGGGCGGCGGCGGGGCGAGCCGGGCTGGAGCCGGCGGAGCCGGGGCGTGTGCGGGCGGTCGCCGGGTGTCGCCGCGCTCGGAGAGGTGCGGTCGAGCGGGACGAGCGGGGCGCGGAGGGTTCTGCACGGTCGTTCGTGTGCTTTCGCGGGTGGCGGCCCCGTCCGGCGATCGGGTTGTCGCGTCCCGCCGCCCGGTCTCAGCCGCGTTGTGGCCAGTCGTGTGGCACCCGCTCCAGCACGCCGGCGTCGAACAGCTCGTACAGCGGCAGGGTCTCCAGGTGGACGTAGCCGATGTGGCAGTCGCAGACCGGCAACGGGCAGCCGCGCGCCCGCAGCTGGGTGCGGTAGGAGCCGTCGTACAGGTTGCCGAGGACGTCCCGGACGAAGTGGCAGCGGCGGACGGTGCCGTCGCCGTCCACGGAGAGCACGGACTCGCCGGTTCGGCAGGGGCGGTCGGCGCTGGGGTGGGCGTGCCGGCTGTAGCCGAAGTGCGGGTCGACGGCTGCCCAGTCTGCGGCCTCGGCGTCGGTGTAGGTGCGGCCTTCGGCGGCGTTGACCCAGAGGTAGACGCCTGCGGCGAGTTCGGCGCGCAGCCGGCGGGCCTCGGCCAGGTGCTCGGGCTGGCCGACCACGCCGACGCTGTAGCGCACGCCCATGGCGTCCAGCTCCCGGCACTTGGCGAGGAAACGCTCCCGGGTGACCTGGCCGGGGTGGTACGTCACCCAGAGCGCGAGGGTGTCGGGATCGGCGTCGGCGAGCCAGTCGGTCCGGCAGCTGAGGTTGGTCTGGATCGCCACCCGGCGTACGTGCGGGAGCCGACTCAGCTCGACCAGCGCCCGTCGGTACCAGGACCGCACCAGGCCCTCGCCCCAGGGCGTGAACAGCAGGGCGAGGGTGTCACCGCTGCCCGCCCGGCCGGCCGCCCAGCCGGTGAACCGCTCCATGGCCGCGCGGTCGGCGCGCAGTTGATCGGGTGTGTCGCGGCGCTTGGCGAACGGGCAGTAGGGGCAGTCGTAGTCGCAGGAGGCGAGCGGGCCACGGTAGAGCAGGGTGAGGTCGCGCCCGCGGTCGGCCGCGTCGGTCGGTGCGCTCTCGGCGCTCGGTGTGCGCGGTGCGGGCGGGGTGGTGGACGGCAGGCCGAGGAAGGTCATTTCGCCTCGTAGGCCGTCATCAGGGCCCGGACCTCGGGCGAGAACAGCATCGGCCCGGCCGCGTCCGAGTGCGCCAGGCCCTCCGGGCTGAGCACCAGGCGGTCCCGGTCATCGGCGAGCCAGCCGCGCGCGGTGAACTCGGCCAGTTCCGCCGGGAAGTCGGCGGCCGGTGTGCTGCCGAACCGGGCCCGGTAGTCGGCCAACGGCATGCCCTCGGCCTGGAGCAGCGACTGCACCAGGTGCCGCCGGCGTGGTTCCCCGCCGCTCATCCGGTGCCCCACCTCGGCGTGGTGGAAGTCCTCGGTGGCGACGAAGTCGTCGATGATTCCGCGCACCTCGGTGGCGTTCACCGCGTAGTCGAAGGAGTAGTGCAGCCGCGAAGTGTAGGAGCGGGCGCCGCAGCCCAGGCCGACCATGCCATCCGTCTGGCAGGCGTACTCGCTCGCCCCGGCCTGCGGGGAAGCGGCGCGGCGGAACATCCGCATCGACACCTGCTGATAGCCCTGGGCCAGCAGGTGGTCGCGGCCGGTGCGGTAGAGCGCGAGCCGGCGGGTGTCCCAGGCGGAGTGGCTCTCCTGCTCGCCGCGCCGGGCCAGGCCGGTGAGCGGGCGCACGTAGAGCGGGTAGAGGTACAGCTCCTCGGGCTGCCAGGCGAGCGCGGCGTCCAGCGAGTGCAGCCAGCTGGCCTCGGACTGGCCGTCGATGCCGTAGATGAGGTCGATGTTGAGCACCGGGAACCCGGCGGCACGGATCCGGTCGAGGGCGGCCTCCACCTCGGCCCGCTTCTGCGGGCGCACGGCGGAGCGGGCCTCGGCGTCGACGAAGGACTGTACGCCCAGGCTCAGCCGGGTGGTGCCCCGGGCGGCCAGGACCTCCAGCCGGTCGGCGGTCGCGGTGGCGGGGGAGGCCTCCACCGAGAGCGGTATCGCCCGCAGGTCGGCGCCCATCCGCCGCTCGGCGATGTCGCACAGCCGCTCCAGCTCGCGGGCCGTCAGGTAGGTGGGTGTGCCGCCGCCGAAGGCGGCCAGCGCGAAGCGCGCGCCTTCGTCCAGCGCGGTGCGGACGTCCACCGCCTGGCGCTCCAGGGCGTCCAGGTACGCGGTGGTCAGGCCCTCGGGGCTGCCGATCCTGGTGAACAGGTTGCAGAAGCCGCAGCGGACCTCGCAGAACGGGATGTGCAGGTAGAGCGAGAGCGCGTCCTGCGCCTCGCCGGCCCACAGCTCGCGCAGCCCCGGGCGCTCGGGCAGCGGGCGGTAGGCGGTCTTGTGCGGGTAGGCGTAGACGTAGGACTGGTAGGGCGAGTCGGGGCGCGGGGGTGCGGTGGTCATGCGCGCTCCTCGGTGGTGGTGGCGGTGGTGGCGGTGGCAGGGACGGCAGCGGCGGCTGGGCTGGCCGCAGGAGCTGCGGGAGCTGCGGGAGCTGCGGGAGCTGCGGGAGCTGCGGGGGCGGCGGGGTCGGCATCGGGGACGGCCGCGGGGATGGTGAAGTGGGCGTACGGGACGGTCCAGACCACCTCGTGGCCGATCCGGTGCCCGGTGTAGCCGTCCTCGCCGTACGCCGTGCCGTGGTCGGAGCAGACGATCGCGAAGCAGGGGCGGCGGGAGCTCATCGCCGCGAAGAGCCGGCCGATGTGGGCGTCCACGTACTCCAGGGCGGCGGCGTGGCTGGCCCGGGAGTCGCCGTGCTCACGGGTGGCGCCGGGCAGGTGGAACCAGTTGGGCTGGTGCAGCGCCGAGACGTTCAGGAACAGGAACAGCGGTTGCCCGGCGGGCTGTTCGGCGGCGACCCGCTCCGCCCGGGCGACCTGCTCCTCGAAGGACGTCGGGGACGGCACGCCCATCCCGGGATCCCAGTGGCTCTCCTGGAACAGGCCGGGCAGTACCGAGCCGAGCGGGCCCTGCTTGTTGAAGAAGCCCACCCCGCCGATGCAGACCGTCCGGTACCCGGTGGCGGCGAGGGCGGTCGGCAGATCCGGTGCGTCGAACACCCAGGTGCGCGGGGCGGTGCTCTCGGAGCCGGCGAAGCGGGCTGCGAACAGGCGCGGGTGGGGGCCGTCGGGGGAGGCCGGGGTGGGCAGGAAACCGGCCAGGATCGCCTGGTGGGAGGCGTAGGTGAAGCTGCCGGGCGCGTGCCGGCGCTCCCAGCGGCCGCCGGGGAGGAAGGCGGCGAGGTGCGGGATCCGGCCTGCGGCGGCCAGCTCCTCGGCGACGTCGAAGCGGAGCGTGTCGAGCGTGACGAGCAGCAGGTCGTGCGTGCCGACGACCGCGTTCATGTCGGGGGTCGGAGCGGGGGCCTGGGTGTGGGGGGAGGTCTGGTGGTTCATCGGGAGGGTTCCGTGATCTGGTGGTCCGTCGGGGTGGGGAGGGGCGTTCCGGTGGTGCGGCCGGTGGCCCCGGTGAGGGCGGCGAGCTGGGCGCCGTAGGTGTCGAGGCCCTCGGCGGGGCCGCCGGGCAGGCCGGTGAGGTTGGGGAGCAGGTCGCCGAAGGCGTTGACCTCGCCGACCAGGGCGCGCCGCCAGCCGGCCGTGGGCAGGACGTCGACCCCGACCATCAACGAGCCGGGGAAGCAGGCCGCCGCGCGCTCGGCCGTCTCCAGCAGGGCCGGCCATGCGGGCCCGGCGGCCTCCCGGGCCAGGTCGAGGCTGCCCCGGGCGCCGCCGAGGTGCAGGTTGGTCATCGGTTGCGCGCTCGTGCGCACCACCGCGTGGGTGGCCCGGCCGGCGACCACCACCACGCGCAGGTCGGCCGAGCGGCCGGACTGCGCGGCCTTCGGGATCCACTGCTCGACGTGCAGCCCGTCCGGTGCCAGCCGGTCGATGATCTCGGCCACCTCCCGCTCGCCGCGGTACTGGCGGACCCGCAGCGAGTTGTGCAGCAGCCCGTCGGCCAGCTCGACCGAAGTGGTGGCCAGGACCTGCCCGCGCGGCCCGAACTGCAGGGCCGTCACCCCGGAGGCGGAGGAGCCGTGTGCGGGCTTGACGAAGACCCGTCGCAGGCCGGCTGTGGCCAGCCGCCCGCGCAACTGCTCCCAGCCGGTGACCTCGCCGCCCAGCGCCCGGGGTACCGGCACCCCGGCGGCGGCGAGGAGCGCGTGTGCCCGCCGCTTGTCGAACATCACGGCGATCTCCCCCGGATCGCCCAGCAGCCGTACGCCGGGGCGCCCGGCCAGCTCGCGCAGCGCGGCCGTCACCCCCGCGTACCAGGCGGCCGTGCCCTCGACCCGGGTCGGTGCGTAGGACGGGCCGAGCGCCGGGCCGCGCAGCAGTTCGTCGACCAGGGCCTCCTCGCCGGGCGACTCGATCCGCAGCAGGCCGTCCTCGGGCAGCCGGTAGTCGCCGCGCAGCACGTCCAGCCAGGGCAGGACGGCGGGCTCGGGCAGCCCGGCGGCCCGGGCGGCGGCGGCGAACAGCGTCACCCGCCGGTGCCCGGGATTGCCGAGGACGGTCAGCCGCGGTGTCATCGTGCCGTCACCCGCCTACTCGGCGACCGCGACGTAGCGGTCCCCGTCGTCCTCGTCGTCCTCGTCGGGGTCCTCGGCCTCGGAGAGGTCGAGCGCGACCCCGGGCAGGGCCTCGGTGAGGCGCTGCTGCATCTCCTCGCCGACGTAGTGGTGGTGCAGGTCGAGGGCGCGCAGGTGGGTGAGCGGCTGGCCCTCCAGCAGGGCGGCGGCGCCGTCGTCGGAGAGCACGCCCATGGACAGGTCGAGCGACTCCAGCCGGGCCACCACGGGCGCGTGCGCGACGGCCGAGGCGATCTCGTCCTGGAACTCGCTGTTGGCCAGCCCGAGGTGGCGCAGGCTCGGGAGGCGGGCGCCGTCCAGGAAGGGCCCGAGGTCGTCGATCGTGGCGTCACCGCCGTACTCGTCCACGCCGAGCCAGAGCGTCAGGCGCTCCAGTGCCGGCAGCTCGGAACCCGCCACCGCCCGCACCACCCGGGCCGGCAGGCCGCCGGCCTCGAAGCGCAGCGCGGCCAGCCGGTCGTGCCGCACCGGCTGGAGGCTCAGGTCAGTGCCGCCGCGGACGGTCAGTTCGGTCAGCCCGGGGAAGGCCGTCAGCAGCGGGGTGACGTCGCCCATCTCCATCCAGGAGATCTCGCACTCGTCGTAGGTCACGTCCCCGAGGAAGAGCGCTTCCAGGGCGGGCAGGCGCTCCGCTTCCGTGGTGATGGCGGCGACGGTGGCGGCCACGGAGACGTAGTCGCCGCGCCACCAGGGGCCGATCACCAGGGCGCGGACTCCGGCAGGGTCGACGGTGTCGAGGAAGGTCTGCCAGAGCTGAGCGAAGTCGTGCTTCGCGTCGTAGTCCAGGGCGAGCCGCCAGGCGACCGAGCCGGCGGCGGGCGGCGTGCGGGTGCCGTCGTCGGGGGTGAAGTCGCGGATCGGCAGGTCGTGGAAGCGGTCGGGGTGGAGGGAGACGGTCATGTCGGTTCCAGACGGATGGGCGTGGTGGGCTGGTCGGTGCGGCGGTGCGGCGGTGCGGCGGCGTCGGGCGCGCGCGGTCGGTGACGGCTACTCGGCCACGGCGACGTAGCGCCACCGGTCGTCGGGCTTTCCGGCCTCGGAGAGGTCGATCTCGACGCCCGCCAGGGCCTCGGTGAGGCGCTGCTGCACCTCCCCGGTGAGGAAGTGGTGGTGCAGGTCGAGGGCGCGCAGGTGGGTGAGGGGCTGGCCCTCCAGCAGGGCGGTGGCGCCCTGGTCGGTCAGCACGCCCATGGCGAGGCTGAGCGACTCCAGCCGGGCCACCACCGGCGCGTGCGCCACGGCGGCCGCGATGTCGTCCTCGAACTCGCTGTTCTGCAGGCCCAGATGGCGCACCGCGGGGAAGCGTGTGCCGTCCAGGAAGGGGGCGAGGTCGTCCAGCGTGGCGTCGCCGCCGTAGTTGTCGACGCCGAGCCAGAGTTCGAGCCGCTCCAGGGCGGGGAAGTCGCAGCCGGCCACCGCCCGCACCACCCGGGCCGGCAGGCCGCCGGCCTCGAAGCGCAGGGCTCGCAGCGCCTCGTGGCGCACGGGTGTCAGCTCCAGGTTGTTGCCGCCGCGCACCACCAGCTCGGCCAGCTCGGGGTAGGCCGTCAGCAGCGGGGTGACGTCGCACATCTCCAACCAGGAGATCTCGCTCTCCTCGTACGTGACGTCGCCGACGAAGAGCCCTCGCAGCGCGGGCAGCCGGCCCGCCGCCTCGACGATCGCGGCCAGGGCGGCGTCGAGTTGCTCCGGCTCGTCGGAGAACCACGGGCCGATCACCACGGCCGTCACGCGCTCGGTGTCGACCGTGTCGAGGAACTGCCGCCAGCGCTCGGTGAAGGCCTCCTCGGAGTCGTAGTGCAGGCCGATCCGCCAGGCGGCCGACGCCGGCTCCGGCAGGGTCACGGCTGCCGCGTCGCCGCCGTCGGCGGCCTCGTCCAGGGCCTGGACGAAGTCGAAGACCGGGAGACCGTGGAACTGCTCGATGTGGTGGTTGACGGTCATGCGCTGCTCCTCAGGGGTCGGGGCCGAACACGTGTCTACCAGTCGGGTCCGACAATCCGGTGGCCGGGTGGCGGGCCGGGCGCGTTGTCAGACCCATGCCCTACGTTCTGGTCGTGGCTCCGGAACGTGACCGCGAACAGCGCGGCGGAGCCCGGGATTCCGGCAGCCGCCGGGGTCCGGCCGTACGGCGAGGGGGACTGATGTACCGCCAGGGTGATGTGCTGATCGTGCCGGTCGAGGAGGGCGCCGTGCCGCCCCGGGTGGCCGCGCTGGCCGTCCAGCCCCGGGACGGCCGGGGCCGGATGGTGCTGGCCCTCGGGGAGGTCACCGGCCACGCGCACGCCGTGGTCGGTCCCGGGGAACTGCGCCGGGAGGCCGGTCCGTTCGGCGCGGGCTGGCTGCACCTGCCCGAGGGCGGCCGGGTGGTGCACGAGGAGCATGCGGCGATACCGCTGCCGAAGAGCTGGTACCGGGTGGTGCGCCAGCGCGAGTACACCCCGGGCGCAGTGCGGGTGGTCGCGGACTGACGCGGGGCCCGACGAGCGGACCGGTGGCTGATGGGCGGGTGACCGGGCGTCGGGCGACGGCAGGCGGCGCGCAGACGGGTGGGCGGGCGCGGCGTGCAACGCGGAACGTGCAGCGTGGAACGCGCAGTGCCGAACGGAACGGAAGCAGGCGGCCGGGCGGGGAGCCCGGCCGGGAACGGAGCAGACGATGGAGACGACGATTCCCGACCGCCCGGCGGGCGCGGTGACGGCCGGGCCCGCCGAGGTGACGGCCCGCTGGCGGGCCGCTGCGGCGGCCACCGGTCCGGCCGACCGGTCGGCGGCCGAGCACGCGGTCCGGGCCGCCTACCGGGCGGCCGGGCTGCCCGAGCCCACGGCCGTCCGCTGGTTCGGCTCGCCGTTCGCCGCCGCCGAGGCGGCGTTGCAACTGCGGGCCGCCGGCGCGGTGAGCGTGCGCGAGGCCGTGCGCACCGGGCCCTGGGAACAGGCCCGGCGGCGGGCCGTCGAGGAGGTCGGCGCGGCCGGGTGGGCGGCGCACTGGGCACTCACCGGTGGCGAGCTCGGCCCGGTCACCACCCCGTTCGCCGACCGCATCCGCACGGCGGTCCTCGACCGGCTCGCCCCCGAGGTCGACCGTGAGGAGGCCTCGGACGACGTGGCCGCCGCCGCCCGCGCCCGGCGCACCACCGTACGGCTCGCCCTGCTCGACGCCGTGCGCGGCCAGCACGACGCTCCCTGGTTCGCCGCCTTCGAGGCCGCCTCCGACGCGGCCGGGGGCAGCGCCGAGGCCGTCGCGCCGCTCGCCGGGGTGGCCCGCGAGGCCGGCTGGTGGTGGCCGTACCAGGACGTCGCGCTGGTCAGCGAGCGCCCCGTCGCGCTGCACCGCGACGAGGCCGGGCGGCTCGACCGGGCGGACGGCCCCGCCCTGGAGTACGCCGACGGCTTCGCCCTGCACGCCTGGCGCGGCATGCCCGTGCCCGCCGAGTTCCTGGCCGGGCTGGCCGACGTCACCGTCGAGCGGATCCGCACCGAGGAGAACGCCGAACTGCGCCGCGTCCTGCTGGAGCACTACGGCTACGAGCGCTACCTGGCCGACTCCGGTGCCGAGCCCATCCACCGCGACGAGACCGGCGTGCTCTGGCGGATCACCCTGCCCGACGACGAACCGGTGGTCATGGTCGAGGTCGTCAACTCGACCGCCGAGCCCGACGGCACCTTCCGCACCTACTGGCTGCGCGTCCCGCCGAGCACCCGCACCGCCCGCGCCGGGGTCGCCTGGACCTTCGGCATACCCGAGTCCGAGTACCACCCACAGCGCGAGACCTGACCGGCCCGGCCCCCGGCGCAGGCCGCTGAGCTGCGAATCTCGGCCGGCCGCTCCCGCCGCCGCCCTCGGCGGGCTGCGGGACAGGTCAGCGTGGGGTCGGTCCGACGTTGCGGACCCAGACGGGGAAGGGGGTCATGGCGTTGGGCGCGGTCTGGTCCGACGGGTTGGTCCCGGCTGGCCGTCGGTCGCTCAGGAAGCTCTCGACGACCGGAGCGAGGTCGTCGGAGGTCAGGTAGGTGCCGCCGAACGGCAGTTCATCGACGGCCACCGATCCGGTGGAGCAGCGGAGTTGATCGACCTGTTCGTCGTGCCACACGTAGAAGGTCGCCACCCCGGCGAAGCCCAGCGCATGGATACGGAGCCGGATGGCCTGAGCGGTCCGTTCGAAGGCGGCGACGACCTCGGTCACGGACAAGGATCGCTTGTCCTCGTCCTCCGCGCTCAGGTACCAGGTGTTGGTCCGCCACTCGACCCGCCGGTCGCTCGGCTCCAGTACCAGCGGTTCGTCCGCTATTTCGGCGATCCATGTCAACAGCACCCCGGAATTGTCCCGGCCGGTGCGGATCGCGCAGTCGTCGGGGTCGGCCGGGATCAGGGGGCGCGGGCGATGAGCACGGGTTGGAAGAAGCCCGTTCGGGCGGGTGGTTGCCAGCGGGAGGCGGTGAAGCCGGCCTCGGAGGCGAGGGTGGTGAGCTGGGACTGGGTGAGCGCCCAGTAGGTGGAGCGACGGATGTCGGTCTGCCAGTGGCCGGTGGCATCCGGGGTGAGGCGGAAGAGCTCCAGGTCGTAGCGCTCGCCGTCCTCGTGCCAGTGCCAGAGCTGGAAGATGACGGACCGCAGGCCGTCGCGTTCGCTGGTCTGGGGCGGGGTGGAGGCCGGGCGGGAGCGGCGCAGGTCGTCGTAGGGGCGGGTGGTGAGCAGGAGCAGACCGCAGGGGCGCAGCATGCGGCGCATCTCGGTGAGGGCGGTGCGGACGTCCTCGGGGGTGAGTAGGTGGGGGAGCGCGTTGTCGGCGCAGACGACGACGTCGAACCGGGCGTCGGCGAAGGGGAGCCGGCGCATGTCGGCGGCCGCGGTGGGGAGACGGAGGCCCCGTCGGGCGGCTTCGGCGGCGGCCCGGGCGGCGGACGCCGGGCTGAGGTCGGTGCCGGTGACGCGGTGGCCGAGGGCGGCGAGGCCGAGGGACTGGGTGCCGATGCCGCACGCGCAGTCCAGGACGTCGACCGGGCGATCGCCGAGGCCGGCGCGGATCAGGGCGTCGAGGCTGGCGCCCTGGCGGGCGACGGAGGCGTCCCAGTCGGGGTAGAGGAGGTGGTACCCGGCCGCGAACTCGTCGTAGAAGCGGCCGACGGGGGACTGTGGGGAGGGGGTCATGGCGTCGGAGGCTCCACGGTGGAGAGAGGGGTGAAGAGCGGGCACGACGGGCGTTGACGTGGGCGAGGTGGTAGGCGGGGCCCTCGCCTGCCCGTTCGTCACGCCGTCATCCTCGCCCAGTCGTACCGGGGGCGGACACCGGTTTTCCGAGGGCGGGGAACGATGGGGCGGCACGGTGGAACGAGTGTCGAACGAGTATCCGTCGGGCGGGACGGGATGCGTCGAGCGGCAGTGCGGGGAGGTGCCGGCTGTGCTGGCCGCCTTCGAGGCGGACGGCGGAGGTTCGGAGCCGGTGACCGGGCTGATCGCGGCAGGCGGTCTGCGAGTGGTCCGGGGAACCGCCCTGCGGTACGAGGGGATGACCCGGAGGGTGAAACGGTTCGCCGGGCGGGCGGGCCACGGGGATGATGCCGGTATGCGCACCTTCGAAGAGCTGATCGCCGAGGCCGAGGCGGTGTCCGTGGACGGCTGGGACTTCTCCTGGCTTTCCGGCCGCGCCACCGAGGAACGGCCGTCCTGGGGCTACCAGCGGCTGCTGGCCGAGCAGCTGGGCCGGGCCTCGGCGGCCTTGGACATCCAGACGGGCGGCGGCGAGGTGCTGGCCGGCGCGGCCCGGCTCGCCGCTGCGAAGCCCGTCGCAGGAAAGTCCGCCCCCGGTGCGCCCGCCCCCGCGCAGCGCGGAGCGCTTCCGGCCACCATGGCGGCCACCGAGTCCTGGCCGCCGAACGTCGCGCGCGCCACCGGCCTGCTGCACCCGCTGGGCGTGGTGGTAGTCGCGGACCCGGACGAGCCGCCGCTGCCGTTCGGCGACGGGGCCTTCGACCTGGTCACCAGCCGTCATCCGGTGAAGGCCTGGTGGTCGGAGATCGCCCGGGTGCTGCGGCCCGGCGGTACCTACTGCGCCCAGCACGTGGGACCGGCGTCCGGCTTCGAACTGGTCGAGTACTTCCTCGGCCCGCAGCCCGAGGCACGCCGGGCCCGCCGCCCGGAGGACGAGAGCGCCGCCGCGCGGGCCGCCGGGCTGGAGGTGGTGGACCTGCGCTCCGAGCGGCTCCGGATGGAGTTCCTCGACATCGGCGCGGTGGTGTACTTCCTGCGCAAGGTGATCTGGATGGTCCCGGGCTTCACCGTCGACGCCTACCGGGACCGGCTGCGCGAGCTGGACGCCCGGATCCGAGCCGAGGGCCCGTTCGTGGCCCACTCGGCGCGTTTCCTGATGGAGGCGCGCAGGTAGATCGACTGATCCGGTGTCCGCATCGTACAGATATGGAAGAGTCGAGGGAAGTCTGGAAGGTCCGGCTGGCCGCCCCTGCCAGTGTGAGCACCGTTTGTCCGGGAGACAGCTCGAAAAGTGCTCTGAACTGGAGAGATGTCCCGTGCAGTCCCGCGTCGAGAGCGATTCGATAGGTGTTGGGCGGCCTGCTCAGCCAGTGCGATGGGACCCATGGGCCTCCAGCTGGGGGCCTCCGCGGGTAAGGGTGCTGACAGTGGCCGAGTCTCGCGTCCGGGCTTGTTGGGCAGGGTCTGCTCGTACCTATGCTGACCTCTTGCTGACCATATCTGATGAACCATCAGATATGCGCTGTGGCTCACAACAGGCCGGGCAGGCCGGCGGTGGTGGCGCGGCGAGGATGGCGACCTGGCGGCCGTCGAAGATGCGTTGGCCGATGCCGGGGTGTTCCTCGATGTGGTGCAAGGCGTCCGTCCAGCGGCCGGTGGAGGTGAGGGCGCGGGTTCCGTCGGCGATGATGACCCGCCACAGCCACTGGCGGACTTCACTGCGCTGCTCTCCGGTCTCGGTGAGGTGGGCGGGGACGGTGATGCCGTCAAGGGAGGACTTGGTGGCGGTGGTGACGGCGCGGTAGAGGCCGAGGAGGAGTTGGCGGCCGCGGCGGTGGTGGCCGGCGCGGATGTGGAGGCGGGCGAGGTTGACGATCGGCTCCAGGCCGCGGATGGCGCTCGTCGAGGGGAGCGGGCCGCGGGTGAGGTAGAGGGCGGCGTGGCGGTGGCACAGGTCGCGGGCGTAGTCGGGCAGGGCGAGGTCGGAGGCGAGGAGCGCGGCCTGGTTGAAGACGGTGGAGGCGAGGCCCGGATCGTTCTGCCGGGGGCCGTGTCGGCCAGCCCGGTGAGTCGGCCGACACGGGCGTCGAGGGGTTCGAGAGGACACCGCATCGCGCCCGTACCCGAGGCCTGGCGGTGCACGGCTCCGTCACCGAAGTCGAGTGACGCTTCCACAAGCACCACTCACGGATCCTCGCGATGAGCTCTTCATCGGGCCACGCCGCGGATTCGGGTCACAACCGGCACGGTGGAAGCAGCCGGTGACATCGATCCGAGAACGTGGACCCGTCGAGTGCGGGACCGGCGGAAGTCCCGGCGCCGATGGTCTTGGTTGGGCTGCAGGCTGCGCTGGTCACCTGCGTGAGCGCTCCCGGTGGCGGTCCCGGCACGTCGGGCATTTCCTGGAGGGGGCGAGCCGATCGTCAACCATCTCGTCCAGGACAGTTGACCCAGGGAGTATGTGATGCCCGCCGATGCGTCAGGGCCGGATCCGGGGGGGATCGGGGGACGCGCGGCCGCCGGACGGCAAGGGCGAGCGGTCGGCTCACGGCGGGCGGCCCGAGCCGGCCGAGCTCTCGACGGGCGAACGCAGTGAGCTGGACCAGCTGCGGCACCGTCTCAGCGCCCTGGAGGCGTCCGCACAGCCGTCAGGGGACCGGCACCACCGGCTTCGTACGTCGGGCGCGGTCGTCCTGATCGTCATCTCCTCTCTACTGGCGCTGCTCTCGGTCATCGCGGTCTGGACGAACTCGATCGTCGGCGACACCGACCGGTACGTCGCCACGGTCGCGCCGCTGGCCGGCAATCCGGATGTCCAGGCCGCGCTCACCGATCGGGTCACGTCGGAGGTCCTGGCCCAGATCGACGTGAAGGCCGTGGTGAACGAGCTGTCCCAGGCAGCCGTCCAGCAGGGTGCGCCACCCGAGCTCGGCAAGCTGATCGGCGGCCTGAGCGGGCCGATCACCAGCGGCCTCACGCAGTTGGTCAGCACCACCGTGAACAAGGTGGTGACCAGCGATCAGTTCGCGACCCTGTGGGTCGACGCGAACCGGGTGGTGCACTCCTCGCTGGACAAGGCGCTGACGGGCAAGGGCGGGGGAGCGGTCTCGCTGGAGAACAACCAGGTCGCCATCGATATCGGGCCGATCGTCGCCAAGGTCAAGGACCAGTTGGTGAGCTCCGGCTTCGGACCCGCCGCGAAGATTCCGGAGGTGCACACCAGCTTCGTGGTGTTCGCCTCGAAGGACATCGGCAAGGTCAAGAGCTACTTCCGGCTTCTGGAGATCATGGGGTCCTGGCTCCCGGTCATCGCGGTGCTGATCGCCGCGGCCGGCGTGTTCACCGCCGTGAACCGGCGTCGCGGCCTGATCGGTGCCGCCCTCGGGGTGGCCGTCGCCATGCTCCTGCTGGGAGCCGTGCTGACGGTCTTCCGGTCGTTCTACCTCGATCACCTGCCGCCGGGGGCATCCCAGGCCGCCGCCGGCGCGATCTACGACGCACTGATCCGCTTCCTGCGCGCAGGCATCCGGGTCGTCGGCGTGACGGCGCTGGTGGCGGCTGCCGGCGCGTTCCTGATCGGCCCGTCCAGGGCCGCCGTCGCCGTCCGCAGCGCCTGCAGCTCGTCGATCGGCGCGTTGCGCGAGGTGGCGACGTCACACGGCATGCGCCTCGGGCCGGTGGGCCGCTTCGTGCACCGCTGCAAGCGCTGGATCGGCGCCGCCATCCTGGTTGTGGCAGCGGTCGTCCTCGCCACCTGGAACTACCCGACGGCGGTCGTGGTTCTGTGGATCGTCGTCGTGGTGCTGGCCGGGTTCGCGATCCGGGAGTTCCTGGATTCCGAACCGGGAGGCTCCCCTCCGGTGCCGTCGGCACCCACGGTCGAAGGCGGCCCATCCGCAGGTGGTTGAGGCTCCGGGACCAGGGACGCGACGCCGCGCCCAAGACGCTGCCGGCAGCGTTCAGCGCGGATCGGCACCAGTGCCGGGTGCGCGTCTGCCGCCTCCCCGAAATGCTGCCCGTGCAGTCGGGATGCGTCTCGGCAGGAGTGTTCGGGGTGTGGTGGTCGCCGATGTGCAGCTGCTCCCGGAAGCGGTTCTCGTTTCGGAAGCCTCTCCGTGACCGGCCTCCGCGCCTTCGGCCCGGTCAGAGCCAGCCGCGCCGGGCGGACTTCAGCCCGGCCTCGAAGCGGCTGGCGGCTTCGAGGCGTTCCATCAGGGCCGCCATCTGGCGCCGGACGGTGCGGACCGAGACGCCGAGCCGCTTGGCCACCGCTTCGTCGGTGAGTCCGGTGGAGAGGAGGCGCAGGACCTCGCGCTCGCCGGGGCTGAGGCCCACCGGCTCCCCACCGGCGCGGTCGTCGGCGATCGGGACGGCGGCCTCCCAGGTCCGTTCGAACAGGGCGACCAGTGGGGCGACGATCCCCGGCTCCCTGGTGCACAGGGCGCCGGCCCGGGTGTTCTGCGGGTCGATCGGTACCACCGCGGTGCTCCGGTCGAAGACCAGCATCCGCGGCGGCAGGACGGGAGCGGTCCGCACCTCGCCGCCGAGGCCGACCAGCCAGCGGGCGTAGCCGAGGGTCGCCGGATCGTCGTGGACGCTGTCCTGGTAGATGGTGCGCAGGCCGACCCCGCGCAGCAGGGCCTCCTCGTCCAGGGGGCGGGAGGCGGCCAGGCTGGCCGCGGACTGGGCGCCGCCGGGCATCACCGCCAGGGCCTCGGTGGTCAGCCGGGCGCTCAGCATCTCCAGCTTCTCCTGGATGGCGTCCAGCCCGACGAGCCGTTCGCGGCCGCCGACCGGGGTGTCGGTGCGCAGCGTCGCGTACGCCGCCAGGGCGCGTGCGACGGCCGCCTTGGAGGCGGCAAACTCCTGCTGACGGCAGGCGAGTTCCTCTTCCTGTCGGCGCAGCAGGAGGTCGAGCCCGCGTTCCGGGCTGACCGGTCGCAGCGCGCCGGGCCGATCGCGGGAGGCCCGGAGCAGGGTGAGGTCCGCGAGCCGGTCGAGGGCGGTGTGCACGGCGGCCTCGGGAAGCGCGAGCCGGTCGCAGATTTCGGCGATCCCTCCGTCGGGGTCGGTGAGCATTTCCCGGTAGACCGCTTCCGCGGTGGTGTCCAACCCCAGCAGTTCCAGCATTCCGCGCCCCCGATCCCCGTGGTCGATTCGGTATTCCCGATCGGCCCGTTGTCGATCTTTCCGCCGGGTGGACACCCTTGCAAGGCATGATCCGGTCAACGCCCCCGCCCAGGTCGTCCGGGCCTCTTTGCAGCAAGCTGCCTGGCCTGATCCTGCCTGCCGGATCCGCTTCCCGTGACGGTTCGTGGAGGGGAGGATTCGCCGTGCGCGCTCTCTCGCCAAAGCCCGGACACCCAGAATTCCGGCGCCCTCGCCCTGGTTCCCGCACAGAACAGGACTCCGTCGTGTCCGTCCGCCCGCTCGCCACCGTCCTCGTGTCCCTCGCCCTCGCCGCCCCGGTCGTCCCCGCTCTCGCCACCCTCGCCGCCTCCGCCGCCTTGGCCCTCGCCGCCGGGGGTGCGGGCGGCGGGATCGGCTGGGACGGCCCCTCCGCCAGGTCGATCGGTTGGGACACCCCGCCTGCCGCCGAGGCCTCCGGGCGGTCCTGACCTCGGTGTTACCGGTCCACCTGGCCCTGTCGGCCGGTTCCGCCTGGCCGTCGGGCGATGCGGTCGCCGCGAAGGTCCAGGCCGCCCTGTGGTCGTGTGCCGGTCCCGGCGGCGGCCTGGAGCACGCGCGCCTGCGCCGTCGTCGTCGGCGCAGGCCTGGTGCTCCACGTCCGCGCTCTTGACGGGACGGCGGCCCGTTCGAGGGCGTGAGCGCTGGTGGCCCGGGCACGGGCCGCCAGGGGTCGGCATCCGTTCGATCCGCGGTAGCCGGGCTCGAATGGTTTCCAATCTTCCGGACGGTTTTCGATCGATTTCGACCGCCTGGCAATTTGGCTGATTCATTGCGATTGCTTTGCTTCGCCATGACTCTCATGGGCTCGTCATGTCGATCCTTCCTCTCTCCTCCAACGACCGGCCCTCCCGAACCGCCGGCCCTCACCCGACGAACCGTCGACACCACAAAGAACCGTCACCCACACAGACCATCGAGGAGTTCCATGCCACGCCCCACGGGCGAACCGCCACGGCACCGGGCCGCAACCGGCGCGCCGTCCCCCTTGCCGACCCGCCGCCGTACCGCGCTGCGCAACACCGCCGTCGCCCTGGCCGTGGTGCTCGCCGCCGAGTCGGCCGTCGTCATCATGACGACCGGTCAGGCCGTCGCCGTCACCACGGAGCAGGCCCCGCGGCCCACCCGGTCCCTGGGCCCGGCCGAGGCCAAGGACCTCGCCACCGCCCACCTCAAGGCCCGGCTGGAGGACCGTCGGATCGAGGTGGTCGACGAGCGTACCGAGTCCACCACCACCTGGATCAACCCGGACGGCACCACCACCCTGGACGTCGCCTCCGGGCCGGTCCGCTACCAGGACGCGGCCGGTCGCCTGCAGCCGATCGACGTCGACCTCGCCCGCCAGCCTGACGGCAGCGTCAAGGCCAAGGGCCACCCGCTCAACCTCGCCCTGGCCGGCGCCACCCCGCCCGCCGCCGTGTCGGCGTTCAAGGCCGCCGGTGCCCAGGCCGGGGACCAGAAGGCCCCGAGCACCCCGCTGGTGTCGCTGGACAACGGCAACGGCACCGCCATGTCGCTGTCCTGGCGCGGCGCCCTGCCCGCCCCCACGCTGGACGGCGCCCGCGCCCGGTACGCGGACGCGCTCACCGCCACCGACCTCGTCATCGAGTCCACCCGCACCGGCTTCGAGCAGTTCCTGGAGCTCAAGGACCGCTCGGCGGTGGCCGCCAACGGCAGCGTCACGCTCACCCTCGACGCGGACGGCCTCCGGGCCCGGCAGAACCCGGACGGCTCGGTGTCGTTCCTCGACCCGAAGACCGGCCAGGAGGCCGGCCAGCTCCCGGCGCCGGTGATGTGGGACGCGCAGGTCGACGAGCGCAGCGGCGAGCACACCCGCACCGCGCCGGTCGGGCTGAAGGTCACCCAGGACGGCGACGCGATCGATCTGACGCTCACCCCGGACGCCGCCTTCCTGACCGACCCGAGGACCGTCTACCCGGTGACCGTCGACCCCGCGGTCAACATCGGCGTCGGCTTCGACACCTTCGTGCAGCAGGGTTACGGCACCGACGTCTCCGCGCAGACCGAGCTGAAGCTGGGCAACAACGGCTCCGGCCAGGTGGCCCGCTCCTTCCTGCAGTTCCCGATGGCGAAGATCAGCGGGAAGCAGATCACCGGCGGCAAGCTCAACCTGTGGAACTTCCACAGCTGGTCCTGCACGGCGAAGAGCTGGGAGGTCTGGGACACCGGCAGCGCCACCACCGCCACCCGCTGGACGGCGCAGCCCAACTGGAACCGCAAGTGGGCCACCTCCACCGCGACCAAGGGCTACTCAAGCTCCTGCAACGACGGCTGGGTGAACCAGGACATCACCGCCCTGGTCAAGGCCTGGGCCGGGAACGGCAACGCCAACAACACCCTGGGCATCCGGGCCACCGACGAGGCCGACCCGTACGGCTGGAAGAAGTTCAACTCCGGCAACGCGTCGTCCAACACCCCGTACCTGTCGGTGACGTACAACACCCCGCCGGCGGTCTCCACCCTGGTCTCCCCGGCGAACGCCGCGCTGACCAACGAGGCCAGGCCGACGCTGTCCGCCAAGGCGACCGACCCGGACGGCGGGAACATCGCCCTGGACTTCGAGGTCTGGACGTCCACCGGCACCGCGGCGCTCCAGTCCGGCCGGACCGGCCTCGCCGCCTCCGGCTCGACCTTCACCTGGACGCCGGGCACCGCGCTGGTGCCGGGCGCCTACAAGTGGCGCTCGCGGTCCTGGGACGGCACCGCCAACAGCGCGTGGTCGGGCTTCCGCACCTTCACCGTGGACACCACGGCGCCGGGCGCCACCACCGTCTCCTCCACGGACTTCCCGGCCGGCCAGTGGGCGGGCTCCCCGGACGCGAACGGCGACTACAGCGGCACCTTCACCTTCACCCCGCCGACCAGCGACGTGAAGGACGTCCAGTACCGGCTGGACGGCGGCGCCTGGGCGACGGTGGCGACCACCGGCGCGCCGGTCTCGGCCAAGCTCACCTTCAAGGCCGGGGCGCACAAGGTCACCGCGCACACCCGCGACGCGGCGGGCAACGTCTCCGCCGACAAGACCCACGCCTTCTACGCGGGCAAGGGCTCCGCCCTGGTGGCCCCGGGCCCCGGCGAGCGCCCGGCCCGCCGCACCTCGCTCCAGGCGGAGGGCAACAGCACCTACACCGGCGTGCGCTACCAGTACCGCCGCGGTGAGACCGACGCCTGGAAGGACGTGCCGGTCGCCAACGTCGCCACCACCGACGGCAAGCCGGTGGCCGCCTGGCCGTTCGCCGCCTCCGCCGGCAAGCCGGCCGCGCTGACCTGGAACATCACCGACACCCTGGCCGAGAACGGCCCGGTGGACGTGCGCGCAGTGTTCACCGACGGCACCGCCACCGACGCCACCGAGCCGACCACCGTCACGGTCGACCGGCACGCTGGCGACGCCCCCGAGACCCCGGTCGGCCCCGGCCAGGTCAACACCCTCACCGGTGACCTCACGCTCTCGGCCACCGACGCCCAGGGCTTCGGCCTGAGCGCCGAGCGCTCGTTCTCCTCCCGCCGGCCGCTCAACGGCTCGGCCCAGGAGGGCCAGGCGGCGATCTTCGGCCCGCAGTGGAGCTCCGGCACCACCGCCGAACTCACCGAGACCGCCTACTCCTACGTCCGCCAGACCTCTCCGACCTCGGTGTCGGTGGTCTCCTCGGCCGGCGGTGAGATCGGCTTCACCGCGACCGGCGCGGGCGGCTGGAAGCCGGAGCCGGGCGCGGCGGACCTCACCCTGAGCGGTGCGTTCACCGGCGCCTTCACGCTGAAGGACACCGCCGGTACCACCGTCACCTTCGGCAAGGTCGACCCGGCGGCCACCACCTGGCAGGCCACCGGCTCCTCGCTGCCCAGCGCCGACTCCACCACCTCCGTGGTCTCGGAGAAGGTCGTGGCCGGCGGCCGGACGCTGGCCCGCCCCAAGTACGTCATCGCGCCGACCGCCGGGACCGCCTCCGCCGACTGCGCCGCGGCGCCCGCCACCGCTGGCTGCCGCGTCCTGGAGTACGTCTACGCCACCGCCACCACCGCCACCCCGGCCGCCCTGGGCGACGTGGCCGGCCAAGTGAAGCAGATCCGGCTGTGGTCCACCGAGCCCGCCGCGAGCAGCGCCACCCCCGTGGCCGTCTCCCAGTACGCCTACGACGAGCAGGGCCTCCTGCGCGAGGTCTGGGACCCGCTGATCAGTCCCGCGCTGAAGACCGTCTACACCTACGACGCCGCCGGCCGGGTCGCCACCGAGGCCCAGCCCGGAGAGTTGCCCTGGACGCTGGAGTACGGCAAGGCCGGCAACGCCGCCACCGCAGGCGAGGGCATGCTGCTGGCCGCCTCCCGGGCGACCCTCAAGCAGGGCAGCAAGGACGTCACCGACGGCGCCGCGACCACCTCGATGGTGTACGACGTGCCGCTGTCGGGCGCCAACGCCCCGTACCCGCTGGGCCCCTCCGACGTCGCCGCCTGGGGCCAGAGCGACGCCCCGACCGACGCCACCGCCGTACTGCCGCCCGACGCCGTACCGGCGGGCCACGACGGCAAGGCCCTCGGCACCGCCGCCTACGCCCGCGCCTCGGTGACCTACACCAACGCCTCCGGGCGCGAGGTCAACATCGCTACCCCCGGCGGCGGAATCGTCACCACCGAGTACAACGCCCACGGCAGCCCGGTGCGAACCCTCTCGGCCGAGAACCGCATCCTGGCCCTGGCCGCCACCGGTGAGGGCCTGGGCAAACTGCGCGCCCTCGGCATCGCCGGCCGCTCCACCGCCGACCGCGCCCAGATGCTGTCCGCCCTGTCGGTGTACTCGGCGGACGGCAAGCGACTGGTCGAGCAGTACGACCCGCTGCAGCTCGTCACCCTGGAGCACGACCTGGCGGCCTCCGGCACCAGCCCCGCCCTGGTCGCGGGCGACGAGGTCCCGGCCCGCGCCCACACCGTCACCACCCACGACGAGAACCGCCCGGCGAACGCCGCGGTCAGTGACCGGGAGACCTCGGTCGCGGTCGGCGCCAGGATCGAGGGCTACGCCGCCGACGCGGACGTGCGCACCACCGCCACCGGCTACGACTGGGCCCAGGGCCTGCCCACCCGGTCCGTCCAGGACCCGATGGGTCTGAAGATCACCACCGCCACCGGCTACGACGCGAGCGGCCGCGTGGTCTCGCAGTCCCGCCCGAACTCCGACGGCTCGGACGCGGGCACCACCGTCACCACCTACTACGGCACCGGCGCCACCGGCTCGTGCGCGGGTCGCCCGGAATGGGCCGGGCTGGTCTGCTCCACCGCCCCGGCCGCGGCGGTCACCGGAGGCAGCGCCCCCGCGCAGCTGCCGACCAAGACGTACCAGTACGACCGCTGGGGCAACGTCACCGTCCTCACCGAGTCCGCCAACGGCGTCACCCGCACCACCACCCGGACCTACGACGGCGCCGGTCGCCCGACCAAGGTCTCCGTGACGGGCGGCACCGGCACCGCCGTGCCCGACACCGTGTACGGCTACGACCAGGCCACCGGCCAGCCGTCGACCACCGGCAACGGGACGGCGACCGTCACCCAGGGCTACGACCGGCTCGGCCGCCCCGTCTCCTACGACGACGGCGCCGGGAGCGTCACCACCACCGAGTACGACCGGCTCGACCGGGTGGTGAAGAAGTCCGACTCGGTGCCCTCCACCGTCACCTACGGCTACGACACCGCCAAGGACCCGCGCGGCCTGCCCACCAGCATGACCGATTCGGTCGCGGGCACCTTCACCGCCGGCTACGACGTCGAGGGCCGCCTGGTCTCCCAGACGCTGCCCGGCGGCAACACCCTCACCAGCTCCTACGACAGCCGGGGCATCCAGACCGGCAAGACCTACGCCACCCAGGCCGGGACCGTCCTGCTCGCCGACACCGCCGGCTTCACCGTCCACGGGCAGCAGGCCGGACGCACCCAGACCGACGGCAACAGCACCAGCGAGGACTACACCTACGACGCCGCCGGCCGCCTGTTGAAGGCCGTCTCCGGCAACGGCCTGGACTGCGCCACCCGCAGCTACGCATTCGACCGGAGCAGCAACCGCACCAAGCGCACCACGGTCGGCGACGACTGCGACCCGGCCACCGCCGACGCCGTCACCACCGCTGAGAACCACGGCTACGACGCCGCGGACCGGATCACCGACCCCGGTTACGCGTACGACGCCTTCGGCCGCACCACCACGCTGCCCCGGGGCACCCAGCTGAGCTACCACGCCACCGACCTGATCCGCAGCGAGACGCTCGGCGGAACCCGCAAGACCTGGGACCTGGACGCCGCGGGCCGCCTCGCGACGGCCACCACGGAGACCAGGGGCGAGGACGGCACCTGGACCGTCACGGCCCGGGCCACCCACCACTACGACGGCACCGACGACAAGCCGACCTGGACCAGCGAGGTCAACGGCAAGCTCACCCGCAACGTCACGGACCTCGGCGGTCAGCTCGTGGCCGCCACAGGTACCGACGGCGGCGCGGTCCTGGTCCTCACCAACCTGCACGGCGACGCCTCGGTCCAGATGTCGCCCGACGGCACCCAGGACCTCGCCGTCTACCACTACGACGAGTACGGCAACGTCGCCGACGCCACCGGCACCACCGAGTACGGCTGGCACGGCGGGGAACTGCGGGCCAGCGACTCGCTCAGCGGCCTGATCCTCATGGGGGTCCGGGTCTACGACCCGGCCACCGGCCGCTTCCTCCAGACCGACCCGGTCCTGGAGGGCTCGCCGAACGCCTACGGCTACCCGGTCGACCCGATCACCATGGCCGACCTCGACGGTCTGCGCTGGCTGAAGAGTTGGAGCGCCACCATGAGCAAGGCGGGCGCCGCCCGCGTCGCCAAGCTGCTGAAGAACACCGGCTCGATCAGCAGCATCATCGGCCTGATCGTCGGACTCTTCCCGCACTTCGTGGCGAAGATCATCGGCGGCATCCTCAAGGCACTCGGCTTCCTGGTCAAGAGCATGGGCAAGGGGATCGCGGAGGCCAACAACCGCCGGGGCAGCAAGGGGGTGATCCTCACCCTCGGCATCTGGCAGAAGCACTACTGGACGCTGCCGTACCCTCGGAGCGAGATCAAGACCAGGTACTGAGCCCGCGTCCGGACCCGACCCGACCCGACCGGGCCGGGTCCGGACGCACCGCACCACGACGCTCCGCACCAGCAGGCCGGCCGGCCCGGGGATGCCCCCGGGCCGGCCGCCTCGACGTACTCGGCGGACGGCAGTGCCCGGCGGAAGGGCCGTCCGGTGTTGTCGACGGGCAGGATGCGGTCGCCGGTGCCGTGCAGGATCGGGACCGGTACGTCGATGCGTGCGATGTCGGCGCGGAAGTCTGTGTACCAGGTGGAAGGTGCGGCGGAGACGACGTAGGAGCCCCCGGCGGCCGCGGTGTTCCAGCTGTTGCGGACGGCCTCCTCGCTTGGCCTTGTCCTGAGTGGCGAAGCCGGATTCCTCCGTCTGGCGTCCTGCCGCGTTGCGGTACCTGATCTTGTACTCGTGCGGGTACTTGCTCCAGCGGGACTCGGGGTGCTCGCACTCCTTGCAGAAGCTGCCCATGCCGCGGGTGAGGCCTGTGGTCGCGATGGTGGTTGGAACCTCCGGGAGTCTTGCTGACCTTTTGCTGACTCCGGATGGTCGATCATGCCCCTGAGCTGGGCGGAAACGTCAGTCCCGCCATATCCTGCGGAAGGTGATCTGGATGGTTCCGGGCTTCACCGTGGCGGCCTACCGGGACCGGCTGCGCGAACTGGACGCCCTGATCCGGGCGGAGGGGCCGTTCGTCGCCCACTCCGCGCGCTTCCTGATCGAGGCGCGCAGGCCGTAGGGCGGTTCAGGCCCGGCCGCGCCCCGCCGGGGAGACCGGCGGGGCGCGGCCGGGCTGGCGGGCGGGCGGCGCCGCTCACGCCAGGGCGACCAGCTCCAGGTAGGAGTCGTGCCACAGGTCCTCGTCGCCGTCGGGGAGGAGCAGGACGCGGTCGGGTCGCAGGGCCTCGATGGCACCCGGGTCGTGGGTGACCATCACGATCGCGCCCGGGTAGGTGCCGACCGCCGCCAGCACCTCCGCCCGGGAGGCCGGGTCGAGGTTGTTGGTGGGCTCGTCGAGCAGCAGGACGTTGGCGCCGGAGTGGACCAGGCCGGCCAGCGCCAGCCGGGTCTTCTCACCGCCCGAGAGGACCCCGGCCGACTTGTCGGCGTCGTCGCCGCGGAACAGGAACGCGCCGAGGACGTGCCGCAGTTCGCCGTCGCTCAGGTGGGGCGCGGCCTGGGCGAGGTTGTCGCGGACGCTGCGCGCCGGGTCGAGGGTGTCGTGCTCCTGCGCGAAGTAGCCGAGCCGCAGGCCCGGGCCGGGCACCACCCGTCCGGTGTCGGGGCTCTCGTGGCCGGCCAGGACGCGCAGCAGGGTGGTCTTGCCGGCGCCGTTCAGGCCGAGCACGACCATCCGGCTGCCCCGGTCGACGGCCAGGTCGAGGCCGGTGAGCACCGGGCGGCCGGCGTAGGCCTTGGCGAGGCTGATCGCGCCGAGCGGCATCCGGCCGCAGGGGGCGGGTTCGGGCAGCCGGATCCGGGCCGTCCGTTCGGCCTGCCGGGCGGGTTCGAGGTCGGCGAGCATCCGGTCGGCGCGGCGGGCCATGCTGCGGGCGCTGGTGGCGGTGGCGACGTTGGCCCGCATCCGGTCGGCCTGGGCGTGCAGGGCGGCGGCCTTGCGTTCGGCGTTGGCCCGTTCCCTGGTGCGGCGGCGCTCGTCGGCGGCGCGCTGGTCGAGGTAGGCCCGCCAGCCGGTGTTGTGGACGTCGATCGCGGCGCGCTGCGGGTCGAGGTGGAAGACCCGGTTGACGGTGTCGGCGAGCAGACCGAGGTCGTGGCTGATCAGGACCAGCCCGCCCTGGTGGGACGCGAGGAAGCCGCGCAGCCAGGCGACGGAGTCGGCGTCGAGGTGGTTGGTGGGTTCGTCGAGCAGCAGGGTGCCGTGGTCGGCGAAGAGGATCCGGGCCAGCTCGACCCGGCGGCGCTGGCCGCCGGAGAGGGTGCCGACCGGGGTGTCCATGACCCGGGCGGGCAGTCCGAGGCCGGCTGCGACCCGGGCGGCCTCGGCCTCGGCCGCGTAGCCGCCCCGGGACTGGAACTCGGCCTCGGCGCGAACGTAGACGTCCATCGCCTGGCGCTGGTCGTGCGGTCCGTCGGCCTGTGCCATCGCCTCCTCGGCGGCGCGCAGCGCGCGGACGGCGGTGGCCAGGCCGCGGGCGGACAGGATGCGGTCGGTGACGGTGGCGGACGGGTCGGCGGCGCGGGAGTCCTGCGGGAGGTAGCCGACGGGGCCGGTGCGGGTGACCGTCCCGGCGGCGGGCGGCAGTTGTCCGGCGAGGGTGGCGAGCAGGGTGGTCTTGCCGGCGCCGTTGCGGCCGACCAGGCCGATCCGGTCGCCGGGGGCGATGTGGACGGTGATGTCGGACAGCAGCAGGCGGGCGCCGACGCGCAGGTCGACACCACGGGTGGTGATCATGGGATAACGCTCCGAAACAGCGAACGGACACACGGGTGGTGTGGAGGCGGGTCCGTCGGCTAGGAAATTCGGGGCGTAGACATGCGGCCAGGGTAGCGGGGCGGGTGAAGCGTCCGCATCCGAATTACCGGGGGAGCGCACCGCGTCCGCGCGGGTTTCGGCCAGTGGGGCGGGTGTTGGCTCGTGGGGCCCCCTTGCCGGGGCGCGGGCCCCGGGCTTCCATGACCCGCATGGGTCGACGTGAGCTCGTTCTCCTGACTGATCACAGTTCGACCGAAGGAAGCCGGGACGTCCTCGTCGCCGCCGCCCGGGCCCTCACCGGCCGGGCGCCCGTGCTGCTCGACGCCCGGCACTTCATGACCGGCGGGGGCGGCCGGATCCGCCCCGACGACGAGGGCGGGCTGCGCCTGGAGGCGGACGGCCGCAGCGTGGCGGCCGACGCCGTCGTGGTCTACGAGATCCCGCCGCACCGGCGGCGCGACTTCGCGCCCTTCCAGCGGCTGCTGGGCGCGCACGGCGCCCGCTCACTCGGCACCGATGTGCAGGCCTGGCGGGCGGCCACCGAGAAGGACCTCACGGTGGCCCGCTTCACCCGCGACGGCGTCGCGCACATGCCGACCGTCTCGCTGTCCCGGCCGAGCCCGCGGGCCGCCGCCGAGGCCTTCGACCGGCTCGGCGGCGACGTCTGGGCCCGGCCCTGCGTCGGCATGGGCGGCGACGACGTCTTCCACGTCACCACCCACGCCCAACTCGCCTCCGCCGCACGGCACTACGAGGACGACGGGGCGGACTGGCTGATCGCCCGGGACGCCCGCAACTTCACCCCGGACGGCCGCCGCCACCAGTACCGGGTGGTGGTGCTCGACGGCCGGGTGGTCCGGGTCGTCGAACACGTGCAGGCGGATCCGGACGCCCCCTGCAACGAGAGCCGCGGCGCCGTCTCCGCCCCGCTCGCCGCCGCCGAACTGCCCCGGGGGCTCGCGGACCTGGCGATCCGCGCGGTCGCCTGCCTGGGCCTGCCGCTGGCCGGTGTCGACCTCGCCGCCGAGAGCGGCGGTGTGGTCTTCGAGGTCAACGTCCACCCGGCGTTCGGCCGCGGCGCCCTGGAGCAGGTCGCCGTGCCGTACGTGGCCGCGCACCTGGAGCCCGTCTGACGGTTCCGGCCGGGCGCACGGCGGGCCGGGCGCGCCCCTGGTCGGCAGCCTGTGCGGAGCAGGCCGGCTCTCCTCACCCGAGGGCGCCCCCGGCCGGTCAGCTCCGCAGGATGGCGGCGAGGAGCGACGGGCGGAACAGCAGCGTCGGCGGGGCGACCAGCGACATCACCTCGTGGAACGCGGCGGTGACCGCCGGGTCGTGGGCGGCGCCGGCCAGCACCTTGTCGAGGAAGCGGTGCTGGAACGCGAGGAGGGCGCCGGAGGGGCCGCCGGTGGTGGCGGCGAAGCGGACGTCCTCGGTGCAGGACATCACCCACGGGTTCTTGGAGACGGCCGCGATCGCACGCCGGGCGTCCCGGGCCGTGGCGTGGCCGATGCCGCCGTGGCGCAGGGCGGTGCGGCGCAGCTCCCGGGCGCAGAACAGGGCGACGGTGACACCCTGCCCGTACACCGGGTTGAAGGTGCTGGCGGCGTCGCCGACCACCACCAGGCCGTCCGGGGCGCTGCGTTCGTAGTGTCGCCGGATGCCGGGGCCGGGGACGAAGCCGCGCACCTCGCCGGCCGGCTCGGCCTGCTGGAGCGCCTCGCGGATGCTCGGGTCGCGCAGCCGGGCCAGTTGCTTGGTGAACCCGGCTTCGCCGGGCTCGGGTTCGGCGCCGCGCATGCCGGCGACGCTGACGATCCAGCGGTCGCCCTCGACCGGCAGCAGTACGCCCAGGTGGGGCGCGTCGGGGGCCTTGGTCTGCAGGTATATCGCCTTGTAGCCGATGTCGACGCCGGCCGGGCGGTGGAACAGCCGGGAGGAGTACGCGACGCCCGCGTCCACCCGCTCCTCGGGCACCGGCGGGTGGCCCAGCTCCGCCAGCCAGTCCGGCACCGAGGTCGTGCGGCCGGCCGCGTCCACCACCAACTCGGCCGGGATCTCCCGGACTTCGCCGCGCTCTGGCCCGCGGTCGCGGACCTTGACGCCGGTCACCGTGCGGGCCGACCCGAGCAGGCCGACCACGTCGGCGCCTTCCAGGAACTCGATCGTGGGATCGGCGCGGACCCGGTCCAGCACCGCCTTGTCCAGCACCGGCCGGGTGCAGGAGAGGAAGGCGAGCTGCGCCGGGTACTGCGCCATCCACCCCGCCGAGCTGAGCCACTTCAGATCGCCCGAGACGGCGACCCTCATCGCGCCCGCCTCCGTGAGCTCCTTCTTGATGCCGGGCATCATCTCCTCCAGCGCCCGGTGCCCGGCCTCCAGCACCAGGTGCGCGTGTCGGCCCTGCGGCACCCCGGCCCGGAACGCGGGCTCCGCCGGGTAGCGGTCCCGCTCCACCACCACGATCCGCTCGGCGAACCCGCGCAGGGCCCAGGCCGCCACCGTGCCGGCCAGTCCGCCGCCGATCACCACCGCCGTGCCCCGCCCGGGGGCCGTTTCCGAAGAAGTCATGACACGTAGCGTAGTCGGGCGGTGGCGGCCCCGTAGTCGCATCGGCGGGACGAACGGGCAGGGTGCGGGCGGCCGTTGGAGCCCGAACGCGCCGGGCGCACGACCGGCCCGGAATGTTGCCGCGGGGGCCCCCGGGGGCGGGCGGTGGGAGGCACCCGGGAGCGGGTACTACACTCGGCGGGAGTTGTGCAGGCCCCCCTTTCGGTGCGCGGGCGCGCGGAGCCGAGGAGGTGAGAGCCGTGGAGTGCAGTAGTCCGGGTCGAAGTCGGCCCCGCCCCCGGTTGTCCCGCACCATTCGCGGCACCCGGCGTTCCTCCTCCCGTACGGCTCCCGCGCGGCGCTGACCTCGTCCTCGACGAGGTGCCGCCGGTCGCGCCGTGCGCGTGGTGGCCGGCCGGGCGCCTCCGGCCCGCTGTCCCCGGACGGCGGCCCGGGCACCCACCGTGGAGGTATCCGCCATGTCCGACTGGCGTGTGCGCGCCGTGCGCGCGAGCAAGCGTCCGTTCTCCCGCCCCGTCGGGGGCTCCGGCCCCGTCGACACGCAGCCGGCGCCGGAGCACTCGATGGATCCGCGGCCCGACCAGCCCGTCGAGCCGGTCACCCTGGAGCGCTCGGTGGTGGACGCGGCGGTCTACCGGGACGGGCGGCGGATCGACGCACCGGCGAACCTCGCCGACATCTACCGCGAACTGCCCGACCGGCCCGGCGCGATGGCCTGGATCGGCCTGTACCGCCCGGCCGAGGCGCAGCTGCTGGAGGCGGCGGACCGGTTCAACCTGCACGAACTGGCCGTCGAGGACGCCATCGTCGCCCACCAGCGGCCGAAGCTGGAGCGCTACGGCGACACGCTGTTCGTGGTGCTGCGTGCCGCGCGCTACCTGGACGAGGCGGAGGAGGTCGACTTCGGCGAGATCCACCTCTTCGTGGGCCCCGACTTCGTGCTCACCGTCCGCCACTCCCAGGCGCCGGACCTGTCCGCGGTGCGCCGCCGCCTGGAGACGGACCCGGACCTGCTCGCGCTCGGCCCGGAGGCGGTGCTGTACGCGGTGCTGGACGCCGTGGTGGACGGTTACGCGCCGGTGATCGCCGGGCTCCAGCACGACATCGACGAGATCGAGACGGAGGTGTTCGGCGGCGACCCGCAGGTCTCCCGGCGCATCTACGAGCTGTCCCGCGAGGTGATCGAGCTCCAGCGGGCGACCCGGCCGCTGCTGGAGATCATGAGGAGCCTGGAGGCGGGCTTCGGCAAGTACGGCACCGACGACGAGCTGCAGCGCTACCTGCGCGACGTCGCCGACCACGCCACCTACGCCGCCGAGCGGGTGGACGGCTTCCGGCAGATGCTGCAGAACATCCTGACCGTGAACGCGACGCTGGTCTCGCAGCGGCAGAACGAGGAGATGAAGCAGCTCGCCGAGGCCGGGCACGTGCAGAACGACGAGATCAAGAAGATCTCCTCCTGGGCGGCGATCCTCTTCGCGCCGACGCTGATCGGCACCGTCTACGGGATGAACTTCGAGATCATGCCGGAGCTCAAGTGGGCGTTCGGCTACCCGTTCGCGATCGGGCTGATGGCGCTGGTCTGCACCGGGCTGTACGTGGTCTTCAAGCGCCGCAACTGGCTCTGACAGCGGGGCGGGGTGGGGCGCGGCGCGGCGCGGCGCGGTCGGCTCGGGCGCGGTGCTCGCGACCGGCTCCGCCGTGCGCCGAAATCCGGTGCGGGTTGACCGGCGGCCGCAACCGGCGTCGGCCGCACGGCTGTTCGCCCGGCGTCAGGGATTCGTCAGGGCGGCGGCGCGGCGCTTGCCCCGGTCCGCGCCCGCCGGTTGGATGAGGAGCATGAACCGCCCGGCACGCCACCACGACCGCCCGCCGCATCCGCGGCCGCCGGTCCGCGTCGCCGCGGCCGCCATCGCCGTGCGCTGATCCGCGCCTCCCCGCCGGAGGGCACGGCACGTGCCGCGCCCCGCCCCGTCGCCCGATCGGCGCGGGGTGCGGGCGGGCGCGCGAGTTCCGCATCTCATCAGGTCTTTTGAGCCCGCACCCCGGCCCGGACAGGGCCGGCGGTGCCCCGCACCCTGGGAACGGTCATGTCCGAATCCGCCCTGTCCGCTCGTACCGCCCTCGTCACCGGCGCCTCCTCCGGCATCGGCTGGGAGACCGCCCGGCTGCTCGCCGGGCTGGGCGCCACCGTGCTGGTGCACGCCCGGACCACCCCGGAGGCCGAGGCGGCCGTCGCCCGGCTGGTCGACGCCGGCGCCCGCCGGGACCAACTCGTCGAGCTGGCCGCCGACTTCACCCGCCTCTCGGAGGTCGCGGTGCTGGCCGGTACGGTCGTCAAGCACTACCCGGCGCTGGACCTGCTGGTCAACAACGCCGCCGCGATGGCGCCCGAGCGCTGCACGCTGACCGACGACGGCAACGAGGTCTCGCTGCAGGTCAACTTCCTGGCCGCGCACCTGCTGGCCAGGCTGCTGCGGGCGCCGCTCTCGGCATCCGGCGACGCCCGGATCGTCAACGTCTCGTCCTCGCTGCACCGGACGGCTTCGATGAACTGGTCGGACCCGCACCGGGTGAAGAGGTACTCGCGGGTGGCCGCGTATGCGCAGTCGCAGCTCGCGCTCACCATGGCGACCGCCGACATGGCCCCGGCCGGCTCCGGCATCACCGCCGTCAGCCTCAACCCGGGCCTGTGCGACACGGCGCTGCTGCCGCTGTACGGGCGGGCCGGCGCGCCGGCGGCGGAGGGTGCGGCGGCCGTCGTCCGGCTCTGCCTGCCGGACGTCGCGGTCGCCAACGGCGCCTACTACGACGGCGGTTCGGTGGCGCCGGTGGCGCAGGCCGCCCAGGAGGAGCGCTCGCTGAAGCGCCTGGTCAAGCTGGCAGACCAGTTGGTCGGCCAGGCCGCTTGAAGCCCTTCCCCGGAATCGGAGAGCACGCGATGTCCAAGCGCGCCCGCAAGAAGAGGGCCCGGCGGAAGAACACGGCGAACCGCGGCCGCCGGGCCGGGCAGGGCTGACCCGCCCACCACCGCGGGCCACCACCCATCACCACTCACCACTCACCACTCACCACTCACCACTCACCACTCACCACTCACCACCGCCGAGAACCACCGCGAACCGGCGGACACCGCCGGGCGCCGGGGACGGTCGCTAAGGATGCGTCAAGAACGGCGCCCGGCGGCGTCAAGGAGCCGTCAGGGGGCGGCTTCCCGCAGGTGGCGCGGCACTAGCGTCGCCCGGCGGAGAGAAACGGTTCTGCTCCGGTTTCAGCAGGAAACCCCGGCGGACCGTGCAGCGGGGGAGAGGAACGTGCGGCCATGACCACCTCGGCAGCGGGCACGACGGCCACCACGGGGGAGGCGGCCCCGGGGACGGAAACCGGTCCGGCGGGGGAACCGGCCCCAGCCGGACCATTGGCCAGGACAACGGCCACAACAACGGCCCGGACATCGGCCCGGACAGCGATTCGGACAACGGCCGCCCCGAGCGCCCTGGCCCGGCTCCGGCACGGCGCACGGACGGTCGGCGGCCGCGCCTACTGGACCACTCCGCGCCTGGTCCGAGGCCTCACTACGCTCAGCCTGGCCGCCCTGATCGGCCTCGGCGCGGCCGCCACCACCGTCCTCGGCGGGGCCCGCGACGGCACCGACACCATCGGCCACCGGGCCGCCCCGCAGGCCACCCGCGCCGCCGACCTCTACTTCGCGCTCAGCGACATGGACGCCCAGGCCGCCAACCTGCTGCTGGTCGGCGCCGACCCCGACTACACGGCGCTGCGCAAGCAGACCCTCGACACCTACGAGCAGCGCCGTGCGCAGGCCGACGGCGACCTCCAGCAGGCCGCCCAGGCCGCCGCCGCCGACCCGGCCGGCCAGAGCGCCGTCCAGCAGGTGCTCGGCCAGCTCGGCAGCTACGAGGCCCTGGTGGCCCGCGCCCAGCTGCTGGAGGAGCAGGCCAAGGCCCCGGCTGGCCAGCCCTCGCCCGCCGCCCTGGACGCCTACCGCCAGGCCACCGACCTGCTGCGCCAGCAACTGCTGCCCGCCGCCGACCAGGTCACCGCCGCCAACGAGGCCACCGTCGAGCAGGTCTACACCGAGCGCCGCGACGCCCTCGGCAGCGGCTGGTGGTGGCTGCTCGCGGTCGGCCTGCTCGCACTCGCCGCGCTGCTCGGGCTCCAGCGCGTCCTGGCGGTGCGCTACCACCGCGTCGTCAACCCGGCGCTGGCCGCAGTCACGCTGCTCACCGGCGTCGTGCTGGCGATCGGCCTGCACCTGGTCAGCCGCGCCGACGACCACCTGGTGACCGCCAAGAGCAACGCCTACGACTCGGTGATCGCGCTCAGCCGCGCCCGTGCCGTCGCCTTCGACCTGAACGCCGACGAGAGCCGCTACCTCACAGACCCGTCCCGCGCGGCCGCCTACGAGCAGAGCTTCCTCGACAAGACCCAGGCGATCGCCCGCCTGGACGGCGCCACCCTCGCCGACTACAACGCCCAACTGGCGGCCGCCGCCGCCCGGCACCGCGCCGACCACGCGGCCGTCCCCTTCGGCGGCTACCTCGGCACCGAACTGCACAACATCACCTTCCCCGGCGAGCAGGACGCCGCAGAGCGGGTGCTGGCCGCCTTCCAGCAGTACCAGCAGGACGACCGGAAGATCCGCGCGCTGCGCGACGAGGGCCGGCTCAAGGAGGCGGTGACGCTCAACACCGGTCTCTCCCAGGGGCAGTCCAACTACGACTTCGACCAGCTGAGCACGGCCATCGGGGACACCATCGCGGTCAACGCCATGGCGATGGACTCGGCGGTCGCCGCGACCGACGGCGACCTCGACGCCAGCACGGCGGCCCTGGCCGCGGGGGCGCTGGCGGCGGCGCTCGCCCTCACCGCGCTGGGTGTCCGGCCGCGCCTGCGCGAGTACCGGTAGCCGCCGGCACCGACCCCGCGGCGGGGCCCGGTAGCGACGCACACCGCCACCGGGCCCCGCCGCGGGGCAGCCGGTCATGCCCCGGGCGGGCGTCGGCGGAGCCCCGGCGGGCTCCGGTGCCCCGGTCTCAGCCGGCGGCGAGCCGGTCGTACTCGGCGTCCGGGTCCAGCTGGCGCTGGTACTCGGCGTGCAGCCGGACGTCGCCCTCCGGCCCGGCCAGACGGGCGAGCGGGCCCCGGACGCCCGGGAGCGGCCGGGCGCGCGGCCACTGCTGGGCGAGTACGGCGAGCGGGGTGCCGTCGCCGGAGCGCAGGATCCAGCTGGCGCGGCCGCCGCCGATCAGGGGCAGGTACGGCCGGGGGAGTCCGAGGGCGGCGAGCGCCTCCGGCAGGTCGAGGCCGTCGGGTAGGGCGAGCGCCGCGGCGTGCGGGGCGTCGGCGTCGTCGCCGGCCGCGACGCTGTCCCGGGTGAGGTGGATGCGCATGGCCGGACAGCATAGGGCGCGCCGACGGGCCCGCGCGCCCGTGCACCGGTGTGCCGGTTTGACAAACACCCTTGCCGTCCCGGCGAATGGCAGGCATGGCCGACGAAGACTTCGAGAACGTCCTCACCACAGTGGGCCCCCGGCTGCGCGCCCTGCGACGCGAGCGCGGCACCACCCTCGCCAAACTGGCCGCCGCCACCGGGATCTCGCTCAGCACGCTGTCCCGGCTGGAGTCCGGGCAGCGCAAGCCGACCCTGGAACTGCTGCTGCCGCTGGCCCGGGAGTACCGGGTGCCGCTGGACGAACTGGTCGGCGCCCCGGCCACCGGTGACCCCCGGGTCCATCCCCGCCCGGTGACCAGGAACGGCCAGACCATCATCCCGCTCACCCGCCACCTCGGCGGTCTGCACGCCTTCAAGCAGATCATGCCGCCCGGCCGGGGCACCGAGCCCGAGTTGGAGCTGAAGGTGCACGAGGGCCACGAGTGGCTGTACGTCCTGTCCGGCCGGCTGCGGCTGGTGCTCGGTTCGCACGACCTGGTGCTGACGGCCGGTGAGGCCGCCGAGTTCGACACCCGGACCCCGCACGCCTTCGGCAACGCCGGGCCGCAGCCGGTGGAGTTCCTCAGTCTGTTCGGTCCTCAGGGTGAGCGGATCCATGTCAGGGCGCGCCCGGGAACCTCCGTTCGGTAGGTTCGTTCCCTGACAGCGGGGGTTTTCCGTTCCGGTCTCCCGCCAGGCCGTCGGGAGGGGCCGAGAAGATGAGTGTCCAGCAGAGCACGGAGTCCGGCGAGAGCGGTGGAACCGGGGAGCGCGGTGCGGTGGGTGCGCCCGAAGTCCCGGGCGCGGCGGGGGCCTTCGGGGCCTCCGGCGGCGGATCCGGCCGGGCCGGCGGTGGTTCCGGCGGCGGCGACGGCAGCGGCGGCAGCGGTCCGACCGGTGGGGCCGACGGGACCGGCGGTGTGGAGCCGGACGCCAAGAGCGGGCGGAAGAAGCGCCCGTTCTGGCAGGAGCTCCCGATTCTGCTGGTGATCGCCCTGCTGCTCTCGCTCGGCATCAAGACCTTCTTCGTCCAGGCCTTCTCGATCCCCTCCGGTTCGATGGAGCAGACCCTGGCGATCGGCGACCGGGTGCTGGTCGACAAGTTGACGCCGTGGTTCGGTGCCGAGCCCGAGCGTGGCGAGGTGGTGGTCTTCCGTGATCCGGGCGGCTGGCTGGAGAGCGTGCCGACGCACGCGGACGGCTCGGTCATGAGCTCGGTCCAGAAGGTGCTGAGCACCGTCGGCCTGATGCCTTCGGCGGACGAGAAGGACCTGATCAAGCGGGTGATCGCGGTCGGCGGGGACACCGTCGAGTGCAAGGCGGGAAGCCCGCTGAAGGTGAACGGCGTCGCGCTGGACGAGCCGTACCTGTTCCCCGGCTCGGCGCCCTGCGACCAGGACCCGGTGGGCACCGTCACCGTCCCCAAGGGCAAGCTCTGGGTGATGGGCGACCACCGCAACAACTCGCGGGACTCCCGCCCGCACCACAACGAGACCGGTGACGGCTTCGTGCCGGTGGGGAACGTGATCGGCCGGGCGTTCGTCGTCGCGTGGCCGCTCACGGACTGGTCCACCCTGCCCGTCCCGGACACCTTCGGCAAGGTGCCGGCGGGCGCGGCCGCGCCGGTGCAGGCGCCGTCGGCGCCGGACGCGCTCGGGCTGGCCGCCGTCGTGCCGTTCGCCCTGTGGCGCCGCCGCCGTGGCGCGCGCCGGAGCCGCCGCTGAGCCGGGTGAGGGCTTCGGCGGAACTCCTCCCGTCCTTCTCTACACGCCTGTAGAGTTTCCGGGGTGAGCTGCACGCCTGGTCGCGTGGCCGCCCGACCGGGGAGGCCGCGCGCCGGGGTCGGGTCGGGAGGCGGAACCGTGGTGGAGAGTCGGCGCAGTCCTGTGGCCGTCGGGGAACCGGCGGACCCGGACGTCCAGTGGGTGTACCAGCCGGTCGAGGTGGACCTCGGCGACGGCACCTGGGCGTCCGGGCGGATCAGCGGCTGGTGGCAGGACTCCGCCGGGCAGCGGTGGTGCCGGTTGCGGGTGAGTCGCAGCGGGCGGCCGGCGGGCTGGGAGCGGTTCGATCCGGCGCGGGTCCTGCTGCTGCCGGTCGCCGGGCTCTGAAGAGACGTCGGCCGGTTTCGACGAGACCGGTTCCGATCGGACCGGAACCGGCCTGATCGGTACCGGCATGATCGGAACCGGACTGGTGGGCCCGGACGTCCCTCGGTGCGGCGATCGCGAGGCGTTGTCCATAAGAGATTCACAAAATATGACGGCATGTGCGATTCTGTGCAGCGCCCCCGTGACCCGCCCCATCCGTGTCGGCACCTTGGGGGGCCCGGGGACTGCCGACATGCCACTTCATCGACCGGGGACGACGTGAGTTCCGAGATCTACTTCAGCAGCAACTACCGCGACCTGTGCGAGCAGCACGGCACCGGCGCGGGCTTCCAGTTCGAGTTCTCCTGCTACCGCTGCTCCGACACCTGGCGCTCGTCGTTCGAGGCGTTCACCACCGGTCAGGTGGCGGGCTGGATCGGCAAGGGCGTCAGCGCCGCCTGGAACCTCATCGGCGGCAACGCCAACACCATCAGCAACGCCGCCGACGGCCTGGCCGGCCACACCTGGGGCAACGCGCGCGACGCCGCCTTCCAGCGCGCGATCACCAACGCCCAGGTGCACTTCAACCGCTGCGCCCGCTGCACCCACTACGTCTGCGGCCGCTGCTTCGACCCGGGCCAGGGCCTGTGCCACAACTGCGCCCCGGACACGGCGGCCGAGGCGATGGCGGCGCAGCGGCGCGGCCTCAACGACATGGTGTCCGACCGCTCCTACCAGCAGGGCCAGCAGTCCGGCGCCGAGTTCGACGTGCGGACGCCGCGCCAGCTCGTCTGCCCGCAGTGCTCGGCGGAGACGCACGGCACGCCGTTCTGCCCGGGCTGCGGCCACCGGCTCGCCCAGCCGACCCAGTGCGGCCAGTGCCACCAGGACATCCCGGAGGGCGCCGCGTTCTGCCCGTCCTGCGGCACCAGGCGCTGACCCCGCAGGCCTCGTAGACCTCGCAGGCCCAGCACGCCCCGCGCACCTCGCGACGGCGGGGCGCCTCCGGATCGGGATCCGCAGGCGCCCCGCCGTCGTCGTGCGTCCCGTCCGGGTCAGCCGTACGACACGTTGGCGCACGGGTCGTCGTCGGCCGACCGGGCGGCGTTGGCGACGCTGCTGGGCACCGGGGCCGGAGCGGCCGGGGCGCCGGCCGACGCGGAGGCGGCCGGGTCGGCGGCACCGGCCGGATTGGCGGCGGCGAAGTCGTGACCGAGCACCACGCTGACACCCTTGCCGCCGGCCTGGACGGTGGCACCCGGGAACAGCTTCGCGACCGCGTCGGCCGCGGCGCGCTCGCCCGCGCCGTACTCGACGACCGTGGTGGAGCGCGGCTTGCCGGTCGCGTTGCCGACGCTGGTCACGGTGTAGCCGGCGCCCTTGACAGCCTCCGCGGCCTTGCCGCCGAGCCCGGTCGCGCCGGTGCCGTTGAGCACGGCGACCTTCACGTCGGCGGGCTTGGCCTCGCCGCCCTTGGCGTCCGGCACGGGGGTGGTGGCGGTGGGGCTGGGGGTGGCCTCGGCGGCGGGGGTACCCGGCGCGGCGGAGTCCGCGGCGGTGGCGCTGGCGTCCTGGCCGTCCAGGGTGCGGTCGGCCTTGAGCGCGGCCCAGAGCTGGTCCGCGTCGGGGTGGACGAGGGCGACTCGCGGGCCCTCGTAACGCCACGGCGCCGTCACGAACTTGACGTCGTGCAGGTTGACGTCCTTGAGCGACATGGCGAAGGAGAGCAGCTTGGCCGCCGAGCCGAGGTCGGGGTCGACGGTGAGCGACTTGGTCGCGGCGTCGGCGAGCGGCAGCAGGGTGGTCGGGTCCATGCCGCGGGACTTGACCTCCTTGATGAGCGAGGAGAGGAAGGCCTGCTGACGCTTGGTGCGGCCGATGTCGGAGCCGTCGCCGATGCCGTGCCGCACTCGGACGAAGTCGAGCGCGGACTGGCCCTCCACCTTCTGCTTGCCCTTGGGGAAGACCAGCTTGCCCTTCTTGCCCAGGTTCGGGTTCAGATCGCCCTCGTGGATGTCGTTCGGCAGGCAGACCTCGACGCCGCCGACCGCCTTCGTCATCGAGGCGAAGCCGTTGAAGTCCACCACGATGGTGTGGTCGACCCGCAGGTTGGTGAGCTTCTCGACGGCGTTCTGGGTGCAGGCCGGGTTGCCCTGGTCGCTGTCGCCCACCGAGAAGGCGCTGTTGAACATCACATTGGTCTGCTCCTTGGTCCACTTGCCGTTCGGGAGCTTGCACGGCGGGATGGTGACCAGGGAGTCGCGGGGGATGGAGATGCCGACGGCGTGCTTGTGGTCGGCGTAGACGTGCAGCAGGATCGCGGTGTCCGAGCGGGCGCCGCCGTCCCCGCCGCCGCCCAGGTCGCTGTTGCCGTTGCCGCGGCTGTCCGAGCCGATCAGCAGGACGTTGACCGGGGTACGGCCCTGGGCGTCCGGGGCCGCGGCGGCCGGCCGGTCCTTGCTGAGGGCATCGCCGTCGAAGGTGGTGAGGTTGCTGTTCAGGCGGTAGTAGACGGCGCAGCCGCCGAGGACGAGGAGGGCGGTGCAGCCGGCCGTCACCCAGAGCACCTTCTCCTTGGTGCTGCGCTTGGCCTTCGGCTTCGCCCGGCTCGTGCGGCCCGCCTGGCCGGCCCCGCCTGCCTGGCCGGCCCCGCCCGCCTGACCGGTCCTGCGTGCCTGACCGGTCCGGCCGGCCTGGCCGCCGTCCGCCGGGCGGCCCTCCGCGGTGCGGCCGTCGGGTATGCGGCCGTCGGGTATGCGGCCCTCCGGCGAGCCGCCGGTTGCCCGGCGCGGCGATTTTCCGGCTCCGGGGGAACCCCTGCGACCAGACACGTCGTCATCCTCCACAGTTGCCACGAAACCCCCGTCGAACCGGCGGGCGTGCGTGACCGGGGCCGGAGCCGATCCGGGCAGGCCCGTCGCTAAACTTTTACACCGCTGTAGAAACTCAGTGGAGCATACTAGGCGCAGATGAGAAAACCACCTGGTCAGACCAGCGGATCCGGTCGGCCAGGCTCCTCCGCGCTGCTCAGAACCCGTACGAGGAGCACGATGACTCACCGGATCGCATGTTCGATAGCCGGCGCCCTGGTGGCACTGCTGGCCGCCGTCGGCCTCACCGCCGCGGCGTCGAGCGCGACGGCGACGGCCGCACCCCGGCCCGTCGCGGCCGCCGCCACCACCGTTTCCGTCACCGGCTCCGGCCCGGCCGCCCCGGCGGCGGGCCCGGCCGTCTCCGTCAGCACCCGGAGCGGTCAGACCGCGCCGGCCGCCCACCTCGCGGCCAAGGACGAGAAGAAGAAGTCGGGCTTCTTCGCCAAGCTCGGCAAGTTCCTGATCGTCGTGGTCATCCTGATCATCCTGTTCTTCGTGCTGCTGATCGTCGGCATCGTCTACGCCGCGAAGCGGATCTTCGGCCGCCGCAAGTGAGCCGTGGTGGCCCGCCCCGGCGCCGCAGCGGCACCGGGGCGGGCCACCCGGGCGCGATTGGCCCTGGGCGCGGCGTGCGACCGGCCCGACGATGGGCGGCATGAGCGACTACCTCGGCCACCGGGCCCCCGACGGACAGCAGGCTTCTGGCGGACAGCAGACCCCCGACGGACACCGGGCTCCGGACGGACACCGGGCCCCCGGCGCGCTGCGCCCCGAGAGCCGGATCGTCCACCCGCCTCTCGCGGACATCACCGGCAGCCGCCCGATGGGCGTGCCACTGCACCAGAGCCACCTCTTCGCCTTCGACACCAGCGACGCGCTCACCCAGGCCTTCAGCGGCCCGGGCGGGGCCTTCTTCTACAACCGCTACGGCAACCCGACCGTCCGCTCGCTGGAGACGGCGGTGGCCGACCTCGAAGGCGGCGCCGGTGCGATCGCCACCGCCTCCGGCATGGGCGCGATCAACACCGTCCTGCTCGCCCTGCTGCGCTCCGGCGACCACGTGATCGCCCAGCGAAGCCTGTACGGCGGTACCTTCGCCGTGCTCGCCGACCTCGCCGAGCGCTGGGGGGTGGAGGTCACCCACGTCGGGGGCGACGACCCGGCCGAGGTCGAGGCGGCCCTGCGGCCCACCACCCGGCTGCTGCACCTGGAGACCATCTCCAACCCCACCACCAGGGTCACCGACCTGCCCGGGCTGATCGGCGTCGCCAAGCGGGCCGGGGTGGTCAGCGTCGTGGACAACACCTTCGCGACGCCGCTGCTCTGCCGGCCGATCGAGTACGGCGCGGACGTCGTCATCCACTCGGCCACCAAGTACCTCGGCGGCCACTCGGACGTCCTGGCCGGCGTCGCCGTTCTCGCGGACGCCGAACTGCACCGCAAGGTCTGGCACTACGCCATCGAACTCGGCGCCGCCGTCGACCCGTTCGCCGCCTGGCTGACCCTGCGCGGCCTCCAGACCCTCGCCCTGCGGGTCCGCCGGCACTGTGAGAGCGCCCTCGACCTGGCCGGTCGCCTCGCCGCCCACCCCGCGGTCGGGGCCGTCCACTACCCGGGCCTGCCCGGGCACCCCGACCACGACCTCGCCCGCCGGCTCCTGCCCGACGGCCACGGCGGCGTCCTGGCCTTCGACCTCGTCGGCGGCCGCGAGGCGGCCCGCACCTTCACCGAGTCCGTCCGCCTGGCCGCCCTCGCCCCCTCCCTCGGCGGCGTGCACACCCTCGTGCTCCACCCGGCCAGCACCTCCCACCGCCAGCTCGACGACGCCGAGTTGGCCGCCGCCGGGATCGGCCCGGGGACGGTGCGGGTGTCGGTGGGCATCGAGCACCCCGAGGACCTGTGGGCGGACGTGGAGGGTGCGCTGGCGAAGGTGTGACGGCCGCCCGACCGGCGCCGCCGGGCTGTCGACCGGTTGCGTGCGCGTGCACCTAAATGTATGGTGCGTGCGCACGCACACACTTTTCCCCGGAGAAGCCGGGGAGATCCGAGGAGAGACTTCCATGGACACCGACGCCGCCCCGATCGTCCTCATCACCGGCACCTCCTCCGGGATCGGCCTCGCCGCCGCCGTGGCCGCCGCCCGCGCCGGGTACGGCGTCGTCGCCACCATGCGCGACACCGGACGGGCCGAGGCCCTGCGGCGCACCGCCGCCGAGGCGGGCGTCGACGGGCGGATCGACGTCGAGCAGCTGGACGTCACCGATCCGGCCTCCGTCACCGCCTGCCTGGAGGCCGTCCTCGCCCGGCACGGCCGGCTCGACGCGGTGGTCAACAACGCGGGCGCCGGCCACGTCGGCACGATCGAGCAGGACGGGACGGCGCCGGTGCGGGCCGCCATGGAGGTGAACTTCTTCGGTGTGGTCGAGGTCACCCGGGCCGCACTGCCGCACCTGCGGGCCTCCGGCGGCCGGGTCGTCACCGTGACCAGCGTCGGTGGTGTGGTCGGGCAGCCCTTCAACGAGGCGTACTGCGCCGCCAAGTTCGCCGTCGAGGGCTTCATGGAGTCGCTGGCGCCGGTCGCCGCCACCGTCGGCGTGCACGTCACCGTCGTCGAACCGGGCGCCGTCGCCAGCGAGTTCATCGGCAACCAGGCCATCGACCTGCCCGCGCTGACCGCCGCGGCCGGCCCGTACGCCCCCGCCCTGCGGGCCTATGTCGACCGCACGCAGAAGGCCTTCGCCCAGGCCCAGACCCCGGAGCAGGCGGCCGCCCCGATCGTCGCGGCCCTCACCGCCGAGCGGCCGCCGCTGCGGGTGCAGACCTCCGAGGCGGCCCGGGCCTTCGCCGGCACCAAGCTGGCCGACCTGGACGGCTCGGCGGTGCGGCGGATGACGGGCGGCTGGGTGGTCTGACGAGTCCGGCCCGGGTCTGACACGCCCGACGGGCCCGACAGGTCCGACGGGCCTGGTGGTCCTGACGGGCCCGAGGGTCCTGCTCGGGGCGGCGCGGGGCCGGCAGGCGGGGTGGGAACGGAATGATCACCGGTCATACTTGGGCGGCGGCACCCGACACCGGACGCCGCGGGCCGTGCCGGCACCACCCGGCGCAGCCCGCCCGCCAGCCTTCCCGCCCAGACCGGAGGAACCGATGAGCAGCCACCTGCCGACCCACCGCCCGGCGGCCGGGGCCCCGGCAGTGCCGTGGAACCGGCAGCGGCTGCGCAGCAACAACGAATGGCTGCTGCTCGAACTGCTGCGCACCGGCGGCGGCTCCTCGCGCGCCCAACTCGCCCGGGACACCGGCCTGTCCAAGCCCACCGTGTCCGCCGCCCTGGCCGCCCTGGAGCAGGCCGGGCTGGTCCGCGAGGCCGGTCGGCTGGCCCCCGAGCGCGGCCGCACCGCGGTGCTGTACGAGGTCGACCCGGCCGCCGGGCACGTGCTCGGCGTGGACATCGGGCGGGCCAGGCTGCGGGTCGCCGTCGCGGACCTCGCCGGGACGGTCGTCGCCCGCCGCGACGTGGCCAACCGGGGCCGCTCGGCGAACGCCGTCGCCGACGCCGTGGTCGCCGCCGCCCACGAGGCCATCGACGAGGCGGGCCTGGCCGCCGACGACATCGTGCACGCGGTGATCGGCACCCCGGGCGTGTGGGACGAGCAGCGGCGCGGCGTGCGCTACGCCACCAGCCTGCCCGGCTGGGGCCGGCCCGGTCTGTTCGACCGGATCGGGGAGGGCCTGGGCGTGGCCGTCACCGTCGCCAATGACGCCAACCTGGCCGCGCTCGGCGAGTACACCCTCGGCGCAGGCCGGGGCAGCCGGATGTTCGCCTACCTGCTGGTCGGCACCGGCCTGGGCGTCGGCGTGGTCAAGGACGGCGAACTGCTGCTCGGCGCACACGGCGCACTGGGCGAGATCGGCCTGGTGCCGCTGCCCGCCCGCCCCGGTGAGCCTCCGGCGACCATCGAGCAGGAGGCCGCCGCGGACGCCGTGGTGCGCACCGCCCAGGACCTCGGGCTGGGCGGCGCCCCCACGGCCAAACAGGTCTTCGAACGAGCCCGGGCCGGCGACCCGGCGGCGGTCCGGGCCGTCGGCCATGAGGCCGGCCAACTCGCCTACGCCGTCGCCGTGTTGTCCGCCGTACTGGACCCGGACCTGGTGGTCCTCGGCGGCGGCATAGGCAACAGCGCGGACCTGCTCCTGGAACCGCTGGAGCAGGCCCTGCACCGGATCGCCCCGATGCGTCCGACGCTCGCGCCGAGCCTGCTGGGGGAGGAGGCCGTCCTCCTCGGTGCGGTCGCCACCGCCCTGGAGACCGCGCGCCCCGAGGTGTTCGAGCGCCGGACGGCGGGGCTGCCTTAGGTCCTGTCCTCACGGCGGCCCGTGGTTCGGCGAGCGGTTCGGCCGGCGGCTCGCCCGGGTGCCCGGCTGCTCAGCCGCTCAGCCGGCGGCCAGGGTGAGGCCGTAGGCGCTCAGGATCGGGTTGACGGGCTGGAAGTAGGTCTCGCCGCCCGAGGTGCAGTCGCCGGAGCCGCCGGAGGTGACGCCCTGCGCCTGGTTGCCGGAGATGAACGACCCGCCCGAGTCGCCGGGTTCGGCGCACACGCTGGTGCGGGTGACGCCGTAGACGCTGCCCTCCTGGTAGGTGACGGTGGCGTTGACCTCCTCGACGGTGCCGCAGTGCCAGCCCGTCGTGGAGCCGGAGCGGCAGACCGAGGACCCGACGGGCTGCTCGGTCGAGCCGGCGACCGTCACCGCGCCGCCCGCGTAGTCGTTCACCTGCGGCTGCGCCGTCCAGCCCGGGCCGGCCTGCACCCAGGAGTAGTCGTTGCCGGGGAAGGTCGAGCCCTGGAAGGTGCCGATCGAACTGCCGTCGGAGGCCGTCGCGTTGGAACCGGGCTGCCCGCAGTGTCCGGCGCTGACGAAGCCGGGCCGGCCGTTCTGGGTGACGGGGAATCCGATCGAACACCGGGCGGCGTTGTCGATGTAGTACGCGTCGCCGCCGTGCAGGTCGGCCAGCGGCCGGGGCGTGGCGGTGGCCCGCTCGACCCGGACCAGCGCGCGGTCCACCCCGGAGCGGCGCAGGAAGTCCTCGGTCCGGGCGGCGTCGGAGGACCGGACCACGACGGCGTTGGTGCGGACGTCCACGGACCAGAACGGCGTGGCGGTGGGTGTGGCGGCCCGGGCCGCCCGGTCGAGCGCGGCCTTCGCCCGGTCGAGGGCGGCCAGGGCGTTGCGGACGACGGTGGCCCGGCCGCCGTGCGCGGTGATCGTCCGGGCGACGGAGGCGTCCGTGGTGGCGACCACCAGGGCGGCGTCCGGCCCCTCGACCCAGGCCCCGGCCCAGCGGGAGCCCAGGGCGGCGGCGAGCGCGGTCCGAACCCGGGCGGCCCGGCTCTCCCCGGCCAGCCGGTCGGCGGCGGCTTGCGGGGAGAGTCCGAGGTCGTGCTGGAGCGCGGGGAGCAGCGCGGACGGGGCCGGGGCGGTCCGGGCCGCGGGGGAAGCGAGGGCGGCGACTGTGGACGGGTCGTCAGCGGGCGCGCTGACGGCGGGGGCGGCGGTCAGGGCGACGCCCGCGAGCGCGGTGGCGACCGCGAGCACACGGATGCGGAGCATGGGGGATCTCCTCGTTCGGCGTGGGGGTTGCCGGAACGGTAGCGATCCGCTGGCCATGTCAGGAACATGCCGAATTCCCCTGCGCTCCGGCGCTATACCCCTGTTGGGGCGGTCGGCGGTTCGGCGCAGCGTGACGGCGGACCGGAGGGCGGCGACGCTCGGTAGCCGGCAGATCTCGATCTGCCAACGAGTGGGAGATCCGTGCGCGGATCGTGTGCGAGCTCTGCTTGAATCGCACACCTCATCCAAACGGAACGGAGCGTTCTCCACCCATGCCTTCACGCATACGCGGGCGTCGGTGCGCCGGCCTGGCCGGCTTCGCCGGACTCGTCCTCACCGTCGGTCTGGCGCTGACCGGTTGCGACCCGTCGGCCGCCGACGGCGGAGCCAAGGCCTCGCCCCCGGTGACCGCCCCGGCGGCCGCCACCACCCAGTCGACCCCGCCGGCCGCACCGCCTGCGGCGCCGCCCGCCGCGTCCCCGGCCGGCACGCCGCCGTCGGCGTCGGACCCCGCGCCGAGCACGCCGACCGCCCCCGCAGCGGCGGCCCCCAGCACCCACGCGCCGTCGCCCACCCCGAAGGCGCCGCAGCCGAAGACCACCACGGCCCAGCCGCCGACCGCCCCGGAGCCGCAGCACACCGCGGCGGCCGGCGGTGCGGAGTGCGAGCTCCGCTCGAACGCGGGGAACTGCTACGCGGCCGGGCAGTTCTGCCGCAACGCCGATCTCGGCAAGAGCACCCATGACGCCAACGGGGGAATGATCTACTGCCGGATGGTCAGCGGCAAGCCGCACTGGCAGGCCTGAGCGAGGCCGACCGGGTGCGGGGGATGAACGCCTCGGCCCCCCTGCGACCGGTCGGCCCGTCGGCCCGTCGGCGTGACCCGGGAGACCCCGGACCCTAGTCGAGCTGTCCGAGGGTGTCCCAGAACAGGTGCTCGTACGCCTGGAGCAGTCGGCCGTACTCGCGGGCCACGGCCAGGGTCGGCCCGTCCAGCGGATCCGGCCCGAGGGCGTCGGCGGCCTGCTGTTCGAGCGCGGGAGCGGGCTGGGCGAAGAAGTACCCCAGTGACCACCCCCACCCGCGCCCCCTGGATACCCGGAGGCGGCAGCGCCCTGGGGTGGGGTCTGCGTAACCCCTGCCCGGTCGGCGTCGGGCCCGCCGGAACCGACCGGGTGCAGTGGTGGGTGGTCTGGTGCCTTCAGTGCGGTGACCGGTACGCCGGGCGCCCCGCCCAGGTCGGCGACGACCACGGCCACCGTGACGACGCCCGCCACGCCGCCCGCCTCCATGCCGACGACCACGAAGCCGACTTCAGCCGGGTCGTCGCCGCCGAGCGCACCCGGGGCCCGCGAGCAGTCCGGGTGGACCAGCAGGGTGTACAGCCTCGTCGCGGCGGCCAGCCTGCACCCCAGCGAAGGCGGCGTGTGGTGGGACGGCACCGGCTACCGCCTCGTCCCCGCCGGGGCCCGGCTCGACGCCAAGGGCCGCCGGGTACGGCGGAAGGTGGTCGAGCTGGTCATCGCCGCCGGGTTTCTCCAGCAGGAGGAGAACGGCGACGTCGTCGCCACAGCGGACGGCCGCGCCATGCTCACCATCTGGCGGCACCACCGCACCGACCTCGCCGAGCTCTGGCCAGCCCGCGCGGAGCCCCAGGCCCTACCCCCGCTGCCCGGCGGCCACGAAGCCGCCCGCCGCCGGGAAGCCGCCCGCCAGCGCCTCGCGGAGCTGGAACGCCAGGCCGCCCAGAGCCGGGCCGAGTTCCTGCGGCGTCGTGAGGAGGCCGAGCAGCAGCACCAGGCCGAGCTGGAGGCCGCCCGCCATCGCAGCGCCGACGAGCAGGCCGAGCGCGAGCGCGCGGAGCGGGCCCGCACCGGTGCGGACATCGGCCTCACGTGGTCCGCGGTGGGTGCCGGCCGCTGGAGCGTCACCGGTGCCGGCCATGACCGCCGCCTGGACGCCACCCTCAACACCACTGACTTCGCGGCGGAGATGTACGAGATCCGGGAGGACGGCTACTTCATCTCCCGCCACCGCTACGAGCACCAGGCCGAGGCCGCCGTCCGGCAACTGCTCGCCGACGGCGTCGAAATCGGCGAGCGGACACCAGAGCCCACCCCCGCCCCACCCACCCAGTCGGCCGTCGACAGCCCCGCCGGCCGATGGCACCAGGCCCCACCCCCACCCACCCGAACGGAAGGCACCATCCCTGAGCATTCACCCCGACAACGTCCTGGCCGAGGGCCGATGGAATCCGCGGTGCTTCGAACTCGACTACGAGGGCCGCAGAGGCCACTACCGGGTCGTACGGGGCCTCGGCGAACAGATCGGCACCGTGGAAAAGCACGGAGGCGTCTGGATGCCCAAGGACACCGCCGGAGCCTGGGTCGGGGCAGCCGCCGGCCGACGCGGCTACCTCACCCGCCGGGTCGCGGCCATCGAGCTGTCCATCACCGTCCCGCTCCCGCCGCCGGAGGAAGAGGAGAAGTACCGAGTGGACCCAGGGCCCGCCCCCTCCTGAGCGCGGCCCTCGCCATGCAAACCTTAAGGCGCCAACCCTGCCCGCTTCGCCATAGCGAGCAGACCGGGCTTAGAGCGTTGGTGCATGACGATCAGCACCCGTAGCACCTCGCGACCCATCGGGTGTATCTGTGCCATCTGCGGAGCGACGGCATGGGCGGCGTTGAGAGCTTCCTCGGCACCGGCGTAGTCGCGCACGGCCAACCGGGCGCGCGCAACGTCGATGTACAACCGGCCTAGGCGGTTTGGCTTCAGCCCGGCTGGTGGGGATGCGATCAGTGAACCGGACATCTGGACAGCGCGGTCGGGGGCGTCGAGTTCGACGTGGGACGCCAGCTCGTACAGTGCGGTGTTTCCCCGGCCGAACGTCAGATGGTGCTGAACCAGGTCCCTGCCGTCCGGAAGCGTCTCGGCCAGGGTCCATGCGTGCCGCAGATGGTCACGGGTGGCGTTGGCATCCTTGGCTCTCGACGCCAGCACGACGCCGCGCAGATGGAGAGAGCCGAGGTGGATGGTCCGAAAGGGGCCACTCGCGGGTACGGCCTCGTAGCGGCTGATAGCCCTCTCGATGATGGCCAACCCGTCCTCATACTGGCCAGCAGACTGGTATGTACCCGCCTCATTCCACGCTGCTGCTGCCTCGGCAGACGGGTTCCAGGTCTGCTGCGCGGCCCACATCTGGCGAGACACGATCATGTCGGCAAGATCGGGTTGTGCGAGTCGGTGTGCAACCGTGTACGCGCAGCTGTACACATCCGCGACGTAGCCCCATGCCGTCGCCTCGCCTCGGGAGTCGAGAGCGGAGGCGGTCGTTTGGCCGAGGAGCGCGGGCAGCATCCGCAGCAATTCCAGGTACTGCGTACTGGCCCTCAGGTCAGCGGCGGTCTGAACGGCCACAGTGGTCTCGGCTGGGGAGAGCGGACTCTCTCGCGGAAGGGTGTGGCGACGAACAGTGTTCCGAAGCTCGTTGAGCAGGTCCGTCTGCTCGGTCGGGCCGACGAAGGGATTCCCGTAAACGCGGGCGGTGGTGACGTGGAGAACCCGAGCGACGGCAGCCACCACCGCAGGGGTCGCAGGCCTGAGCCCAGTTTCAATCTTGGAAAGGTAAGAGAGCGTGATGCCGGCTTCCCGGGCGAGTTTGGCCTGACTCAGGCCGCGCGCTTTCCGGAGTACCGCGATGTTCTCGCCAGCTGACGGTGCTGTGTTCCCCATGCAATCAATCATCCCAACTCGACAGCTAGATGATGGCACATCAGGTTCCGCAAGGGTTGTTGTGCAAGTTTTGTGTTAACTGATCTTGGTCATCCGCCGTTGAATGATTGCAGTCAGTAAGCAAGTCATCACCTTCTAGCCCTCGGGCGGCTCCTGGCCGGCACTCGCGTACCGGCCGGGGGGCAGCCCGATGCGGTCTCCGTGCACACAGGCCGGGATTCCCTCCCGGCTGTACCGGAAGCTGTCGGCCGGGTTGAACGGGTACTCCGCGCTGGGGTGTTCGAGCACATCGAACGCCTCATCGGGGAGCCGAAGGCTGGGGCAGATCCAGCATGCATCGTGATCGTCGTCGTTGGTGATGAACGGCTCGGCGGACATGAACGCAGAGTAGCGATCGAGACACCGGAGCGCACAAGCCCAGGTGTCGCAGGAGTTCCGAGGGCCGCCCCCATACACAGCCGCCCGCGGTGAAGGAGGACCGGCCGATGGCGCGACGCACCCCCAAGCGTGAGTACCGAGAGGTCGTAACCGGGCCCTCGAAGTCCGAGTTGCAGCAGGCCCCCGCCGGCTGGAACCCGCTGGACGACTACAGGGCGGCGAACGCGGCCGACCGGGCCCCGTCCGTGGGTGCTTTCCTTCAAATCGCCGCCGTGCGGTCGTCGTGCTCCTGTGTCAACTGCGTTGCCCGCAGGGGCACTGCATGAGTTCCCGATGGAGAGGTGCAACTGTGAAAGTCGGTGTGATCCAGGGCGACCCGGTCCGGCACCGCAAGGACGGATGGACGGGCACCGTCGCGGAGACCCCGAGCAGGCTCGCTAACCACGCCTGGGTGAACCGGGACAGCTCCAGCGATCCCTACCCGGAAATGGTCCTGCTGGTGGACTTGGAGGCCGCGGATTGAACACGCTGCCGCCCTCCTGGCCTCCGGGCGAGGGGCGCGTCGTGGACCGGCCCGACGGCTACCGCGAGGGGACGTGCTGGGTCTGCTCCCGGGAGACGCTGGTCTGCGCGGGCACCTCGCTCCAGGCCCCCGGTGACCCCCAGAGCACCTGCCACCCGATCTGCAACGACTGCATCATCCGCGCCCGGACGCCCCACCGCCGTGCCGCGCTGCGGGCCGCGCTCGACAAGCGCCCGGCGTAGGTCCCGTGTCGAGACGAGGAGACCCCCGTGGACGACGGCCAGGACGACTACCGGGACACGGCCAGGAAGTCCGCCCGTGGGGACCCGACCCCCGTGACGGTCGCCGTCGCCTACACGGTTTCGCTGCTCGCGGCAAGACGGTGTACGCGGATCTGCGCCTCGGTCGGCGGCCTCGAAGCCGCCGACCCCTAAAGCTCCCAGCCCAGTTGGATGGGGAAGTCCTCTGGGCTGGGCTCCACCGGGAATCCCCGGTGGAACGTTGCACCACCTGGCAGGAAGGAACAGAGAGATGAGCGTGAACGAGCCCATCGTCACGGCCGACGAGGACGACGACGTGGCTGTCACCGTGATCGGCGACGCGGCGGCCCTCACCGTGGGCGGCACCTCCGACGGCGGCGAGGGCAAGCGGTACGTGTACCAGTACGCCGGCTGATCCGCCTTCTGCGGTGCGGCCCTTCGGGGCCGCACCGCTCCGCTTTCTGCCATTGATCTGCCAAGGGGAGGGCCACCATGGCTTTCGGGGGCTTCAGCGGCTCCGCAACGGGCACGCCACGCCCGTCAGGAGCGACACGGCTGCATCCGCAGTCGAGCGTATGGATGACCGGCATGACGCTGACTCAGCTCCACGTCACGGAGGGTGGACCGGCCCGTCGGCTGTTCGTCCTCGGGCTGAGCGGTGCGCGGCCGGCGGATCTGAAGGCGTTGGGCGCTGGGCCTCTGCCGACCGATCTGGCGTGGCGCTGGCCGGGGGCTTACGCCGTGGTGAGCGAGGCCGAACACGAAACTGTGATCTTCACCGACCCTGCTGCCGCGCAGCCGGTCTATGTCACCCGCTTCGGTTCGGGGTGGGCCTGGTCGTCGTCGGCGCGACTCCTCGCGGGGCTCAACAGGGCCCCTGTCGATACGCGGCGGCTCGTGACAGCGGTGTTCGCGCCGCTGCTCCCCGCTCTAGTTGCGGGCCGGTCGTACTTCTCCGGGGTCGAGCAGTTGCCGCCGGGCGCGCGTATCCGGCTCGCTCCGGGCACAGCACCTCAGATCACGAACCTGTGGCTGCCGCAGTCGGACATCGGACCCGAGCCGACCAGGCGCTTCCGGGTCGAGCTTGAGAAGGCGGTGGGCCTAGGACTGGGCGACGGCCCGTTCAGCACTGACCTGTCGGGCGGACTCGACTCATCGTCCATCACCCTCCTGGCAGCTCGCCGAACACCCGACAACGTGTGCGTCAACGCCGTCACGGTCCACCCTGAAGGGGACGAGTCGGGAGCAGACCTTCGATTCGCTCGGCTCGTGGCGAACTCGATGCCCGGCAGGATCGAACATCACCTACTGCCCACGCAACGCGGGCATCTGCCCTACACCGGGATCACCGACGTGCCCGCCGCTGATGAACCGGCCCCGTCCACGATGGCCTGGGCTGGGCTGCTTCGGCAGTTGGAGTGGATGGCCGAGCGATTCGACACCGCGCTTCATCTGACCGGTGACGGCGGGGACAGCGTCTGCTCGCAGCCGCCGGTCCATATCGCGGATCTGGTTCGACACCGGCAGTTCCAGGCCGCCTTCCACCAGGCCGCGGGCTGGGCCCGGCTTCGGCATCTTCCGCTTTCGAACATTCTCCGGCAGGCAGTCGCGTCGGCTCGACTCTCCCGGGCCGACGCACTGTCCGTACTTGCCGAACGGATCGTTCAAGGCTCGTCCTCGGCGGTCGGCACCGTTCACTGGTTCGCGCCCGTGCAGCTCCCTGCCTGGGCTGGTGCCGAGATCCTGCCGCAACTGCGGGGTGAGATTGAGCGGGTGGCCGCCGCTCCGGACCCGCTCGTGGGACTCGATGCCGGGGTCCGCACGGTTGTTGACGAGATTCGTGAGATAGCCCGGACGGCACAGGCGGATGCCGCGCTGGCGGAGGAAGTTGGTATCCGACTTCGCAACCCGTTCCTGGACGCCAGCGTGGTCAACTCCCTGCTGCGTGTCCCGCTCGAAGCCCGCCCATCCGTGTACGCCTACAAGCCGCAACTGGTGCGGGCGATGAGTGATCTGCTGCCGGCCCCGCTCGCCGCCCGCAGTACCAAGGGCTCGTTCAACGCCGACTTCTACACCGGCCGGCGGGAGAACCTGGATGCCCTGCTCGGCTTGGCGGACGGGTTCCTCTCCGCCCTCGGTCTGGTCGAGCCCAGGGCTCTTCGCCGCGTACTGAAGCAGGCCGCGATGGGCATGCCCGTGCCGATGGGGATTCTGGATCGGACACTCGCCGTCGAGGCATGGCTTCTGGCGCTTGACCGCGAGTCGGAGCCGCAATGGATCGAGGAAGTAGGAGACCGTGACTGACTCGCCTTCGTTCGTGAGCATGCCCCGCCATGTCCGTGGTCTGGACTTTGGGCACGCCGTTGTTCTGGTGAACTACTACAACGGCCAGGTCAGCACGCTCCCCGCGTCGGCCGGCACAGCTCTCCGTCACGCGGCGGAGTTCGGCAACGCCCAGCACATCCCGAAGCCGCTACTGAAGTCGCTGCTGGCGGCGGGCTTGCTGGTCGTGACTGACCGGCCCCGGCCGTGGCGGAGCGTCCGCGAGGTGGAGGCGCCGAAGGCAAGCTGGGGCGGCGACGAGTTCCGGGCCGGGCTGACTCCTCCCGTGCCCGTCCCGCGTACCCGGACACTGGCGGCGGCTACCGCCCTCTCGGTGGTCCACGCCATCAAGGCCGCAGGCCCGGAGCATGAGGCGATGGGCCGTGTTCTCAAGCTGGTTCACTCCGCCAGCACGACGGGGCGGAGAAGGCCGGCGACCGCCAGCGAAGCCGAACAGGCCGTCCACGCCGTACGTAGCGCGGGCTGGTACTCGCCCGGACGAACCAACTGCCTGGAGGAGTCGGCAGCCGCGATGCTGCTGCTCCAGCTCACGGGTAAGGCCGCGGTTTGGCGTCATGGCGTCGCGCCTGACCCGATACGGTTGCACGCCTGGATCGAGACCATGGACGGCACGCCCGTCGCCGAGTCCACGTCAGTTGGGCTGTTCACAGCGATTCTTAGCATCCCCGGAGCACACTATGTCCGTTGAACAGATGATCTGGCTTTCCGATGGCACCTGCGGGCTCGGCCCCCTTCGATCTGACCTGGCAGAGCAGTACTGGCGCTGGGAGGAGAACCCGAGTTCCCTGATCGGGTTCGGCCGCCCGGTTCCCGAGTCGCTGCAAAGCCGGACCCAGGGACTTCAGCAGCAGCTCGCCGGCAGGAACATCAGGTTCACGGTCTACGACCTCACGGACGCCGAGACCCCGGTGCCCAGCGGCATGACCACGCTCCAGCCCGACACCTACGCCCGCACCGCCGAATACATCCTCGTCATCGCGCCCGAGGCGCGCGGCAAGGGCCTCGCCACCCGAGCCACCCGGCTGACGCTGGACTTCGGGTTCCACGTCGCCAACCTTCGGTCCATCTGGCTCAAGGTGCTCGCGCCCAACAAGGCCGCCGTCCACGTCTACGAGAAGGCCGGCTTCAAGCACGTCGGCGCGATGCGCCAGGCCGGGTACTGGCGCGGCGCGGTGTGCGACGAGCTGATCATGGACGCGTTGGCCTCGGAGTTCTCGGGCCCCAGCGTCTTGGCATCGGCAGACTGACCGGCGAGTCCTGACCACCTCGCACCCCCGCCGCCCTCAACCCCCAGCGGCGGGCCCACCCCCGCCCTGCGGCTGCCCCCGCTGCCGCAGGGCGGAGGACTCTCCACCCTCCTCAGGAGTAGCCATGTGGGCCACCACCGAACAAGACCGGCAGGCCATGCTCAGGGCACTCGTGATCGCCGCGCTGCCGGCCATCGCCCTCCGGTACGCCTCCGGCGTCGGCGTCAGAAGGCTCGCGACGGTTTACGGGTGCGATTCCAACTGGCTCCAGGCCCAGATGATCAAGGCCGGGTACCGCGTCCGGCCGCTTGAGGAAGCAACCGGTCTGCGCCCCGCACCCTGGCCGTGGATGCCTATCAGCATGCCAGGGCGGAAGACGATGCCCTGATTGGGCGCCCCGCTCAAACCGGAGCCTCCAAGCTCACGCGACGAGCGCGTAGCTGGTGAGCTGTGCGTGTTTCCGCAGGCCAGGGGTTAAGTCTACGTCTGTATACTTACTCCAGGCCGCGAAGTTGGCGACCAGCGCGGCGGCCGCGGCGGCGGGCTCGCCGTTCAGTGCGAGCCAGGCGAGGTAGGCGAGCCAGGCGAGGTAGGCCGGGTAGGCCTGGCAGCCGGCCAGTGGTGGCCGGGTGGCGAGTTCGTCCGGGCCGAGGCCGCAGGCGGCGGCGAGGCCGGGCAGGGTGCGCAGCGCGGCGCTCTCGCCCCGGCGAGGGCGGCGAACCAGGCGCTCACCGGAAGGTCGGCGCTGCGGGTGGCGAGCAGCAGCAGGCTGCGCCGGTCGGAGGCGATGATCCGGTGCTGCTGGGCGGCGAGTTCGGCCAGGGCCGAGCGGGGCGCCGTGCCGTCGGCGAGCGCCGTGACGAGTGCCGGGGCGGCGTCGCCGGGCGCCAACTCGGCGCGCAGGTCGCGGATCTGGTCGAGGATCGGGTGGTTCACCGGTGCCTCCGTGGTGCGGTTCGGTCCCGGTGCCATTCCTACCGCCTGGCGGGGCCCGGTCGGTGGCGACAGGCCGGGGCGGGCCCCGGGTTGCTCCCGGCCCCGCGGGTGCGGGGCCGGGAGCGGGCGGTGCGGTCGGTGGCTCAGGACCCGGCGCAGGCGCTGGTCACGTCGCCGGCGGCGTCGGTGATCGCCCCGATGTCGGGCATCTTGCCCTTGGAGACGTTGTCCTGGGCGCTGGAGACGGCCTTGTTCAGCTTGTCGGTGGCCTTGTCGAGCTTGTCCCCACTGTTGTGGTCGCGGAGCTTCTTGATGTCGTCGCCGACCTTCTTCAGGGCGTCGGAGGTGTGTTTGCGGCGATCCTGGTCGGTGAGTTGGCCGACGTTGATGGCCGATGAGGCGAGGTCCTGGATGTCGCCGGTGATGCTGACGGCCTGTTTGCCGCAGTCGAGTGCCTGGTCGACGTCCTTGCATGCGCTGAGCAGTGGAGCGGTGGCGAGCAGCGCGAGTGCGGCGGCGGCCAGTCGGTACGGTTTCCTTGTCATGTCTGTATCCCTCCCGCCGGCAACAACGCCTGATCGCCCGCTCGTGGTTCCGCCCGATCGGGTGAATCATGGGTGAACCTTTACTGTCGGCCAGGAAAGGGAGTTGATGGAACATCAGATTCCGGACTCGACTTCGCCGACTTCACGTCAGGGGTGCTGCCCATGACGTGAAGTCGGCCGGGACTGCTACCGGTTGGCCGGTCCGGAGAGGTCGCGCACCAGTCCGGCGAGGGTCGGGGTGTCGACCCCGTGTGCGGCGGCGGCCCGCAGGACGGCGCCGCCGATGGCGTCCAGTTCGATCGGACGGCCTGCCTCCACGTCGCGCTGCATCGAGGACTTCATCGACCCGGGCACCCGGTCGAAGGCGGCGAGCAGTGCCTGTGCGTCCGCCGGGGCGCCCGCCGCGCCGGAGACGGCCGCGATCTCGTCGAGGACGGTGAGCAGTTCGGACCGGTGCTCGGTGCGTACGACGCCGACCTCGCTGCGGTGGCGGGTGGTGAGCAGCGCGAACGGGGCGAGGAAGGAGAGCTTGCTCCAGAGCATCGCGGTCTCGTCCTCGCGAAGCGTGACATCGAGGCCGGTGCGCCGCAGCTGCTCGGCCAAGTCCGCTGCCGTTCCGGCCAGTTCGAGCACGGTGAAGGGGCTGGTGTGCTCGATCCGCCCGGGCGCGGTCCGAGTGGCCTCGACCCGGATCGTGCCGGCCGCGACCTGCCCGGCCGGGTAGCGCTCGCGCAGCGCCGCGACGTGGTCGAGTCCGTTGAGCAGCGGCACCACGACGGCAGAGCCGAGGGCCTGCGGCGGCATCCGGTCGAGTGCGTCGGCCAGCGCCGTCTCCTTGACGGTCACGAACGCGGCGTCGACCGGCTCGCGCAGTTCGGTGGCGGCTTCGACCCGGGCGGTGAACTCGCCGAACTGCCCGCTGCGGACGTGCAGTCCGTCCCGGTTGAGGACGGCGGTGGTCTCCTCGCCGGCCAGGCAGATCACCCGGTGCCCGGCGCGCGCGAGCAGTCCGCCGATCAGGCCGCCGACGCCGCCCGGCCCGAGGACGGCGATGGTCAAGGGGGTGGTCGCGGAGGTGGACGCGGGGGTGGTGGTCATGTCGACTCCTGGTGAAGGGGTGAGGGGTGGGCTTCCGGGGCGGAGAGGGAGACGAGGCCGAAGGTGAACGGCGGTTCGTGGCGCGGCTTCCGCCCGCCGGCCGGGGTCCAGCGCACGGGGGTGTTTCGGCTGAGGCGCAGTGTGTCGTACCGGACGTTGCCGTGGGCGGGATCGGGGACGGGCAGACCCCCGGCGCGCAGCGCCTCGACCACCTCGTGGGCCGGCCGGCCGAAGACGTCGACGCCGTGGAGGCCGACCGGGCAGGCGGCCGCACCCTCCAGCGGTTCCACCGGGCGGCGCGAGAGGAAGACGGCCCGGAGGCGCTCGCCCGAGCCCGAGCAGAGGGTGACGCCGACCCCGGGCAGGGTGAAGTGCAGAGCCCAGCTGGAGCCGCAGACGAAGATGGGGCGCACACCGCCCGGGAGCGCCTCGTGGTGCGGGGCCAGCAGGCGGCGGACCGTCGCCTCGGTGAGGCCGAAGCGCAGTCCGGGCAGCGGCGCGGGCAGGCGGACGCCGTGGCCGGGCAGCAGGTCGATGGTCACCCGTTCATGATCCCTCGTCGGATGGGCGGCGCGGGGCCCGGGGGCGGGCGAGGCTCAGCTCGCGGGCGTACCGAGGCGGTGGCCCGAACCGCGTCCTGCCGTCGGGCGTCGCGGTCGGTGAGCGGCGGCACCGACTCTCCGGGCGGGAGGGGGCGGCGGTCCGGGCGCCCACCGTGCCGGTCAGCCGGCCGTCAGACCGTTCAGCGCGTCGGTGACCTGACGGGCGAGGGCGGGCGGCAGTGCGGCGTAGCCCAGCTGCGTCGCGGCCGGCTGGCCGGCGGCGCTCACCGCGTGGGAGAGCAGACCGGCCAGTGCCTGGGTCGGGCGGTTGCCGCGGTTGTCCGGTGCGTTGGTGTCGCAGAACACCGCGTAGCCGACCTGGACGAGCGGGTACGCGCCGGAGCCGGGGTTCGCGTAGTCGACGTCGACCGTCAGGCCGGCGCCCGTGCCGGTGACCTTGGCGCCGACCAGGGCGGCGGTGGCGGCCTCGGTGGTGGCGGCCACCGGGCCGGAGCCGGCGGACAGTTTCGCGGTCCGCAGCCCGTCGGCGTCCTTGAGCGGGAGGAAGGCGATCGCGCCGGACTTGCCGGTCACCGTCTGGCGGACGGCGCCGAGATCGCCGACCGCCAGACCGCCCGTCGCCTGGGCGGGCCAGGAGCGGGCGGCCGTCGGGTACGGCCAGGCGGCGGACGCGGCCTTGGCGAGGTAACGGGTGAAGCCGAGCGTGATCGGCGATTCGGCCGACGGGTGGACCGCGGTGATGGCCGAGTCGGGCAGCACCCGGCCGGGGTTGAGCGTCGCGATCGCGGGATCCCGCCAGCTGGTGATCTGGCCGTTGAAGATCCGGGCCACCGTCGGGGCGTCCAGTACCAGCGAGTCGAGCCCGGGGACGTTGTAGACGACCGCGATCGGCAGGGCGGCGAGCGGGAGTTGGGCGGGCCGGGCGGCCGTGCACCGCTTGCCGAGGCCGTCACCCTCGTCGCCCAGGGGCGCGTCGTCGAGGGTGACGGCGTCGACCTGGCCGGCGACGAACTGCTGGTCGGCGGTGCCGCCCAGGTCGGCGGTGGCCACGTTCGCGGTGGGGCACGCCTGGTGGTAGTCGGCCGTCCAACGGCTCATGACGGTCTTCAACGGCCCGTCTCCGCCCACGACGGCGCGGGCCGAGGGGCAGTCGGGCGGGCCGGACCGGCCTGTCTGACCGGGAGTGGACGGAGCCGAGGCGGCCGGGGGCAGGGCACCGGCACCGCCGCTGTCCTTCTCCTGCTGCCGCAGCAGGACGGCCGCGCCGCCGGCCGCGGCCAGCGCGACGGCGACCGCGACGACGAGCGCGGCCGTCCGGCGGCGTGGCCTGGGGACGACGGGGTCGGTCGGCGCCGGTATGACGGCGGGCCCGGCGGGCGGGGGGAGGGCGGGTGCGAGGGGTGCCGAGCGGACGTCCGGCTCGGTCGGTACGGGCGGCACGGCGGGCCGCTCCCACACGGTCGCGGGCCGGGTGTCGGGCGCGGCCGGGGGAGGCTCCACGCCCGCGACGGACCACGTCAGCAACGTCTCCAGGGTGGGCCGTCGGGTCGGCTCCTTGGCGAGGCAGGCCGCGACCATGGGGAGCAGCTCCGCCGCCAGCCCGGCGAGGTCCGGCTCCTCGTAGACGACCCGGAAGCCCACCGCGTGCGAGGAGTCCGCGCCGAACGGACCGCGCCCGGTGCCCGCGAAGGCCAGCACCGAACCGAGCGCGAACACGTCGGTGGCCGGGCTGGTGTCGCCGCGCCGGAACTGCTCCGGCGCCATGAACGGCGGTGTGCCGACGGCGACGCCGGTGCTGGTGAGCTGGGTGCCGTCCAGGGCGCGGGCGATGCCGAAGTCGATCACGCGGGGGCCGTCCTCCGCGAGCAGGACGTTGCCGGGCTTGAGGTCCCGGTGCACCAGCCCGGCACGATGGATGTCCCGCAGCGCCTCCGCGAGGCCCGTCGCCAGCCGCCGTACCTCCGGCGGGCTCAACGGGCCCTGCCGGGCGACCCGTTCGGCCAGCGAAGGGCCCGGGACGTACAGGGTGGCCAGCCAGGGCGACGGGGCGTCGGGGTCCGCGTCGACGACGGGTGCGGTGAACGCCCCGCTCACCCGGCGGGCGGCCTCGACCTCGTGTCGGAACCGGGCCCGGAACTCTTCGTCCCCGGCGAGCTCGGGGCGGATCACCTTGAGTGCCACCTGCCGCCCGGACAGCGACCGCGCGCGGTACACGACGCCCATCCCGCCCGCGCCGATCCGGCCCTCCAGCCGGTACCCGCCGATCTCGCGCGGATCGTTCTCCAGCAAGGTCACGTGACCCCCGTCCTCAGACACCCGTCCCCCGTCCCCCGGTCAAACGAGAGCCAGCCTAGTACCGCACCGGCGGGCGCCGTGACGGTGGCTCGGGTCGGTCGGTCGGTCGGTCGACCTCGACCTCGACGGTGCCGGGATGGGACCGGACCTCGACGGTGCCGGGGTGGGACGGGACCGCGACGGCCTCGACCCGACGTACGCGTCCTGGGTCCGGAGGTAGGGCCACCTGCGGGGTTCGGTTTTCCGAACCCCGAATTGGGGGGCCAGCCCAATCGATCGTGCGGCCGTTCATGCCCAGGATGGAGGGCATGAACGGGATGACGACAGCCGCCGCGGCGGCGAGCGGTGAGGTGGCGGGCGCGGCCCTGACCGGGGACGGGCTGCACCGGGAGTACGGGCGGGGCACGGCCGCCGTCCGGGCGTTGCGGGGGGTGTCCGTGGCCTTCGCGCCGGGGACGTTCACGGCGGTGATGGGGCCCTCGGGTTCCGGCAAGACGACGCTGATGCACTGCCTCGCCGGGATGGACCGCCCCACCCGGGGCACCGTCCGCTGGGGCGGGACGGAGGTGTCCCGGCTGCCCGAGCGGCGGCTCGCGCAGCTGCGCCGCACCAGGGTGGGGTTCGTGTTCCAGGCGTTCAACCTGATGCCCGCGATGACCGTCGCGCAGAACGTCGAGCTTCCCGGGCGGCTCGCGGGGGCGCGGCCGGACGGGGCGCAGGTGCGGGAGGCGCTCGCCAGGGTCGGCCTGTCAGGGCGGGAGCGGCACCGGCCCGGGCAGCTGTCCGGCGGCCAGCAGCAGCGGGTGGCGATCGCCCGGGCGCTGGTCGCGCGGCCGGCCGTGCTGTTCGCGGACGAGCCGACCGGCGCGCTCGACCGGGCGACCGGGCACGACGTCCTCGACCTGCTGCGTTCCGGTGTGGACGTGGACGGGCGGACGTGTGTGATGGTCACCCACGACCCGGTGGCCGCCGGCTACGCGGACCGGGTGCTGCTGCTGGCCGACGGGCTGCTGGTGGACGAGCTCGACCGGCCGACCGCCGCACAGGTCGGCGAGCGGTTGAGCCGGCTGGGCGGGGGAGCGCGATGAGCCCCGTCCTCTCCCTGGCGGCCGGTCAGATCCGGCGCCGACCGGCCGCCTTCGCCGGGCTGGCGGTGGCGCTGTTCCTGGCGGTGGCGACGGTGACGCTGTTCGGCTCGCTGGTCGCCGCCCAGGCCACGGCCCCCGCCGCGGTGGCTCGCCGGGCGGTGGCCGGGCCGGGCCTGCTGCTGATCGCGGGGGCGTTCGGTGAGATCGCCGTCCTGGTCGCGCTGTTCGTCGTGGTCAACGCGCTCGGCTTCACCCTCCGCCAGCAGCACCGCGACCTCGCCCTGCTGCGGACGGTCGCCGCGACACCCCGTCAGGTGCGTCGGCTGGTGCGGGCCCAGGTCGCGGAGACCGTCCTGCTGACAGCCGTGCCCGGCGGCGCGGCGGGCACCCTCGCCGCCCGGGGCTTCCTCGCCGCGCTCCGACGGCGCGGGCTGGCCGCGCCCGGCCTGCGGATCCCCGGGACGCCGGTGCCGATGCTGGTCGCACTGGCGGTGGCGCTGCTGGTCGGCCTGGCCGCCGCCGCCCTCGCCGCCCGACGGATCACCCGGCTCACCCCGGCCGCCGCGCTGACCGCCGACACCTCGGGCCAGCGGCGCACGGGCGTGCTGCGGGTGCTGGCCGGGCTGGCCGTCCTGGCGGGCGGGGTGCTGCTGCTGCGGCTCGCCGCCACCAGAGGGGCCGGTGAACTGGACAAGGCGGGGCGGGCGGCGATGCTCGGCTCGCTGGTGCTGCTGGTCGCCCTCGCCCTGCTCGGGCCGCTCGCCGCACGGGCCGTGGCCGCCGTGCTCGGCGCGCCAGTACGGGTGCTGGCCCCCGGGGCGGGCTGGCTCGCCGACGCCAACCTGCGCGGCTACGCGGCCCGGCTCTCCTCGGCCGTGGTGCCGGTCGCGCTCCTGGTCGGGCTGTCGGGCACCATGTTGATCATGACGAGCACCGCCGAGCACGTGGTCCGTACGACCGGCGCCGCGACCAGCGTCACCAAGGTGACGGACGTCTGGCTCCGGGAGGCGGAACTGGGGATGCTGGTCTGCTTCGCGGCCGTCTCCACCGTCAACACGCTGGTCGCCCTGACGGCCGACCGGTGGCGCGAGTTCGCGCTACTGCGCCTGGTCGGCGCGACCAGGCGGCAACTGCTGCGGATGCTGTCCGTCGAGGCGGCCCTCACCACGGCGGTCGGCGTGCTGCTGGGTGCGGCGGTGGCGGCCGTCGCCACGGGGGCGTTCGCCCGGGCGGTGACGGGGTCGGTGCTGCCGGTGGTGCCCGGCGCTGCGTGCGGCTGGGTGGTGGCGGGCGCGGCGGCGCTGACGGTACCGGGAATCCTGGGCGCCGGCCTGCGGGCGATCCGGGGGCGCGCGGTCGAGGCGGTCGGCGGTGAGCGGGGGTGAGCGGGGGTGGCCGGGCCCTTCGCCAGGTGCGGTGGGGCCGGGTCGAAGCCGCCTGGGTGTGTCGTCGAAGCGGTGAGTGGTGAGTGGTGAGTGGTGAGTGCGGTGAGCGTGGTGAGTGGGAGTGGTGAGGTGGACGGTGGCTGAGCGTCGGCGGTATCTGTCGGTGCGCGGCGGCGAGTTGGCCTTCGCGCTGCTCGGGCTGCCGATCGGCGTGCTCGGCGGGGTCTACGCCGTGGCCGTGCTCTATGCCGGGGCGTTGCTCTCGCTCACCGTGCTCGGGCTGCCGTTCGTGGTGGCCGCCCTGGCCGGGGCGCGCGGGCTGGGCGGGCTGCACCGGCGACTGGTCGGGCGGCTGCTCGGCGAGCGGGTGTCGGCCCCGGGCGCGCTGCCCCGGCCGTCCGGGGCGATCGCCCGGGGCCGGGCGGTGCTGACCGACCCGGTGGCCTGGCGGGCGCTGCTCTACCTGCTGCTGCGGCTGCCACTGGGGGTGCTCGGCTTCCTGGTCGCGGTCGGACTGCCGCTCAGCTGCGTCTGGTTGGTGGGCTTCCCGCTGTGGGTGCGGCTGCTGGAGCCGGGGCCCAGACCGGTCGGCTGGCTGGACGTGGCCGGGGCCCCGGCCGGGCTCGCCGTACTGGCGGCGGTGCCGGCGGCGCTGCGGGCGGTGAGCGCGGCCAATCGGGGCCTCGCCCGGCTGCTGCTCGGCCCGGTGCGGTCGCAGGAGCGGGTGCGCGAGCTGGAGACCGCCCGGGCCACCTTGCTCGCCGAGAACACCGACCGGTTGCGCCGCCTCGAACGCGATCTGCACGACGGGACGCAGGCGCAACTGGTCGCGCTCGCCATCACCCTCTCGTTGGCCGACGACGCCCTCGGTGCGGTCACCGGTGAGGCCGTTGGCGAGGCCGTTGGCGACGCCCAGCCCGGGCTGACCGGGCTGCCCGGCCCGCCCGGCGCTCCGGACACCGAGCGCCTGCGCACTCTGGTCGACCGGGCCCGTCGGCAGACCGACGACACCATCGCGGAACTGCGCCGGCTCACCCGGGGCATCCACCCGGTGGCGCTGGACGGCGGCCTCGCCCAGGCGCTGCCCGGGCTCACCGCCACCGCACCGGTGCCGGTCACGGTACGGCTGGACCTGAGGGAGCGGCCGGACGCGGCGATCGAGCAGGCCGTCTACTTCTGCGCGGCCGAGTTGCTGACCAACGTCGGCAAGCACAGCGGCGCGGCGGCGGCGGAGCTCGCGGCGAGCGCAGCCGACGGGCGGGTGCGGCTGACGGTGCGCGACGACGGCCGCGGGGGCGCCGCCCCGGGCGGGGGCTCCGGCTCGGGCTCCGGTTCGGGTTCGGGCCTGGCGGGCCTGGCCGAACGGCTCGCGGCGGTGGACGGGGTGCTGCGGGTGGACAGCCCGCCGGGCGGGCCGACGTCGGTCACCGCCGAACTGCCGAGCCGCCTGTGACGGGTGGCCGCGGCGCGGCCGTCCACGGAACCGCTGCTCCCGGCTCAGCCGCCGGTTTCGGCGAGGTAGGTGAGGACGGCTTTGACGCGCCGGTTGTCGGTTTCGGTCGCCGGCAGGTCGAACTTGGCGAAGACGGCGGCGACGTGCTTCTCCACCGCCCGCTCCGAGACCACGAGCAGCCCGGCGATCGAACGGTTGGAGTGGCCCTGCGCCATCAGCTCCAGTACCTCCCGTTCGCGCGGGGTGAGCGCGTCGACACGGTTTCGCCGCCCGCCGTGCATCAGGCCGTTGACGATCTCCGGGTCGAGCGCCGTGCCGCCGGCCGCCACCCGGTGCAGCGCGTCCACGAACTCCGAGGTGCGGGCGACGCGTTCCTTGAGCAGATAGCCGACGCCGGCGGCGCCACCTGCGAGCAGCCGGGCCGCCCAGGCGGTCTCGGCGTGCTGGGAGAAGACCAGGATGCCGACCCCGGGCGAGGTGGAGCGGAACTCGACGGCGGCGCGGATGCCCTCGTCGGTGTGGCTGGGCGGCATCCGGATGTCGACCACGGCCACATCGGGCCGGTGCTCGTCGACGGCGGCGATCAGTTCGGGGGCCGTCCCGGCGGTGGCGACCACGGTGCACCCGCGCGCGGTGAGGAGTTCGACCATGCCGTCCCGGAGGATCACCGAGTCCTCGGCGAGGACGACGCGGAGCTGCTTCTCGATCATGTCGCCATTATCGGCGGTGGCCGGTCCGCCGCCGGTCGGCGCCCGGCCGCCCGGGGCCGGCTGTCGGCCGGCTCCGCCGTCCAACTCGCCGCCCGTGCCGTGCGGCTCCGCCGTCCAACTCGCCGCCCGTGCCGTGCGGCTCCTCCTCCTCGCCCTGCCCGACGGCTCGCTGCGCGGGGCGTCGGCCCCTTCGTCAGAATGGTATTGACGGTGCGTCAGTGTTCGTCCCCCTGCTGTGCGCGCCAGGCGTGGACGCCGGGGGCGACCTCGACCACCTCGAACGGGTAGGCGTCCCGGACGAGTTTGAGCAGGGCGCGCTGCTCGTCCAGCCAGCCGGGGGCGGGGGACAGGACGACCCGGAGGGTGACGCCGGAGTCCTCGGCGTCGGAGACGGTCACCCAGAGGCCGCCGGGTCGCCCCGGCTCGATCCGCAGCTCCGGGCCGTGCTCCTCGTCCAGCCAGCGCACCGCCTCGCGTCGCGCCAGACGTTCCAGGGCGGCTTCCCACTGCTGGAGTTGACGTCCAGTCACCAGTGTGACGAACTGCCCGCGGGCCGAGTCGGCGGTGACGGTGATCTCGCAGTCCAGCCAGTCGTGGCCGAGCAGGGAGCCCGGTGCGTGCCGCCCCAGCACCCGCACCCGTACGCTCCGCCCGCCGGTGCGCCCCTCGTGCCCGGTGGCGTCGTCGGTGCCGGGGCGGTCCGTCAGTCTGATCAACTCGTTCTGGTGCGAAGCGACTTCACGCACTGTGTACTCCCGGTCACTGCGAATCCAAGGGCTGACATCCTCGCGCAGGTGTTCGTCCGGTGCCAGTCCGTGGGAGGGGTTCGTCTCCGGCGCGCCGACGGCCCGCCCGACCGTGGAGGTCGGACGGGCCGGGTGGGGCGGTGGCCGGCTGGCGGTCAGAGCTGTTCAGGGCTGGTCCGCCCTGGTCGGGACCGGCCGGGACTGGTCGGGACTGGTCGGGGCCGGCGCGGGTCGACGGGAGTCCGTCGGCGCCCGTCAGTGCCCGTCAGTGTCCGGCGGCGCCGGTCACCGCTGGTCGGCGTGGCCGGTCAGGACGGTGGTGAAGATCGGCTCGCCGTTCTGGTGGCCGGTGACGGTGGTGGTGAGGGCGTCCGGGTCGTCACCGGGGGTGTGCCGGGCGGTGATCGTGGTGGCGGCGTCGTGCTCGGCGTACCGGTGGTAGGTGGTCGCGGCGGAGGCGGGGATGACGGTGGCCGGTGAGACGAGCGCGTTGGTGGCCTGGCGGGCGGCCTCCAGTAGGACCATGCCGGGAATGTGGTCGTTGGCGTGGTCGAAGAGGATCGGGTGCCAGAGGTCGGGGGTGAGGTGCCAGGTCCCGGGTGCGTCGGCCGGGGTCAGGACGACGTCGCAGGGGCGGATCCGGCCCACTCGGCCCGGGGCCAGCGGCTCGCCGGAGACGGCGGGCGCCGGGTCGGCCTCGCGGCGTGCCCCGCGCAGCCGCCGGTAGGTGGAGTCCGGCACGGTGGTGAACCGGGCGTGTCCGGTGGCGGCGAGGTGGGCGCCGCGTCGGATGACGGTGCTGAGGGTGAAGTCGATGGTGGTGCCGGCCCGGCGCGGCTGTGGGACGAGTCTGGCCTCGATGGTGAGGTCGGTGGGCGCCGCGCCGATGAGCAGTTGGCGGGGGCGGGTGGTGTAGTCGAGGTTCCACATCATGAACTTGTGGTCGAGCGGGACGCCGAACCGGGTGTGCGCGAGGTAGAGCCCGGCTTGGCGGATCGTTTCAGCGGCCTGGATCGGGTCGTGCCGGGTTCCGTCGGGGGTGGTGAAGAAGGTGTGGGCGCGCGGCCACTGCGCGGTGACGGCGAAGGTCGTCTCGTTCAGCTGCTCGCTGCCGGTGAGGAAGACCTCGGCGTGACAGGCCCGGTGGACGTACTCCTTGGCAACGGTGCTGGTCAGGCGCGGTGCCGGTCCGGTCGGCACGGCCGGTCCGGCGGTGCGGCCGGGGGTGGTGCCGTGGTCCGCGCCGGCGACGCGGGAGATGGCGGGGGCGCGGTAGGCAAGCAGGGTCATGGGAGCGCTCCGGAAGGCCGTGGCGGGCGGGGTGGGCTGCTCAGGGCTCGTAAGATACGTACCTTCCGGTTTGGTTTTCAAGGAGCCCGAACGAAGGTTCGTTGGCGGCCGAGCGTGGTCGGGTGGTCGCTCCAGGTGCCGCGCGATGGCCGTCCGGGTGGCCTGAACCTGGGGCGGATGCCGCCTGGCCTGCAAAGGAATCCCCAAAAGTGGGGTGACAGGTGCATTATCACGGCGGGCCGTTTTCGGTGGGATGCGGCCGGAAGTGGGGAGCCGGATTCCGGCTCTGTCGGCCGGGGGAGGGGTGGCGGTCGCTTTCCCGCCCTGTAGCGTCCACGCGGTTTTCCTTCACTCGAAGGCGGGTGCATGCGACCTGGGGGCGAGGGATCGCCGGTTGACCGGCGGGTAAGATACAGGGTGTTTGGTTTTGTTTGCCGAGCGTTTCGGGCGGGGTGGTTGCGGTGGTGCGGCAGGAGCGGGCGATCCGGACGCGTCGGCTGATCCTGGAGGCGGCGGCCTCGGTCTTCGACGAGCACGGGTACGAGGGGGCGACGATCGGTGAGGTGGTCGCCCGTGCGGGTGTGACCCGGGGTGCGGTGTACTTCCACTTCGCGTCGAAGCGGGAGCTCGCGCAGGGCGTCGTGGAGGAGCAGTTCGGTCGGGACGAGATCCCCGAACGGCATTGCAAGCTCCAGGAGTTCGTCGACCTGGGGATGGTCGTCGCCCATCTCATGCCGGGTGACCCGCTGTTGAGCGCGGGCGCGCGGCTCTCGCTCGGCCAGGACGTGTTCGGCGACCTCAGTGGCGGTGCCACGCCCGGGTGGATCGCCCGGCTGGAGGCGGTGCTGACGGCAGCCGGTGAGCGGGGTGAGCTGCTGCCGCACGTGCTGCCGGCCGAGACGGCGTGGCTGATGACGGGCGCCTGGACGGGCGTGCAGATCCAGTCCCAGAAGATGTCCGGCCGGGCGGATCTGGAGCGCCGGGTGGCCGTGTTGTACCGGCACGTGATGCCGAGCATCGCGGTCCCCGGGGTGCTGGCCGCGCTGGATCTGGGCGCGGACCGTGGTGGGCGGGTGGTGGCCGAGCTGGCGGCGGCCCGTGCTGGTGGCGCCTGACGGCTTGCGCCCGGGGCTGACGCGGCGGCACTTGCGGCGGCGGGTCGGTCCGGTCGGTCGCCGCGGTCCGGAGCTCGATGGTCCGTTCAAAAACAAACAGCTCGTTCGGTTTTGTATTGACAAACCGTCCGTCCTGTTTTTGGATGAGCACCTGGTGCTCGGCTGTGCGGTAGCCGCAGTACCGGCCGGCCGGTGGCCGTCGGGGTCGCCGATCCGTCTGGATTGGGGTGGACGTCATGGAGATCCGGGTGTTGGGGGCCTTGGGGGTCCAGGTGTGCGGGGTGTCGGTGGTGCCCTCGGCGCCGAAACCACGGCAAGTGCTCGCCCTGCTGGCCCTGCGCGCCGACCAGGTCATCTCGGCGGGCGTCCTCGCGGAGGAACTGTGGTCCGGCCATCCGCCACGCAGCGCGCGCACCACCGTCCAGACCTACGTCCTCCAACTGCGCGACCTCATCGACCGGGCGCTCGCCCACCGCGATGACGCCGGAGGAGCGTGCGGAGCCAAGGACGTCCTGGTGACCTCGCCCGGCGGCTACCGGCTCGACAGCGGCGGCGGACTGGTCGACCTCCAGGAGTTCGACCGCCTCGCGGGCCTCGGCTACCGGGCCATGGACGGCGGCGACTTCCCGCTCGCCGCCCGCCAGTTGGGCGAGGCGCTCGGCCTGTGGCGCGGTCCGGCGTTCGCCGACGTCCCGCTCGGCGGTCAACTCGCCGTCGAGGCCAAGCGGTTGGAGGAGACCCGGCTCTGCGCGCTGGATCAGCGGATCGAGGCCGACCTGCGGCTGGGCCGCCACCGCGTCCTGCTCGCCGAACTCACCGTCCTGGTCGACCGCTACCGCACCCACGAGAGCCTGCACGGCCAGTACATGATCGCCCTGCACCGCTCCGGCCGACGGGGCGAGGCCCTGGAGGCCTACCAGCGCCTGCGTAACACCCTGGTACGGGAGTTGGGCATGGAACCCTCGGCCGGACTGCGACGGCTCCAGCGCTCCATCCTGCTCGCCAACCCCGATCGCCCCGAGCCCGACCGTGCCGCCGGCCCCGCCACCCCCGCCGACCAGACCCCTCCTCGCACCACCCGGCTCACCCGCGTCGGCTGAGCCCGCCACGGAGGCGGCCCGCCGAATCGCTGACTAAGACCCCAGGTCCGGCCACGGGTGGCCGGTCAGGCCCAGGTAGTGGCCGAGCCGGGCGGCCGCGTCGAGCATGGCCAGGCCCTGGGCGGTGAGCCTGCGTTGCCAGCTGTCGAGGGCGTCGGCCAGGGAGGCCGTGCCGCCGGCCGTCCGCACCTGTCGGACCACGGTGGCGATGTGGTCCAGCGGGTAGCCGCCGCGCCGGAGCAGGTGGGCGAGTTCGGCGTCGCGGATGTCGTCGGCGCGGAAGGCGCGGTGCCCGGTGGCCTGGTCCCGGGCGGGGGTGAGGATGCCCGCGCCCTCCCAGTTGCGCACGGTCGCCGGGGTGACGCCGAGCCGGTGGGCGAGTTCGCCGATGCTCAGGACGGCGCCGTCCACCGCGGGCTCCGCCGATGGGCCAGCCTCAAGATCCGCCGCAAGATCCGTCTCAAGGTCCGCTGCAAGGTCCGCCGAGAGATCCCGCGCCGCGTCGGGTCGCGCCGTCAGGTGGTGCACGGCCTCCCGCACCGCGTCCAGGGTGTCCCGGTCGCGGAGCAGTTGGCCGTGGCCGCGGTCGATGGCCGTCAGGGCGTCGTCGAGCCCGCCCCGGTGGAGTGCGGTCATGATCCGGCCGCCGGTCGCGTGGCCGTACGCCGCGACCAGGGAGCGGTAGGCGTCGAGCGCGGCCGCGTGCACCTCGGTGTAGATGCGGTAGCCGCTGGCGGTGCGTTCGGCGGGCGGGAGGAAGCCGTCCCGCTCGTAGTTGCGCACGGCCTGGGTCGAGAGGCCGTGCCCGCGGGCGAGGTCGGAGGGGCGCATGGTGGTCACCGGTTTGAGACTTCAGCGGAGGATCGGGCGGTCGGAGCAGGAAAAGTCTCAACCGTTCTTTCAAGGATACGCTTGAGGGTCATGAGTCAGGACTTGCGAGACCTCGTCCCTCCGTCATGCGCACTGCTGGCGCTCGGTGAACCCACCCACCGGGAACCGGCCTTCGCGCGGATCCGCAACGAGCTGTTCGCCCAACTGGTCGACCGGGGATTCCGGTCGATCGCCCTCGAAACCGACCGGGTGGCCGCGCTCACCGTGAACGACTTCGTCCAGGAGGGGGTGGGCACCCTCGACTCGGTGATGGGCGAGGGCTTCTCCCACGGCTTCGGAGAGCTGGACGGCAACCGGCGGCTGGTCGCCTGGATGCGCGACTACAACCGGAGCCGGCCGCCGGCGGACCGTCTGGCCTTCCACGGCTTCGACGCGCAGACGGAGAACACCAGCGCACCCAGCCCGCGGCGCTACCTCGAACACGCCCGCGACTACCTCGGGCTCGACCTCGACCTCGCCGGCCTGGTCGGCGAGGACCAGCGCTGGAGCCGCCCCGAGGCGGTCCTGGACCCGGAGATGTCGCCCGGCGCCTCCGCCGAGGCGGAGAAGCTGCGGACGGTCGCCGACGACCTGCTCACCCTGCTGTACGCGCGGGCCCCGGAACTGGTCGCGGCGACCTCGCGCGCCGAGTGGCTCAGGGCCAGGACGCACCTCACCGCCGGCCTCGGTCTGCTCCGCTACCACCGGCAGTCGGCCGAGCGCCTGGAGCCGGGCGCCCGGCTGTCCGGCCTCCTCGGCACCCGGGACGTGCTCATGGCCCAGAACCTCCTCGACATCCGCGGCGGCGAGGCCCGCCGAGGGGGGACCCTCGTCTTCGCCCACAACCTCCACCTGCAGCGGCAGCCGAGCGCCATGCGGCTGGCGGACCTGGACCTGACCTGGAGCGGCGTCGGCGCGATCCTGAACTCCCTGGACGAGCCGTACACCTTCGTCCCCGGCAGCCTGGGCCGCAGCGAGGCCGTCGGGCTCCAGGAGCCCGAGCCGGACACCCACGAGGGCGCGCTCCAGCGCGGGGCCGCCACCTGGGGACTGGTCGAGCCCGGTGCGGCCGCCGGTGGCCGGACGCGCACCGACACCACGCCGGAGCAGGGCTACTTCCCGCTCGACCGGGCGGTCCTCGACGGGGCCGACGCGATCCTGCACATCGGCGACGGGACCGCCGCCGCCGCGCTCTGACGGCGGCCTGCGGAGGACGGACCCCCGGCAGCGTCAGGTGCGGGCCCCCGGGCCCGGATAGGACGTCCGCAAGTGGCCCAGGAGCGCGGCCGTGGGCGGCGCGGTGGGGCGGCCGGTCGGCCAGGCCAGCGCGATCCGCACCAGCGGGACGGGGTCGGTGAGCGGCCGGATCCGCAGCCCGGCGGCGGGCGGCGGATCCGGCAGCACGGCCACGCCCAGCCCGTGCGCGGCGAGTTCGGCCAGCTGCGGCGGGGCGGACGCCTCGACCGCGACCGTGGGGCGTGCCCCGGCCGCGGCCAGGGCCTGCTCCAGTGCCGTCCGCAGGCCGGTGCCGCGCGGGGTGCTCACCAGGGCGTGCCCGGCCAGTGCGGCGACCGGCAGGGGGCCGTCCGGTCCGCCGGCCAGCGGGTGGTGCCCGGTGAAGGCGGCGACCAGCGGGGCTTCCAGCACGGTGTGCAGGGCGAGCCCGGCCAGCGTCCGCCAGCCGTCGTCGTCGTCCCGTCCGCTCGCGGTGGTGGGCAGGCCGATCACGGCGAGGTCCAACCGCCCCTCGCGCAGGGCGCCGAGCATCCGCGCGGTACCGTCCTCGGCCAGCGAGAGGTCGATGCCCGGGTGGTCGCGGCGGAACGCGGCGAGCGTGGTGGCGAGTCCGGGAAGGCCGTCCGCCCCGGCCGGCGGGACAGGACCCAGGGCTGCCCCGGAGACCAGCCCGAGCCGGACGTGCCCGCGCCGCAGTCCGCCGAAGTCCTGCGCCGTCTGCCGCGCCGCCGCGGCGGAGGCGAGCGCCGCCCGCGCGTGCGGGAGCACCGCCTCGCCGACCGGGGTGAGCCGGACGCCGCGCCCGCCGCGGTCCAGCAGCCGGTGGCCCAATTCCTTCTCCAGCTGCCGGATCTGGGCGCTGACCCCGGGCTGGGTGAGGTGCAGCAGTTCGGCGGCGCGGGTGAAGCTGCCCTGCTGGGCCACGGTGACGAAGTACTGGAGCTGCCGGAGTTCCATAACTTCTGATGATAGGTGGAAGAACTCCCCGGTCTTGGACGTCCGGAGGGTCCCGGCCGCAGGCTGGAGGCATGGGAACCGTGCAGCACGACCAGGCCGTCGACTGGGTCCGCGAGCAGATCGCGGCCGAACGCCGGGAACTCGCCGAGGTGTTCACCACCTTCTCCCCGGACCAGTGGAACTCCCCTTCGCTGTGCGCAGGTTGGCGCGTTCGCGAGGTCGCCGCCCACATGAGCACCGGCTTCCGCCACTCCACCGCCCGCAGTCTCGCGGACCTCATGCGGGCCGGCGGCTCCCTCCACCGGATGACCGACCGGGTGGCGCGCCGCGACGCCGCCGCCCTCACCGACCGCCAACTCGCCGCCGCTCTCGCCGACCACGCCGAACACCCCTGGCGCCCCCCGGTCGGCGGCCGGATCGCCGCCCTCGCCCACGACGTCGTGCACGGCCTCGACATCACCACCGCGCTCGGCCTGCCCTCGCGCCTACCGCTGCCTCGGGTCACCGCCCTGCTCGCCACCGTCTCCCGGCGCAGCCTGCGCTTCTTCGGCGCCCGACTCGACGGTGTCCACCTGCGGGCCACCGACACCGCCTGGGCGTACGGCGAGGGCCCGGCCGTGGTGGAGGGCCGGGCCGAACACCTCCTGCTGCTCACCTACGGGCGCCGGCTGCCGCCCGGCCTCCTCACCGGCCCGGGCGCGGGGCGGTTCACCCTGGACGGGTAGCGGGCGCGTCCGCTCTCGCGTGCCCGGCCGTCGGCGGGAGCGCCGTGCGGGTGCCGGAGCAGATCACCGGGCTGACCCACGGTCCCGCCCCGGCCCCGGTGGCCGAGGGGCGCCACCGCGCGGTTCGCTCCCCGCGGCGCAGTCGGGCGCGCGCGGGGGCGCGCAGGGGTGGCTAGGATCGGAATCGCCCATTCCGGATAGGCGGTGAGACGGGAAGCAAGGTCTCCGATGGCCCCGAGGTCCGAGCAGTGGCCGCCGTACGTGCGGTTCGCGCCGTGGTTGCTGATCGTCGCCGGGCTCGTCTGGAACTCCCTGGATCCCGCCGATTACTGGGGCGACCCGCTCCTCGCGGCCGCCGCCGTCCTGACCGGCGCCCTGCTGACCTTGCGGGACACCCTCGCGGTGGGCGTCGCCAATGTGACCGGCATCCTCGTGCTGGCCGTGCGGGACGGCTCGATCGGCACCCAGGACGGCTACCTGGAGCTGGTGAACACGGCCTTCGCCGCGCTGCTCGGCGTCTGGGTCAACCGCGTCGTCGCCCGGCACGGGGAGCGGCTGGCGCAGGTGCGGTCGGTGGCCGAGGCCGCCCAGCGGGCGGTGCTGCCCGAGCCGCCCGCGCGAGTGGGCCGACTGTCGGTCGCCGCCTGCTACCGGGCGGCGCAGACCGAGGCGCTGATCGGCGGCGACGCGTACGCGCTGCAGGCGACCCCGTACGGCGTGCGGGTGCTGATCGCGGACGTGCGGGGCAAGGGGCTGCAGGCGGTCGGCGCGGTGTCGGTGCTGCTCGGCGCGTTCCGGGAGGACGCCCACCGGGCGCCGGACCTCGTGGCGCTGGCCGACGGGCTGGAGCGGGCGCTGACCCGGGAGAACACGCTGCTGGCCGAGGAGGTGCGGCTGGAGGGGTTCATCACGGCGCTGCTGGTCGAGTTCCCGCCGGGTGAGGACGTCGTGCGCACGCTCGACTGCGGGCACCCGGGACCGTACCTGCTGGGCGGGCCGGAGGCGGTGCGCCGGCTGGATGCCGCCGACCCGGGGCTGCCGCTCGGGATGGGCTCGCTGGGCGTGGCCCGGCCGGCGCCGGAGACCCGGCCGTTCCCGCCGGGGTGCACGCTGCTGCTGGTGACCGACGGGGTGACGGAGGCCCGGGACGCGGCCGGGGAGTTCTACGATCCGCTGCTCGCCCTCGGCCCGCTCGGCCCGTTCGACGGCCCCCAGGAGGCCGTCGACGCGCTGGTGGCGGACGTGGAGCGGTGGACGGGCGGGCCGCGGGACGACGACATGGCGGTGCTGGCGGTGACCTGCCGGGAGGCGGACTGAGCGGCGGGGCCCGGTCCGGCCCGTTCGGCGGCGCGGGTGCTTCTTCCCACGGCCTCCCGCGACGCGGCCGATATCACGATCAGATGACGGACAGTCAGTGTTTCGCATGATCCAGCCAAGTTGAGTGACGGCGTCCGGTGGCCGGAATGCGAATGCCCGCATAGCGGACGGCGAATTGGACGTGCGGGGCCCGCGGTGCGCCGGGTGGCCGTGCGAGTGGTCCGCCCCAGGTCGGCGGCCTGCGCGGACGTCCCGGCGGGAGCGTGCTCGGTCGTATGGGGTCCGTAAGGGCGGGTCGCGGGAGTGGCGCGATCCGGCCGACCCGTGGTTCGTCCGGAAACGGACGCGATGCTTGCCCAGTAGCGAAGTGGTGACCGAAAGTCGCACTGATGAACGAGACGCCAAGCCCCCGCCGCGACCGCCTGCTCGGCCACCGCGACTTCCGACTCCTGCTCACCGGAGCCGCGACGGCCCAGACGGGCAGCCAGGTGACCCTGGTCGCGCTCCCGTTGGTGGCGGTGATGGTGCTCGACGCCACACCCTTCGAGGTCGGCCTGCTGACCGCCGCCGAGACCGCCGCGTTCCTACTGGTCGGCCTGCCGGCCGGCGCCTGGCTGGACCGGATGCGCAAGCTCCCGGTGCTGATCCGCGCCGACGTGGTGCGCTGCCTCGCCGTCGGGTCGATCCCGCCGGCCGCCGCGCTCGGCGTGCTGACCATGGCCCAGCTCTACCTGGTGGCGCTGGTCACCGGGGTGGCGACGGTCTTCTTCGACGTCGCCCACCAGTCCTTCCTGCCGTCCGTCCTGCCGCGCGAGCAACTGGTCGGGGGCAACGGCGCGATCGAGACGGTCCGCTCCTCGGCGCAGATCGTCGGGCCCGGGCTCGGCGGCGGCCTGGTCCAACTGCTCGGCGCGTCGCTCGCCATCGTGGCCGACGCCGTCGGCTACCTCGCCTCCGCCCTGCTGCTCGCCCGGATCCGGGTCGAGGAGCCCCGACCGGAGCCGGCGCCCGGACGGTCGCTGCGTGCCGAGGTCGCCGAGGGCGTGCGCTTCGTGCTCGGGCACCCGCTGCTGCGCGCGATCGCCGCCGCGACCGCCGTGTCCAATCTGTTCGCCGCCGTGCTGGCGGCCGTGCAGACGGTGTTCTGGGTGCGGGTGCTCGACCTCGCGCCGGGCGCCATCGGTCTGCTGCTGTCGGCCTCCGCCGTCGGCGGCCTGGCCGGGGCGCTGTGCGCGGGGCGGCTGGCGGCGTGGCTCGGCCAGGCCCGGCTGATCTGGCTCGCCACCGTGGTGACGGCGCCGTTCGCGCTGCTGTGGCCGCTGTCCGGCCGGGGCGCGGGCGTGGTGCTGTTCGGAATCGCCTCGGCGGTGGTGCTGTTCGGCGCGGTGGCCTACAACGTCGCCCAGGTGAGCTTCCGGCAGAGCCTGTGCCCGCCGGAGCTGCTCGGCCGGATGAACGCCACCATGCGCTTCCTGGTCTGGGGCACGCTGCCGATCGGCGCGCTCGTCGGCGGCACCGTCGCCGACGCGGCCGGACCGCGCGCCGCGCTGTGGCTGTGCGCGGCGGGCTTCCTGCTCGTCCCGGTGCCGCTTCTGCTGTCGCCGCTGCGCCGGCTGCGGGACCTCCCGGCGGACACCGCCGCCACGGCCGGGGAGGAGCCCGTCGCGAGCCCCGCCGCCTGACGCACCCGGCCGCCCGACGAGCCCCGCCGCCTGACGTCCGAACCGAACCGAAACCGGAAACCGGAGACCGTTCCGTGCACGCCAGCATCACCGCCGCCTACCTCGCCCGGTACCGTTCCGCCGCCGCCGACTCCCCGATGGACCTGCTCCCGCTCACCGGCGCCCAGCGGCGCTTCCTGATCACCCGCAGGCTCGCGCCGCAGGGCCGGCCCGATGTCGTCCCGCTGTTCCACGCCTACCCGGGCGGCACCCTCGACCTGCCCCGGCTGGCCCGCGCCGCCGCCGCCACCGCCGCCCGGCACCCGGCGCTGTGCGGCGGCTTCGGAACGGTGCGCGGCACGCCCGTCCTGCGGGTCGGCGCCCCCTCGGCCGAGGCCGCCCGGATCGCCGTCCCGCCCGGCGGCACCGCCCGCTCCGCCCTGCGCGAGGCCCTGCTGGACTGGCCCGCCGACGGGCCCGCGCTGCGCCTGCTGGTGGCCCGGGAGCCGGACGGCGAGGAGGAACTGCTCGCCCTCGCGGTGGACCACGCCGCCTGCGACGAGCAGTCGCTCGGCATCCTCACCGCCGACCTCACCGACGCCTACGCCCGGGACGACCACGCCCAGGAGGCCGTCGCCGCCCCCGACCAGGACGCCCTGGCGGCCTACCGGGAGGCCGTCGAACGGCAACTGGCCGCCGAGGACGCCGCCGCCGGCCCCGCCGCACAGGCCCACTGGGGCCGCAGGCTCGGCGGCGTCACCGGGACGGGCGGGGGAGCGGCCGGCTCCACCGGCATGCTCAGCCACCGGCTGCCCGCCGCCGAGGGGGCCGCTCGCACCGCTATCTTCCCCGCCCTGCTGGACGCCACCGCGGCCGCCGCCCACCGGCTGCACCGGACCGACGGGCAGCTCGCCCTCGGCTACCCGTGGGGCGGCCGCCCGCCGGGTGCGCCCGCCGCGCTCGGCTGTTTCCTCAACACCCTGGTGCACCCCGCCGCACCCGGCGCGGCCGCCGCCCTGGAGGACCTCGCCGACGCCTGGTGGGACGACCTCGACCACGCCGACACCCCGTTCGACGAGGTGGTCCGGGCCGCCCGCACCGCCGGCGCCCCGTGGACGGGCGCCCTGGACGGCATGCTCACCCTGGAGGACCTGCACCGCCGCCCGCCGCTGGTGTTCGGCGGCGTGCCCGGCCGGGAGACCCACCTGGCCGGGCGGCCGCTCGCCGCGCCGTTCGCGGTCGCCGCCTCGCACGGCGACGACCTGCTGGTGCGCCTCGCCTGGGACCGCGAGCGGTTCCCCGAGGACGCCGCCACCGCCGCCTTCGACGACCTGCTCGCCACGCTGCGCCGCCACCTGCGGGCGGCCTGACCCGCCCCGGCCTGACCCCGCCCCCCGGCCTGACCTCGCGTCGGACGCCTGATCCGCACGCCCGCTCCGGACGCCTGATCCGCACCCGACCCGAAGCCGCCCCGGACCCGACCCGAAGCCGTACCGGACCTGCACCGGACGTCCGCATCAGGACGCCCGCCCCGGACGCCTGACCCGCCCCGGACCGAAGCCGCCACCGAGCCCCCACACCGACCGCCGGGCCGCGCCACCACCCCGGCGTGCCCGGAACCAGGGCCGGGCCATCCACGCCCGCCCCGCCACCACAGGGCCAACACGCCCACCACACAAGGGAGTCACCGATGTTTGCGCTCTCCTCCTCGCAGGAGATCGTCTGGCTGCACGAGCAGATGCTGCCCGGCAGTCGTGCGTACAACTTCACCGCCGTGCTCGACCTCTGGGGCACCCTCGACGAGGACGCGTTGCACGCCGGACTGGCCGCCGTCCTCGCACACCACCCGGGCCTGCGCCTGGAACTGGTCGCCCGCCCGGAGGGCCTGCCCGGCCAGCGGGTCGCCGAGCACTGCGAACCGACGCTGCGCCGCAGCGACTTCGCCGCCGAGGCCGACCCGGAGGCCACCTTCCGCGAGCTGCTGGCCGCCGAGGCCGAGGAGCCGGTGGACACCGAGAAGGCGCCGGTGCTGCGCTGGCACCTGGTGCGCCTCGGCACGGACCACCACCGGCTGATCCACGTCGAGCACCACCTCGTCCACGACGGCCACTCCTTCGCGATCCTGCTGCGCGACCTGTTCACCGTCTACCGCGCCCACGTCCTCGGCGAGCCCTACCAGCTGCCCGAGGCGCCCTCGTACGAGCAGCACGCCCGCACGGCCGTCGACCCGGACGCCCGTGAGCGCGCGCTCGCCTTCTGGCTGCGGGAGCTGGCCGACGCCCCGCGCGAGGTCACCCTGCCCGGGCTGGCCAACCCCGGCGCGGTGCGCCGCCACCGCGGCGGCCAGATGCGCCAGTCGATCGGCGCCGACCTCGCCGAGCGGCTGCGCACCCGCAGCAAGGAGGACGGGCACACCCCGTTCAGCACGCTGCTCACGCTCTTCGCCGAACTGCTGCGCCGGCACTCCGGGCACCGCGAACTCGTCGTCGGCACCGCCGTCGGCAACCGCCCGGAGGGCTTCGAGGGCACCGTCGGCATGTTCGTGAACACCGTGCCGCTGCACCTGCGGCTGGACCCGGCCGCCCCCGGCACCGAGGCCGTCGACGAGGTGACCGACGTCCTGCTGCGTGCGCTGCCGTACCAGGACCTGCCGGTCCAGGAGCTGACCCGCCGGCTCGGCCTGCACACCGGCGGCGCCGACAACCCGCTGTTCAACGTGATGTTCAGCGCGCACGACGCCGCGCTGCCGGACGTCCAGGCGCCCGGTCTCGAAGTCTCGCTGTACGAGGGCTTCAACACCGGCACCACCCGCTTCGACCTCGACCTGGTGCTGCTGCCCGACGACCGCCGGGTGGTCGGCGAGAAGCACGGCGGCGCCGGGATGACCCTGGTCTGGGACTACGACGCCGACCTGTTCGGCGAGGCCGAGGCCACCCTGCTGGCCGACCGCCTGCTCCAGCTGCTGCGCTGCTACCTCGACCGGCCCGAGGCCACGCTCGCCGCGCTCGACCCCGCCCCGGCCGCCGAACCCGCCATCGCCGTCGCCCGGGCCGGTCTCGACCCGGCCGCCGCCCACGACCCCACGGCCATCGCGATGATCGCCGGCACCGAGCGCCTCAGCTACGGCGAGCTCGACCGCCGCGTCACCCAGCTGGCCGAACGCCTGCGCGCCGCCGGCGTCACCCCCGGCCAGCCGGTCGCCGCCGTGCTGCCGCGCGGCGTGGACAGCGTCGTCGCCCTGCTCGCCTGCCTGCGGTACGGCGCCGTGTACGCGCCGCTGTCCGCCGAGGACCCGGCCGCCCGGCTCGGCCTGCTGCTGGACCGGCTGGCCCCGGCCCTGGTGCTGGCCACCCGGCAGAGCGCGCTCGCCCTGCCCGCCGAGGGCGTCACCCCCGCGCTGCTGGACGGCCCGGCCTTCCCCAAGGCCGAGCCCGCCGCCGTGCTGGACGGCGCCGCCTACCTGATCCACACCTCCGGCTCCACCGGCGTGCCCAAGCCCGTCCTGGTCGGCCGCGACGCGCTCGCCGGGTACGTCGCCGCGATCGCCGCCCGCTACGAACTGACCACCGCCGACCGGGTGCTGCTGTTCGCCCGCCCGTCCTTCGACGTGGCGCTGGAGGAGGTGCTGCCCGCGCTGGCCGCCGGCGCCGCCCTGGTCGTGCCGCAGCGCGAGGTGCCCACCGGGCCCGAGCTCGTCGCCGTGCTCGCCGCCCGCGGCGTCACCGTCGCCAACCTGCCGACCAGCTACCTGCTCGCCGTCCGCGAGGACCTGCGCGAAGCGCTGCGCGACGGCCGCTGGACGCCCCGGCTGCTCGTCCTCGGCGGCGAGCGCCTGCCCGCCCGCGCGCTGGCCGGCCTGACCGAGGCGACCACCGTGCTGAACGCCTACGGCGTCACCGAGGCCACCGTCACCTCCACCGTGTACGAGGTCACCGCCGCCGACGTGGCCGAGGACGGCGAGATCCCGCTCGGCGCGGAACTGGACGGCGTGCGCCTGCACGTCCTGGACGAGGCGCTGCGCCCGCTCCCGGCCGGCTGTGTCGGCGAACTCGCCGTCAGCGGAGACCTGTTGGCCGATGGCTACCTCGGCCTGCCGGAGCCGACCGCGGCCCGCTTCGTCACCGTGCCCGCCCTCGGCGGCGAGCGCGTCTACCGCACCGGCGACCGCGGCTACCGCGACCTGCGCGGCCGGCTGTGCTTCCTCGGCCGCGCCGACAACCAGGTCAAGCTCCGCGGCCACCGGATCGAACTGGAGGAGATCGAGGCCGCGGCCTCCGCCGAACTCGGCGGGCGCTCCTGCGCGGTGGTGCTGCACACCGACCCGCAGGCCGGCCCGCGCCTGATCGGCTTCCTGGAGGGCGCCGACCGCCCCGACCAGGCCGCCCTGCACGCGGCGCTCGCCCAGCGGCTGCCCGGCGGGCTCGTCCCCGCGACCTGGACGGCCGTCGAGACGATGCCCACCCTGCCCGGCGGCAAGCCCGACCGCGCCGCCCTCGCCCGGCTCGCCGACGAGGCCCCCGCCCAGGAGGCCGCCCCGGCCGCCGAGAGCGCCTTCGCCGACCCCGGCCAGGAACTGATCGCCGCCGCCTGGCGCGAGGTGCTCGGCCACGACCGCTTCACCGCCGAGTCCCACTTCTTCGAGGTCGGCGGCCACTCGCTGCTCGCCGCCCAGCTCGCCGCCTGGCTGGAGCCGCACCTCGGCAGCCGCCCGCCGCTGCGCACCCTGTTCCGCCACGCCGTCCTGGCCGACCAGGCCAGCGCGCTCACCGGCCAGCACCCCGGAAAGGCAGACCGCGCATGACCGCCCCCTCCGCCGTCCTCGAAGACGGCCACCGCGAACTCGTCGACGCGTTCGAGAGCTTCGTCCGCCGCGAGCTCGTCCCGCTGGCCGCCGAACTGCCCGAGACCGCCGACGAGGTGCCCGCCGAACTGCGCGCCTACGTCCGCAAGCGTTCCGCCGCGCTCGGCTTCTACGCCGGCGACTACCCCGAGGAACTCGGCGGCGCCGACATGCCGTTCACCGCCGTCGTCCTGCTGCACCACGCCGCCGGGCGCAGCGGCTGCCCGCTCGCGCCGTACGCCCTGGCCGGCTCCGACGGCCCCAGCCCGCTGCTGCGGCACGGCACCCCCGAGCAGATCGAGCGCCACCTCGTGCCGCTGGTGCGCGGCGAGCAGACCCGCTGCCTCGCCCTCACCGAGCCGCACGCCGGCTCCGACGCGTTCCGCCTCACCACCACCGCCGTGCGCACCGCCGACGGCTGGGTGCTGAACGGCCGCAAGACCTTCGTCAGCAACGCCGACCGGGCCGGCCTGGTGCTCGTCGTCACCGCCACCGACCTCGGCGAGGGAGCCGGGCCCACCGCCGGCGCCACCGCCTTCGTCCTCCCGATCGACCAGCCCGGCCTGCGGATCGGCCAGCGCTACGAGGGCATGTCCGGCGAACCGCTGTTCGAGCTGCTGCTCGACCAGGTCACCGTCTCCACCGACGCCGTGATCGGCGGCGAGGAGGGCGTCGGCGCGGCCACCGCCCTCGCCATGGACAGCCTCTCCCGGGGCCGCCTGGTCGTCGCCGCGATGTGCAACGGCATCGCCGAGTACGCGCTGCGCATGGGCGTCGAGTACGCCCGCGAGCGGCGCGCCTTCGGCAAGGTCATCGGCGAGTACCAGCACGTCCAGGAACACCTGGTGGCCACCCGGGCCGAGGTGGAGTGCTCCAAGCTGCTCACCCTCGCCTGCGCCCGGCTGGTCGACGACGGCACCGAGGCGCCGGAGAACGCGGCGCTCGCCAAGCTCACCGCCTCCGAGACCGCCGTGCGCGCGGTGGACCGCTCGCTCCAGGTGCACGGCGCCACCGGCTGGGTGCGCGGCCACCCGCTGGAGTTCCTGTACCGCTACGTGCGGATGACCACGATCATCGAGGGGACCTCCGAGGTCCAGAAGGTGATCATCGCCCGCTCCATGGGCCTGAACTGACAGTCCGTCAACGGCCTGTCAACGGCCTGAACCACCTGGAGACGATGATGGAAACCCTGAGCATCGAATACGGTCGCCCGCACCAGGACGGCGCGGTCCTCGACCTGTTCGCCACCTGGGTGCACCGGACCCCGGACGCGCCCGCCCTGATCGACGGCGCCCGCACCTACAGCTACGCCGAACTCGACCGCCTCGCCGACACGGTGGCCGCGGCGCTGCGCGACCGGATCCGCCCCGGCGACCTGGTCGGCGTCTGCCTCGGCCACTCCGCCGCCCTGGCCGCCGTCACCCTCGCCACCGCCAAGCTCGGCGCCGTCCACCTGCCGCTCGGCCCGCGCCCCGGCGAGCGCCGGCTCCAGGCCGTCGCCGAGCAGCTGCGGCCCGCCTGCCTGGTCGGCGACCCGGCCCGACTGCCGCATGGCGGCGAGCAGTTGGCGCTCGACCTGGACCCGGCCAGCGACGTGGTCGCCGCGTTCGTCCCCGGCGAGCAGGTCCACGTGCCCGCCGGCACCCACTACGCGGTGCTCACCTCCGGCTCGACCGGCACCCCCAAGGCCGTCGCCGTCGGCGAACCCGCCCTCGGCGCGCTGCTCCACTGGTACCGCGAGCTGACCGGCCTCGGCCCCGGCGAGCGGCACAGCCTGCTGATCGGCGTGTCCTTCGACCCGCACGTCCTGGAGCTGTGGGCCACCCTCACCTCCGGCGCCGCGCTCACCCTCGCCCCCGAGGCCGTCCGCTGGGACCCGGGCGCGCTCACCGACTGGTGGCGCGAGGCCGGCGTCACCGTCAGCATCCTGCCCACCCCGCTCGCCGAACCGATCCTGGCGCGCGGGTGGCCGGACGGGCTGGCACTGCGCCACCTCACCATCGGCGGCGACCGGCTGCGCCGCGCCCCCGGCCCGGACGTCACCGCGGCCGTCCACAACGCCTACGGTCCCGCCGAGGCCACCGTCACCACCACCGTGCACACCATGGCGCCCGGCCTCGACCACGGCGCCGGCGCACCGCCGATCGGGCTGCCCGTCCCGGGCGCGGTCGTCCTGGTCACCGACGAGGAGGGCCGACCGGTGCCGCGCGGCCAGGCCGGCGAACTGCGCATCGGCGGCCGGGGCCTGGCCGCCGGCTACCTCGACCCCGAGCTGACCGCCCGGCGCTTCGTCGGCGTGCCGCCCGGCGTGGACGGCATCGACCGGGTCTACCGCAGCGGCGACCGGGTGGTGATGCGCGCCGACGGCGTGCTGGAGTTCCACGGCCGGCTCGACGACCAGGTCAAGGTCAGCGGCGTCCGGGTCGAACCCGCCGAGGTCGAGGCCGCGTTCGAGCGCGACCCGCGGGTGCGCCGGGCCGTGGTGGCCGCGGCCCCGGCGCCCACCGGCGGCGTCCGGCTGCTCGCCTTCGTCCAGACCGTCGAGGGGTCCTCGGCGGCCGACGCCGACGAGCTGCTGGCGGCGGTCCGGCCGTGGCTGCCCGAGCAGGCCGTCCCGTCGGCCGTCCGCCTGGTCGACACCTTCCCGCTGGACGCCAACGGCAAGGTCGACCGCGCCGCCCTGCTCCTCGCCCCGACGGCGGACGAGCCGGTCGCGGCGGAGGAGGGCGCCACGCCCACCGAGCGCACCGTGCTGCGCCTGTGCCGCGACCTGCTCGGCCGCGCGGACCTCGGGCCCGGCGACAACTTCCTCGCCTCGGGCGGCAACTCGCTCGCCGCCGCACGGCTGCTGGAGGCCCTGGAGGAGGAGTGCGGGGTGCGGCTGCGCGCGCCCCTGGTGCTGCGCCAGCCCGACCTGCGGGCCGTCGCCCGGCTGGTGGCGGAACGGCAGCCGACCGCCGCCGCCGCCGTCTGACCGCCCGCCCGCCCGTACGACCTGCGCAGGGCGCCCCGGCCGTTCGCGGCCGGGGCGCCCGGAAGGGACCCACCATGCCCACCGCGACCCTCCCGGACCTGATCGCCCGGCACGCCCAGGAGCGCCCCGACGCCCTCGCCGTGACCGACGGCTCCACCGTTCTGACGTACCGTCAACTCGTCGACTCCTCGGCCCGGCTGGCCGCGACCCTGACCGCCCGGGGGATCGGCGCCGGCAGCGCCGTCGGCCTGCTCTGCGCCCGTTCCACCCGCCTGGTCGTCGCCCAGCTCGCGATCTGGCGGACCGGCGCCCACGTCGTCCCGATCGACCCGGCCTACCCGCGCCAGCGCATCGCCGAGATGACCGGGGACGCCGGAGTCCGGCTCGTCCTCGGCGACAAGACGCTGCTCGCCGAGGCCGGACTCGCCGAGGAGCAGACCCTCGCGCTGACCTCGACCCTCGTCCTGGCCGAGCCCGCCGCCCCGGCCGGGAACGGCCCCGACGCCATCGGTGCGGCCGCCCCCGACGCCGCCGAGCCGGCCGCGCCCGCCCTGCTCTTCTACACCTCGGGCTCCACCGGCCGGCCCAAGGGCGTCATCGTCCCGCACAGCGCCGTCGCCGACCTGGTCACCGCCCAGGACGCGTTCACGCTCGGCCCCCGCGACCGGGTCCTGTTCCACTCCACGATCAGCTTCGACGCCTCCACCTTCGAACTGTGGGCCCCGCTGGCGCGCGGCGCCGCCGTCGCCGTCTCGCCGTCCGACCGGCCCACCGCCGAGGAACTCGTCCGCGACATCGAGCGGTTCGGCGTCACCACCGTGTTCATCACCACCGCCCTGTTCCACCACCTGGCCGCCCGGCAGTCCCGGATCTTCGGTGTGCTGCGCTCCCTGGCCGTCGGCGGCGAAGCCCTGTCGCCCGAGTACGCGGGGGCGGTGCTGCGCGCCTTCCCCTGGCTCGAACTCTTCAACGTCTACGGGCCGACCGAGGCCACCACCTTCACCACCCTGCACCGGATCACCCCGGCCGACTGCACCACCGGCCCGGTCCCGATCGGCCGGCCCTTCGGCGGCGCCCGCACCCTCGTCCTCGACCAGGAGCTCGCACCGGTGCCGCCCGGCACCGTCGGCGAACTGTGGATCGCCGGCGGCCGGCTCGCCCAGGGCTACCTGGACCGGCCGGAGCTGACCGCCGAGCGCTTCCGCGACCTGCCCGGCACCGGCCGCGCCTACCGCAGCGGCGACCTCGTCCGCCAACGCCCCGACGGCGCACTGGAGTTCCACGGCCGCACCGACGACCAGGTGAAGGTCCGCGGCTTCCGGATCGAACCCGGCGAGGTCGAGCACGCGCTGCTGCAGTTCCCCGAGGTCGCCGAGGCGGCCGTCGTGGTCCGACGGCCCGGCCACACCGACGCCGCGCTCACCGCCTGCCTGGTCCTCGCCGACGGCAGCCGACCGGCCGTCGAGACCCTCCGTGCCCGGCTCGCCGACCGGCTGCCCGCCCACCTGGTGCCCACTGCCTGGACCGTACTCGCCGCCCTGCCGCTGACCGGTACCGGCAAGATCGACCGCCGCGCCCTCGCCGCCGCCGACGAGACGGCCGCCGACGGACCCGGCACCGCCGCCGCCCTCACCCCGATCCAGCAGGCCGTCGCCACCGCCTGGACCCGCGCCCTGGAACGCCCGATCACCGACCCGGCCGCCGACTTCCTCGCCGAGGGCGGCCACTCGCTGCTCGCCATGTGGGTCGTCGACGACCTCCGCGAGGACCTCGGCGTCGAACTCTCGCTCGCCGACTTCCTCGGCCACCCCACCGTCGCCGGCCAGGCCGACCTGCTCGAACGAGCCCTGCGCGCCGCGCACGACGACACCCCGCAAGGAGCCACCCGATGACCGCCGAGCACCCGGCCGTCGACCAGACCGCCGACCAGGCCGACCTGCTGCGCCGCGCCCGCCGCAACCGCCCCGCCGCGGGCGGGCGCCCGGCGGCCCCGCAGAGCGCGCCGACCGGCCAGGGCGACGGCCCGGCCGGCCCCGCCCCGCTCTCGCACGCCCAGCAGCGGATGTGGCTGATGGACCACCTCGGCCAGGGCGGCGCCCTCTACAACGTCCCGCTCGCCACCCGCCTGCGCGGACCGCTCGACCCCGCCGCCCTCGCCACCGCCCTCACCGGCCTCACCGAGCGCCACGCCGTCCTGCGCACCCGCTACGGCCGCCAGGGCGACCAGCCCCACCAGCAGACCGACCCGGTCACCCCGGTGCCGCTGCGCACGGTGGACGCCACCTGGGAGAACGGCGCCGGGAACAACGCCCCCGCCCTGCTCGCCGCCGAGGCCGCCCGCCCCTTCGACCTCGCCACCGGCCCGGTCCTGCGCGCCCTGCTGCTGCGGCACGGCCCGCAGGACCACACCCTGCTCCTGAACATCCACCACATCGCCGTCGACGGCGGCTCGCTGCCCGTCCTCGCCGCCGACCTGGCCGCCCTCTACGCCGCCGCCCGCGACGGCGTGGCGCCCCAACTCCCGCCGCCCGGACCGTCGTACGCCGACTACGCCCGCGAGGAGCGCACCCGCGACGCCGAACTCACCAGCGCCGCCGACGCCCGCGCCCGACACCTGGCCGGCGCCCGCCCGCTGGCGCTGCTGCGGCCCACTCCGCCCGGGGCACGCGAGCGCCGGGCCACCCTGCACGCCGCCCCGCTCGCCCCCGCCACCGTGGAGGGCCTGCGCCGGCTCGGCGCCCGGCACGGCGCCACCCTGTTCGCCGTCGTCCTGGCCGCCGCCTTCGCCACCCTGCGCACCGCCGCCGACCAGGCCGACCTCACCCTCGGCTGCGCCAGCGGCCAGCGCCTGCGGCCCGAGCTGCGCCGTACCGTCGGCCTCGGCGTCAACACCCTCGCGGTGCGCGCCGACCTGGCCGGCGATCCCACCTTCACCGAGGTGCTCGGACGGGCCCGGACCGCGCTGCTGGACGCGCAGCAGCACCACGAGATCCCGTTCGACCTGATCGTCGAGCGGCTCGGCGCGGCGGCCCGCGGCGCCGACGGCACCCCGCTGCTGTCCGTCAGCTGCGACCTCGTCCACCCCGCCGAGCCGCTCACGCTGCCCGGCCTCACCGCAGAGGACGTCGAACTCGACCTGGGCCTGGCCAAGTTCGGCCTCGCCCTGCTGGTCGAGGACGGCCCGCAGCCGCGCTGCCTGGTCCAGCACGACCGGGACGCCCTCGACGAGACCACCGCCGAGCAACTGCTCACCGCCTTCGCGGACCTGCTCGCCGCCGTCGCCGCCGACCCCGACCAGCCCCTCTCCGCGCTCCCCGGCACCCGCCTGGCCACCGCCCAGCACCCGGCCCTCGCCGCACTGTCGGCCGACTCCCGGGTGGTCGAGGCGGCCGTCGTCGAGACCGCCGACGGCCCGCCGCTCGCCTATGCCGTGGTGCGCGGCCCGGTCGCCCCGACCGGCGTCGAACTGCGCGCCGCACTGCGCGGCCACCTCGCCCCCGCCCACCTGCCGTCCGCCGTCACCCTGCTGGACCGGCTGCCCCGGCACGCCGACGGAACCCCGGACCGCGGCCGGCTGCCCGGCGCGGCCCCGACCGCCCCCGAGCGGTCCGGCCCGCTCGACACCGTCCGGACGGCCTTCGGCGAACTGCTCGGCACCACCCCGCCCGCCGACGGCGACTTCTTCGCCCTCGGCGGCCACTCCCTGGTCGCCGTCCAGCTCGCCGAACGCCTGCGCACCCGCACCGGCCTGCCGCTCACCGGCCTGGACGTGCTGGAGCAGCGCACCCCGCGCGCCCTCGCCGCCCTGCTCGCCACCCGCGAGGACGAGCGCCGCGCCGCCCCCGCCCGCACCGGCTCCCGCCCGGGTACCCGCACCCGCGCGGGCACCGTGCTGCTCACCGGCGCCACCGGCGGTGTCGGCGCGGCCGTCCTCCAGGAACTGATGGCCCAGGGCCGCCCGGTCCGGACCCTGGTCCGGCCCGAGTCCGCCCACCTGCCCGCCCTGCACGGCGCCGAACTGGCCGAGGGCGACCTCGCCGACCTCGACAGCCTGCGCCGCGCGGTCGAGGGTGTCGACGCCGTCATCCACGCCGCCTGCACCTTCACCGAGCACGCCGTCGACCTCGCCGCGATGCGCGCCCTGGTCGAGGGCTGGCGCGGCGGCCCGTTCGTCTTCGTCAGCAGCATCGACGCCTACGGCCGCCCGTCCGGCACCGACATCCCCGAAGGCGGCCCGACCGGCGAACCGGTCAGCCCCTACGGACAGGCCAAGCTGGACTGCGAGCGCATCCTGTTCGAGGCGGCCGCCACCGGCCGGGGCCCGGCCACCGTGGTCCGCGCCCCGATCGTCTGGGGCCCGCACCAGCGCCTGCGCGACCAGCTCCGCTGGGGCTCCACCGGCGACCTCTACCAGGCCGCCCTGGCCGGCCGCCCGATCGCCCTGCCCGCCCCCGCCCCCGGCGACCGCTCCGCCTGGTACGGCGCCGCCTGGGTGCACTCCGCCGCCCTGGCCCGCGCGCTCGCCGCCTGCGTCGCCGACGGCAACCCGGCGGCCGGCCGGATCGTCAACGCCGTCAACGGGCACGTCTCCTGGGCGGACTTCACCGGTGAGCTCGTGCGCCTGCTCGACTCCGGCAGCCCGCTGGACCTGCGCCCCGACGCCGATCCCGAACTCCGCCGCCCCTGGCACTACCGCGCCGAGACCCTCGCCGCCCCGCTGAGCCCCGAGCCGGGCGAGGACTGGCGCACCGTCCTGGCGGCGATGGTCGGCTGACCTGCACCGCTCCGTGTCGTGGGGGGCGGCCCGCGGCCGGCCGCCCCCGCCGGCGGGGGGGCGCCGCGGGGATATGTTAAAGCGGCCGAGATCACCTCACGGGGGGGCACGGGAACAGCGCTGGGCGGG